>CAYRHY010000001.1:0-2621 GCA_964424235.1 uncultured Candidatus Saccharibacteria bacterium
GGCCAGCTCACCCGAGCCCGTAAAGAAGTGTATGACAACAGGGATATTTAATTTTAGTTCGCTCAAAATTTCGAGCATATCGTCATGGGCGTTACGGCAGTGGATGATGAGCGCTTTCCCTAGCTTTTGCGCCAACGTTGCTTGGGCGATAAATCGCTCGCGCTGCGCTAACTTTTCCTCAGGTGTGCCGCCGCTGCGAAAATAGTCGAGCCCACACTCACCTATCGCGACCACTTTAGGATGGCGCGCCAACTCCTCCATCTGGATTGATATATCAATCCACTGCTCACTCAGGTTGTCGTTTGGATGGAGCCCTACACTCGCCCACAAAAAGTCATGCTGGCTCGCCAACTCGACCGCCTGCTTGCTTTCCTTAAGGTCGGTACCAATCACAACTGCTCCAAACCCTCCGTCTTGCATACGCGCAAGTACCGCTTCCCTATCTTGGGCAAACTGCTCCATGTATAAATGACAATGCGCGTCGAAATATTTCATATAGATAGAGTAAGAATTATTCTCATATTCTCAAGAATTTGAGAATACTATTCCTTGCGAGGAAATAGGTTCTCTGGTTTTTTGTTTGCTTTGATTGCTTCCAATATCTTTTCGCTAGTTTGCGGTAGGAATGGTTTCAGAGCTTTAGCGATTATATAAACCTCTTGCACCAGATCTTGAATCAATGCCTTACCAATTACAGGATCATCCCTGATAACCTTAAAAGGTTCTTTTTCTGTAATTTTTCTATCAGCACGCTGTATTTCAGACCAAATGTAATCTAAAGCCTCATTCACCTTAAACGCTTCCATTGCTTGCTGAATATTGCTCTCAAGTCCGGTGGGTTTAGTTGATTCGACAATAGGAGTAACTACATTATTTTTCTCTGCCATTTGCATGACACGGGAAACTAAATTACCGAGCCCGTTTACCAAGTTACCGTTATATGCCTCTTTGAAACCTTCGCGAGTTATATCACCATCATCAAAGGGTGAGATGTGCCGCGCAAGATAGTACCGGACCGCTTCAGTGCCATACTCAGTGATCAGTTCCTCTGGGTCGATAACATTACCGAGCGATTTGCTCATCTTTTTTCCTCCCGACGTTATAAACCCATGCACTAAAAGTGTTTTTGGTAGTGGCAAACCAGATGAAAGGAGCATGCCCGGCCAAATGGCTGCATGAAAGCGCAAAATATCTTTGCCAATCACATGCATACCTGGCCAAAATTCCTTATACAACTCATCGTCCGAGCGACCATAGCCAAGTGCGGAAATATAGTTCGTAAGAGCATCACACCACACATACATCACTTGCGTATCGTCTCCTGGCACCGGGATACCAAGCCCTGCGGGCCAGTCTGCGCGACGAGGACGCGAAAAACTCACATCCTCAAGCCCACTTTCAAGCAGCGATAGAATTTCGTTTTTGCGCGTCTCTGGGATTATCTGCAACTCTCCCGACACTACTTTTTCTTTAATTGGCTGTGTATATTTGGAAAGCTTGAAGAAATAATTTTCCTCTTTGAGAAATTGTGGGGCGACCCCGTGATCAGGACACTTACCATCAACTAAATCTTTTTCAGTAACAAACGCTTCATGGCCAACACAATACAGTCCTTCATATTCTTTTTTATATATGTCCCCAGAAGCAACAAGTTTCGTCCACAACAATTGCACACCTGGCCAGTGGTTTTTCTGGTCAGTCGTACGAATAAATTGATCGTAGGATATTTCAAGATTACGAAAAAGCGTCGAAAATTTTGCAATAATTTCATCTAAAAAAACTATCGGCTCCTTCCCCTCCTTGCGTGCAGCATCAACCATCTTTTGCGTGTTCTCATCCGAGCCAGTGAGGAAGTAGGTCTTCTCCCCTTGTAGGCGGTGATAGCGCGCCAAAATATCGGTGAGTGTGGTGGTGTACGCATGACCCATGTGGAGCTTCGCATTGGGATAGAAAATGGGCGTTGTTATGTAAAAAGTTTTATCTGCCATTGCTTGAGGCTACTGTGGCGAGAGGTTCTCGTCAACTCTCAGGAGCTACTTCGGGTGGGAGTGCGGCGCGCTTGCGCTTATCGATGTCGGCGACTAGTTCTTGCACCGCCGCTGCGATTGGGACTGAGAGAAGCACCCCAAGGAAGCCGAAGAGTTTAAAGCCAATAAGGAGCGCGAGGATAACCAAAAGGGGTGGTACGCCGACCACCTTTTTAACGACCACTGGATAGATAAGGTTTGCTTCAAACTGTTGAACAACAACATAGAGACCAGCCACCAATAGCGCTTCGGTTAGGCCACCGGTAGTAAAGGCGATAGCCACTCCCGGGATTGCAGCAAGTATTTGACCAAAGACAGGAATGAGCTCGAAGAAACCCGCAAGAACCGCGAGCAAGAACGCATACTTAATACCTAAAATAGTAAGCCCGAGGAATAGTAGTATGCCGACAATAACCGCCAGGATGAGTTGTCCTTGCATCCACTTCCCTATCTTGTCTTGCGAACGCTTCCAAAGATCCAGTACATATGCCTCGTGCTTTATCGGCGTCACGATGCGTAAAAAGTCGTCCACTCCTGTCTCTTCAACCGAGAAGTAGAACGAGAAGACGACTACCAGGATGAATGATGAAAGGC
>CAYRHY010000001.1:2631-70044 GCA_964424235.1 uncultured Candidatus Saccharibacteria bacterium
CAAACAACAAGACGACCAACAACAAGACGACGACAAAGGACGAGACGACGACGAACAACTTGACGACGACAAAGGACAAGACAACGACAAACAACATGACGACCAACAACAAGACGACGACAAAGGACGAGACGACGACAAACAACACGACAACGACAAAGGACGAGACAACGACAGACAACACGAAGACGGAGAACGAGAAGACGACGACAAGGATGAAGGAGGAAAGGCCGCCGAAAAATGCAGAGAGGGTCGAAAAGACTCCTCCAGTGGATGAGCCGAGTGTTGAGGAGATGCTGCGTAACACATCAGCTGAGGTGATTGAATTGAATCCGCTCCATGGCAAGAGTCCATGCGTCACATCGGCCACACTGATGTTGGAAAGCGTATTTGGGAGTTGACTCAAGAAGTTAGCCGCGTCATTTAAGAGCGGTGGCATGAAAATGAGGAGAACACCAAAAAATACTACCGCAATTATCGCGTACATGAGGATAACCGCCACCAGTCGAGAAACTTTGAGCACTCGCCTGAGGCTGCGCACTCCTGGCTCGATCGACGAGGCAATGACTATCGCAGTAAGGAGGATGAGGACAATCTCGCGCAAGTACCACAGAGCAGCAAAAAGCACCAAAAAAAGAATCGTGGTGATAATAGTACCCGAGGTGAGGTTTACCTGTATATCGCGGTCCTTCATAGCCCTATCCTAGCATAGGCGCTATGTGTTTTTTGAGGAATGCGACGAGCTCTGCTATTGATATACGCTCCTGCTCACCCGTATCGCGATTGCGCAGCGTAACAGTGTCCTTATATTCAGGCTTCTCGCCAAGTGTGTCGAAGTCGATAGTGATGCAGTACGGGGTGCCGATTTCATCTTGGCGGCGATAGCGCTTCCCTATATTGCCGTTGTCATCCCACACAATTTGCGGGATCTCCTTCTTAAGATTGCTGTATACCTCGCGCGCCTTCTCTACCAACTCGGGCTTGTTTTTCAGAAGTGGGAACACCGCGGCTTTAATAGGCGCTACACTCGGCTTAAATTTCAGATATACGCGCTTCTCTCCACCAAGATCGTCTTCTGTATACGCAGAGGCTAAAACCGCCAACAAGGCACGCTCAACACCAAAAGACGGTTCGATAACGTGTGGAATAAATGGCTCCTCCCCTTCTTCTCGATAGGAAAGATCAGCGGTAGAGCCTGTTTGGTGCGCTGTAAGATCGAAGTTGGTGCGGTATGCCAACCCAAAAAGTTCCTTGCGACCAAATGGAAAATCAAATTCAAAATCTATGGTGCGCTTTGAGTAATGGGCTCTATCTTCTGCGGCTACTTCAAGCTCATGTACACCCTCCTGTTGTATGCCGATTGCTTGTATAAACTCGTGCACATCCTTGCGCCAGTTTTCAAAATGTTTTTCCCAACTATCCGGTCGAACAAAGTACTCGACTTCCATCTGTGAAAATTCGCGGGAACGGAATATAAAATCACGTGGCGCAATTTCATTGCGAAACGCCTTACCTATCTGGGCGACACCGAACGGCAGCTTTGGGTGAAGCGAATCCAGCACATTCTTAAAGTTCACAAAAATACCTCCTGCTGTTTCTGGGCGAAGATAGGAGATGGAACCTTCAACCGCTCCGATCTGAGTTTGAAACATCATGTTAAATTGTCGTGGCTGCGTCCAATTATGATGCCCACCAGAAGGACATTTTATCTTGAGATCATTCAGTATGATTCTTTGCGCTTCTGGATCGGCAGGAAGCACAGAATCACCCTTTACTCGAGCAATAAGAATATCTGCTCGATCCTTTTGGTGACATTTTTCGCACTCCACAAGCGGGTCAGCAAACCCAGCTACATGACCTGATGATTCCCAAACCTTAGGATGCATGAGGATGGCGGCGTCTACGCCATACATATCATCACGACTCTCAACAAACATGCGCCACCAGAGGTTTTCAATATTTTTCTTCAGTGCTACGCCAAGCGGACCATAGTCCCACGTACCGGCCAGGCCGCCATAAATTTCAGATCCTTGAAATATAAAGCCGCGGCGCTTAGAAAGCGCGACTATTTTCTCCATAGTGTCGTTAGCTGCCATATGTGCTACTTTACTGCTTCGGCGCAATATTTGCCATATTAGCTGTGTAACTTGCAGAGTCTCCTGAAAGCGCAGTGGTTGGTGCAGGCGCGCTCGCAGTGATGCCGACTTGTGCGAAACGATCTTGCCCAGTGAACCCCGTTGCGTTCATGAGCACAGGTGTGCCGCCTACCTGTGACGTACTTGGGGTGATAGCAACTTGGAATGCAGCGCTCTTAGCCGCGGCGCTATAGCCGGTACCCGCCTTAAGGTCTCCCAGGCTCCAGGTCACCGTGCGCGTGCCAGAGTCATAGGTAATACCACTTCCCTGCGCTGCCGCAACAAATTGCACATACGGAGGTAGTGTCGCCTGTGCTACTGCGTTTGCAATAGTGTTTGATGAATTTTTTACTGTCCATTGGATGGTGTACGTAGTCGTTTTTTCAGCCACCGGCGGCATGGGGCCCGCGTTTTGGAATGGGCCCGAAAAGTGGAGCGCCTGTGCGGTGATACTAGCAGCCGAAGCGATAGAGGCTTCTATGGTCGCAGCTGAAGAGACTGTTTCGGGCACCCCAGACTGACCTTCGCGCACACCCGACACACCAACATTCAGGCTCACGGTTGGGTTTACATACACCGTCCCACCCGCACCAGGCGCGAGAGTGGAGAACGTAAACTGCTCAGTGCCCGAGCCTCCCGGCGGGATAGTCGCAAGATTTTGGTCTTGGTCCTTCGACCAGATGATAGTTTGATTTTGGGATTGATAAAATCCGTTTGCCGCATTTATAGAGTTTGTATCGATCATGGGGCCGGCGAATGAGAGGTGCAGCTCGAGGTTAGAGACGGGCACCGAAAGATTGTTCTGCCACGTGACGGTACCTTGTACGGTTTGTTGCCCTGCGATAGATACAGACTTCCCTGTCTTCCCATTGAGCGCGATACTGGTGGTTACGAATGGGCGGTGCACAGTGAGCGTCTGTGGCACAGTAATAAATGGCACTTTGATAGTGGTATCTGTCGCATCCGCGACCGGTCCCGTCACAAAACGAAATACGCGCTCCTCACCATCTTGTCCATCAATAGTGCCGGTGAGATGTATTGTTTTGGTATCACCAGGTTGTAGAGTGCCCAGGCGCCACATAGTGCCACCTGTGTCTGCCGCTGGGTTGGTAGCAATAACAGAGAATCCAAATGGATACTGCCCTTGGAGCACCACATCAGCTATAGGCGAGGTTGCGTTACTGGTTACCGTAACGTCCATGCTAAATTGCTCGCCGGAGATAGCCTCAGCGGGTGCATCAACTGAAATTGATACAGGCGAAGAGCCTAGCGTGAAATTTGCTTCGGCCGGTTTTTGAAAAATAGAGTTAGAGCCAGGCACCGTGTACGAAAGGTTTACACTCAATTTTTGTGATGAACCTTCTTTGCCATAAAACACAGCAGTTGCCGTGCGCTTAATTTGTTGACCTGGTGATAGTGCGCCGATTGAAATCTTGTCGTGGTTAAGTGGTTTTGACTGGTCGTTTGGGTCACGCGTACCCTCTGGATAGTCAATAGAAAGCTCAGCCGTCTGCAGCGGTGACTGGTTACGATTATCGATAATAATTTCAAAGGTCGCCGGCTTCCCACCATCGATAATCGAAGAGGAGATAACTTGCACATCAATATTTTTTGGTGAAATAGTGTTTCCTCCATAAAAAATGATATACCCCGCGGCTCCACAGGCAGTCAAAAAGAAGAGGAGTGACGTAATGAAGAACTTCACCGCAAATGACATACCTTTCTTTTTCATATCAACGGGGCGCAGCGTGTCGACATCAATCGGCCGCGAGCCTGCACTCTCTATTGTAGTATCCTTCCAAGCTACCGGCGGATGAATATCTTGCATCGGTGAGAGCGGCGAGCGTTCATCAGGGTTTGCCGCAGCAGGTTTTTCACGCGAATAGAGAGCGTCTTTAAGCTCCTCTATTGAGTCTTTCTTCTTGTCCCCCTTACCTGGCGCCATACACAAAAGTATACACGACTAGAGCCCTGTAGCGCTCAGAGAAGCATTGATGATGCGCACGAGCGCGCTGCGCGTAGCATGCGCCTGCGAGAGCGTCTCTAAGGAGTAACTATCTTCAAGCAAAAATGGTGCTAATTCTGCAGAGTGCGGCACATACCCCAGACTAGCAAGAAGACGAAGCACGAGTACACACTCAAGTGCCTGAAGATCTTCAGGGGGAGCTTTTGCGAGTGCTAAAAACCCATTAACAGTGAGTGCGAAAAGTTCTGGAGACTGCTCTTCCCCACGTACCAAGCGCAAGAGCAACCGCGCAACCTTTCCCTGCCCCGCAGTAGCACCCCCCACAGCTGCAATGTGTTCGATATGCTCAACACCAGTGAGTTTCCAGTCGTGTTTACCGCGAACCAAACTATAACGCGCGAGTGTAAGCGGCTCGAGTCCATAGCGCAATTTCGACACCTCTTTGCGCGCGGAGCGCGCGGAGGCACGCACAAGCCCCAACTCCTCGGTCAGAAGTGCAATCTGTGTATTAGATTCTCCTGCGCCGCGCTTTCCTAACACCACCCCACGCGTCACGTGTATCTTATGCATCCTTCTCCAGAGTCAGCGTGAAGGGAAACGGCGCAAATGTTTTTTCACCACCCGCTTCAACCGAGATACTGTCGAGATTCGTCTCTTCAACAATAATATTCTCAAACTTCTCAAAAAACTGCTCTCCCTCTAGCGTGGTTGCGACGGTGAGGCGCGGGCGGTCAGCAATCGTGAGTTTTTCTTGCTTGCGTAAATCTTGAATAGCGCGGATAAGGTCACGCAGCAACCCCTCTTCACGCAACTCATCGGTGAGCGTAGTGTCGAGCAGTACTTCTTCCTTCCCTGTTTTTGTATCAACACACACCTCTTTAACATTCACTTCGTCAGACAAAATATCCAGTAGTGTGTCTTTGCTGGTGAATGATTGCTCGCCAATAGTAAGTGTCGCGAGTGGCTGGCGGATCTTTATACTTGCTTTCTCCCGCAACTGCAGTGCTTGTGATGCTATGATGCGCACCTTTTTCATATCTTCCAGCAGTGTGCTATCTATTTTTGATGCCTCAGGCCACTGCGTCAGGTGCACACTCACTGGGTCTTGTGAATCCTTCATGCGCTGATATAAATCTTCCGCATAAAACGGCATGACTGGAGCCATCACACGAGCGACTGTACAGAGTACATAGCGTAGTGTTGCAAGTGCTTCGTCTTTTTCCTTCCCTTCGTCTTTGAAACGATCGCGTGAACGGCGTAGATACCAGGTCGAAAGATCATCAACAAATTGCATGAGTGGTCGCGTCGCCACATCAAGTTCATACGCTTCAAACCCTGCAGTGGTATCACGGATCAACTCACCCAAACGCGAGAGCACCCAACGGTCGAGCGTATTTTCGGAAGGAGAAGATTCTACTTCCTTTTTTGAAGCATACAGCTCATAAAAGCTGCGTACATTATCAAGACGCATGAGGAGTTTTTTAGACACTTCCTCTACCCCGCGCGCCGAGAAACGCAGATCCTCACCACGAATAACCGCTGATGAGAGGAGATAGTAGCGCATGGAGTCTGCCCCGAAGCGCTCAACCAACTCCATAGGGTCAGGATAATTTTTTAATCGCTTACTCATTTTTTGACCATCCTCGGCGAGCACCAAACCATTCGTGACCACCGCCTTGTATGGGCTCTTTCCAAACAATGCCACGCCAAGCACGATGAGCGAATAGAACCAACCGCGCGTTTGATCGATCGACTCAGCAATGAAGTTCGCTGGATATCCTTTCGCAAACAATCCGAAACCTCTCTTTGGGTTAAACTCATCGGTAGTGTGTGGATAGTGATGCGACGCAAATGGCATCGACCCACTTTCAAACCAGCAGTCAAACACATCAAGCACCCGCTTCCATTCACCGCCAATAGCATCACCCAAAGGCACCTCATCAATGTACGGTCGGTGCAAATCAAGCTCAAACTTATCATTGCGCGGATAGGAAATGAATTCCAGTTCACGCCATGACGCTGGATCGAGTTTAGCCTCGTGCTTGATCTTGTGATGCGGGGTGCGGGTCGCGACCTTCTCCATTAGCCATGTCGGTACCCCGTGCGAGACGATGAGAATATTTTTTGCAGTGTAGCGACGCTCAATGTCAAAAAGGAAATCACCCACCCGTGCATAGACCTGCGCATACGTCTCACCGCCAACCGCAGCCTTATTAAATTTGTCCGACAGTGTTGCAAAAATAGCTTGCCACTGTGCTATCGGTGCGCCATTCTTCTCGCCAAAGTGCACCTCCGCCAGGCGTGTATCGGTCATGATAGCTGACGACGCGAGCCCCAACTCTTTTGCTACGAGCTTTGCTGTTTCTTGCGCACGCGCGATAGGAGACGCAACGATCATCGTGATGCCCGCGCCTTTAAGCTCACCTGCTGTTTTACGCACCATCTCTTTTCCTTTTTCGGTAAGATGATTTTCAATATCATTAGTCGAATTTACAAATCCTTCGACATTACTGCGCGCTTCACCGTGACGCATCATGAAGTAGCGATTCCCGGAGCGGCGCACCATAGAGAGGAGCTCATCAACCGAGCCCACCGCTTTTACCTCTTTCGTTTTAGTGTTGCGCCACACCGGGATAGGTGCGCCCCAATAGCGGCTGCGCGAAATGGCCCAATCCGGAGCGCTCTGTAGACCATTATTGAAACGGCCGCGCCCAATATGCTCAGGCACCCAATGGACTTTTGCGTTTTCATCAATGAGATCTTTTTTGATTTTCTGTACATCAACAAACCACGAGTTTGCTGCCCAATTTAAGAGCGGTGTGTCGCAGCGCCAACAATGTGGGTAGGAGTGTGTGAGTGTTTCGTGTTTAAAAAGTCGGCCACTGTTCTGGAGATGTTCGACAATTTTTTGATCGGTCTCTTTGTGACGACCTTTTGGTTTAACCGGAAGCCCCCCAAAATCGGTAACCGCAGGAATAAACTTCCCGTCTTCCCCCACATGATGAATGAGCGGGATTTTTTCTTTCTGTGCTAGCTCAAGATCTTCAGCACCATACGCGGGGGCGAGGTGCACCACGCCCGTACCGTCCGTGAGTGTGACATACGGTGCGGCGTACACCTTCCATGCATGGGTCTTGTGCTTGTGGAGTGCTTCGCGGAAATAGTTAAACGGCGGTTCATACGACATCCCAACCAACTCTGAACCCAACACTTCACCCTCTGTCTCTGCTGCATCACCAAACACCTTGGATACCAACTCTTTGGCAACCACTAAAAACTCCTCACCCACCCGCACCTTCACATACGCAGCATCTTTATTGACCGCGGCGGCAACATTGCCCGGCAAGGTCCATGGTGTCGTCGTCCACACCAACAACGATGTGCCTGGCTCATCAATCAGCGGCAATTTTACAAACACCGCAATATCTTCAATGTCTTGATATCCAAGCGCCACCTCAAAGTTTGAAAGAGTCGTGCCGCAACGTGGACACAAGTGCATCGCTTTGAATCCTTCGTATACAAGCTCACGATCATAGAGATTCTTAAACGCCCACCACACCGACTCGGTATAGGAGGCATCCATCGTTTTGTAGTCGTGTTCCATGTCGGCCCAACGACCCATGCGCGGGATGATGCGGCGCCAATCGGCCACATCTTTCATGATACTTTCGCGCGCAGCAGCATTAAATTTTGCTATGCCATACTCTTCGATGTCGCGCTTCGATTTAAATCCAAGCTCTTTCTCAACTAGGTTTTCAACTGGGAGTCCGTGACAATCCCACCCCCACTGGCGTGCAACATGATACCCCTGCATGGTGCGGTAGCGCGGGATAGCATCTTTGAGTGCTGACTGCAGCAGGTGGCCATAGTGGGGCAACCCGTTGGCAAATGGTGGGCCATCATAAAACACATATTCACCTTTGGGCGCCTTTTTTTGGAGCGACTGTTCAAATATCTTCTCACGGTTCCAAAACGCGAGCACTTCCTCCTCACGCGCTGCAAGCGCCGACTTCGGCTTCTCAGCCTCGTGGTGAAGCTCCTCACCCCCCTGCTTCCTGTCATCTACCATATAAAAAAGACTATACGCGAAATGAGCCTCCTTATCCACTTTTCATTTCCCCTACAGTTTGGTTAGGTGCACACAGTACGACCTTTGATGGGTAGGTCTCTAGCATGCACACATGCTGACCCTGGGTTTCTTTTTTTATAAAAACAATTCCCGCCATTGCGGGCGGGAAGAGTTATCAGGCTACGCCAACCTGAAGCAACTGGTGCACTTTAGCTGGAGCATAGCGTTCAAGCCAATACGCGATGAGGGTGTCTAATTCAACCTCGTTAACAAGAAGACACATAGAGCTGCCACAAAAAATCCTCACGAGCGGGACACTGTTAAAACATTCAAGCTCGGCACGTATTCTGCCTATTTGCATAGCTTGCTCTAGGGTTTGAGGTAAGGGAAGACCCGACCTGTTGTGTAAACATGCGGCAAGTCCATACAGTTCCCCGGGCTGAAATGAAAGAGTGACTTCACGCCGAGCTACATCTATCCACAATGTGCCACCTATATTTTTTTCCGTGTGCGCATAGTTGGCAACCACTTTTGGCGTCATGAATTCCTCCCAGTTTTATCCTCCACTCTTACTTAACTACCGTATCGCTTGAGAGTCAACAAACAGCACCTTTACATCTCCTCAGGCGTGGGGATGCCTAGCAGTGTGAGACCTTTTTGCATAGTTTGCTCAAATGCTTTCGTGAGTAGTACAGCGTACTCTTGCTCGGGACTTCCAATGACACGCTCAGCCGCATACCATGAGTTAAAAAGCGAAGCGAGCTCAGTGAGGAAGGTCGTAACATAGTGCGGCTCAAGCTCGCGCGCAGCGCGGGCAACCACTTCAGGGAAATGGATGAGAGTGCGTTCGAGCGAAGAACGCTCCAGCGACTGAGCCGCAGACTCAGAACGCTCGAGACCCGAAGCAGCAAAAGCGGGTGCCGTCGCGTCCCCTTGTTGACCTGCAGCAGAGGCACCTGTTTTTGCTGCGTCACTTTTTGCTTCAAAACCTTCAGCTTTTCGCAGCAGCGAGCGAGCGCGTGTGAGCGCATATTGGAGATAGGGCCCCGAGTCGCCTTCAAGAGAGAGCGATTTCTCGGGGTCAAAGACAATATCCTTCCCGCTCCCCTGTTTCAGGACCGCAAATTTAACCGCACCTACCGCCACCTGCTGTGCGATCTTGTTTGCATCCTTTAATTCACGCCCGTGCATCCTCTCTTTGGACGCTTCGGTTAAATCATTGAGTAATGACTCGCCGGTAATCACATTTCCTTTGCGCGACGACATCTTTCCTGACGCAAATCGCATCATGCCGTGAGAAACATGCTGCGTTTTGTTTGCAATATCCTGTACTTCGGGTAACTCTTTTGCCGCAGCGAGCATAACTTTAAAATAATCATTCTGCTCGTTAGCAGTAATGGTTATTGAAAGGTCAAGACTGGGCTCAGTTTCTTTTTTTAATTGCAAAAGGCCTAGATCTTTCGCCTCGTAAGTGGGCGTATTATGAGAGGTTATAAATACACGAGTATGCAACCCAACTCTTTCTCCTTTAAAAACAATAGCACCTTTACTTTCTTCAAAAACATCCCCGATGTGTTTTTTTACGAGCATCAAACCTTCGGGGGTAGATTTACTTTCGAAAAAGAAATGTTCGAACTCAGTTCCAAGAATCTTATATAGTTTTTCGAAATGCTCTAAGGAAACATTTCTCCCATCCCTATATATCAACAGAAGCTCCGAGTTACTAACCTCTTTATTTTCTTGTTCCTCAGCTAAAACTTTATAGATTTCTCGATTAAGATCATCTATCTCTTTCTTAGCTCCACTATCGGGCATCTCATACCAAGCATTGCCAAACTGATAAAAAATATCCCAATTATTTTTTATATATGCATCTGGTGTCTCTCCTAAATGGAAATTGGTGGGTCTATTTTTTAGATCCATCATATCCTTGTGCTGGCAACCCCAAATTGCTTTGGCGACATGCAAACCAACATCACCCTGATAGTTCACGCGTATAACGTTTGCCCCAGCAGCTTCAAGTGTTCGTGCAATAGCCTCGCCAATTGCGTTGCTCATCAAGTGGCCTATGTGAAATTTTTTAAATGGGTTTGGGTCAGTGTATTCCACCATCACCGTTTTGCCAGCATAGATAGCATTGTTTGCCCAGTCGTCTTTTGTTGCAGCATCAGCAATCTCTTTTGTAACTGTCTTTTTTGATAGATAAAAATTGATGAAACCAGGGCCTGCGATTTCTATTTTTTCAATAACGGAGTGAAAAATTTCTTGAGAAAATGTCTGGAAGCCTACAGCGCTGCTTTCTGCGCTGAGGCGGCCCGAGGACTTTTCGGAAAGAAGTTTTTCACGAAGTTCTTGTGCAAGTTCTTTAGGATTTTTACCTACTTTTTTACTCGCCACGAGCGCAACGTTGGTTGCATAGTCGCCATGAGAAAGATCACTAGGACGCTCAACCACAAAATCCACCTCAAAGATACCGAGCTCCGCGAGTGCCTGTTTAACTGCTTGGGAAATCTGCTCCTGCATAGTGCTTACACTATCAGAAACCGGCCCGTATAAAAAGATAGAGGCCAGGTTGTACAACCTGGCCCGAACACGCTCATATTGCTTTAACGATCAAGACTTGCCAGACAACCAAGACATTCATGCTCAGCATCTGCAGCGTATGAAGCATGCACACCGTGAAGGGTTCGCGCCCATTCTTCTGCGCAACTCTCGTCGCATAGCGCATAAGGAACCACACCAGAAGTACCCCACTAAGAAAATCTGCAGCAAGAAGGTACGCAAAGGGTAAAAGCAGCCGAAACACAGCTAGCCACAAGAATAATACGCCGGTAATAATGCTTATATTCAGAAGAGCAGCTTTCAGTGCTCGACAGGTCGCCACCCAGGGGGCAAGTAGTGCTGCGAAAGTACACAACACTCCTGACAGTATGCACACCGCCAGCAAGTTATCGGTAATAGCCGCCTTAAAATGTAGCGCATACAAAAGATATAGCGAGACAGCTGCGCCAGTTACCAACACGTAACTCGCGATAAGCGCTATTTGCGCGTTGTAGATTGCAACACGAAGCCACGCATACGCCCAAGCCATAACACCCCCCAATCAGCCAGTGTTTTCACCCAATAAACTTCTAGCGACACTGTACCGCTTAGAGATTTGTTGTCGAGAGCTTCGGAGCCCCTTCAACGACAGTGAAAGCTATGCGCCCAATGAGCGCTCCTCGTCCTGTTTCCACATCACAGCGCCAATCTCCTGGTGTTAGACCCTGCTCGATACTCCAGCCGCGATAACCTTCTTCCCTACCACCACTGATGGGAAATTGTGTGAGCGCCTGCGTCTCCCATTTTTTTGTTTCTGGATTGTATTTTTCCCAGCGGTGCGCGATAGGGGTGGTGAGTTTACCTGGCGCAAAGACCGCGCTATAGCAGTAAGCGCTGTCGCCAAGCGTAATGGTGTATGTCGCTGAAGTGTCGCGCCAAAATACTCCCCACGCAGGCCTCTCATACGTCGCGGTGTACAAGTGTTCCTGTGCATCCGCTGCGGGTAGTGGTGCAAATGAATGATATACACCGATCGATTTCACCGAGAGCGGCACAGGCGGCACAATGTTAAGAAAATACAGTCCGCTGTAAAGCCCAAAAATAACTGCAATAAGAATGGATACTTCATACGTTTTATGCGGCTCCTTTTTACGAAATACAAATACGTGGAATGCCCACAAGAGGAGTGCGACAATGCCGAGACTCACCGCGCCACTGAGTAAAAATACCCACGCGCCGATTTGATGCACAACAAATGTCGGTATAGAGATGATGCAGTAGGTAAAAAGAAGGTAATAGTAGATAGCAAGATTGAAACGCAATTGGTCGTAGCGTGTTTTGAGAAACTCATTCCCCAGCGCGAAACCGGTGAGTATACAGAAGAACAAAAGACTCCCGCCAAATGTCCCGCTTTTGCCATAGAGAATGAGCATATTCCCTGCCAGACCTCCGAAACAAAACTGGAGGATAAAGATAAGGAGCAGTGGCCGCAAACTTGGCTTGCGCGCCGAGCGGATATTGATGAGCACAATAAGAAACGCCGAGAGCGTGAGGTAGAAGAGGAGGAGAATATTGTCGAGCACATTGTCAGGGCTCTTCGCGAGAAAAAGGTCGACCACAAAGCCGCCGATAAGCGACGAGTAGTTGAACGTGCGCTCCCACCGCTGCCAAAATTTAATGAACCGCTTCTTCAGCCCAAACATCTTCCTATTTTACCCTATGAACGACTCGGGGATTGGGAATTGTGCGCACAAAGATTTTATTTCAGTATGGATTGCGTCAAGTTTCGCTTGGTCTTTCGTGTTTTTGAGCGCATCGATCATGAGCTCGGCCACTTGGGCACTCTCCTTTTCTGTGAATTTGCGCGTCGTGATGGCGGGCGTACCAAAGCGAATACCCGAAGGATCCATCGGCGAACGAGGATCATCAGCGATCACATTTTTATTAAGCGTGATGCCAACCGAGTCGAGCACCACCTCCGCCTCTTGTCCGGTGATATTGAGCGAAGAAAAGACATCCGCCAAGATGAGATGGTTGGAAGTGCCACCCCCAAGCATACGAATATGAGTATTGCGAAAGACTTCTTCCATCGCTTTCGCATTCTTTAAAATTTGCGTCGAGTAATTTTGGAAACTCGGATGGAGTGCCTCGCCAAAGGCGACCGCCTTAGCTGCGATAACATGCATCAGTGGGCCACCTTGGAGGCCTGGGAACACTGCTTTATCTATCTTCTTCCCTATCTCCTCGCTTTCGCGAGTAAGGATGATGCCGCCGCGCGGGCCCCGCAGTGTCTTGTGCGTTGTAGAGGTGATCACATCAAAACCAGCGTCAAAGGGATTCTTTACCGCCTTGCCTGCTATAAGCCCGGCGATGTGTGCTGCGTCCATGACGGCATACGCCCCCACTTCGCGCGCAATAGCAACAATTTTTTCATAGTCTAATTCGCGCGAATATGCCGAGAAGCCGGCGAGCACAATTTTTGGTCGGTGCTCTTTGGCAACCTTGAGCATCTCGTCGTAATCAATCTCGCCCGTCTCAACATTCTTCATCTTATAGCGCACAAAGTTGAAGAACTTAGTGATATAGGTCACGGGGTGGCCGTGCGTGAGGTGGCCACCATGAGAGAGGTCCATACCCAGCACGGTGTCGCCCGGCTGTAGTAGTGCCATGTACATCGCAACATTAGCGTTGGCGCCCGAGTGTGGCTGCACATTGGCAAATGAGGCCCCAAAGAGCTTCTTTGCTCTCTCGATCGCGATCTCCTCTGCCTTATCTGTAAATGTTTGGCCACCGTAGTAGCGCTTGCCGGGATAGCCTTCAGAATATTTATTCGTCAAAATCGAACCTTGTGCTTCGCGTACCGCGCGTGACACATAATTCTCCGACGGGATGAGCTCTAGCCCCTCGCGCTCGCGGGTCTCCTCCCCTTCTAGTACCGAAAAAAGCTCCTGGTCCTGTTTTTGAATATATGAATAATCTTCCATACAGGGGATTGTAGCACTTTGGGTTTCTCATAAATAGAGTGAGCCGCCCTTAGGCGGCCCAAGTTAAAACTTACTTTAAGGAGCAGATTATACTCATCACCTCCTCATGAATATCTGCACAAGTACGCATAACATTGTTTGGTGCGCAGTTGACGATGAACCAATCGTCTCTTTCTCGTGCGAGACGTGAATACAAACTAATTACATGCTGAAGATACTGCTCGTTTCTCTCATGTTGATCCTTTGCTTTGTCCGCCATAAGTGCACGCGAGACTTCGAGCGGGACGTATAAATATATTACTCGATCGGGTTTTGGCAGTTGCAATTGTTGATATTCAAGATTTTCCAACCACTGTATATATTCAATTTGCTTCATCGTGGCGGAAAAATGAGTTATTTTCTCTCCACCAAACTCTGATGACTGCCAGTAAGTATATTTTGCCCCTTGATGTGCAAGGTTACTCGGCACGTACCGATTGCAGATAACTGAACCTAAAGCCAGCGCTCCTCGTATGGCATCTCTTGCCTCTCGCCGATCCCACGCATACGGAAAGGATGCAATGTACGGATCAAGGTTTACAAAATCACCCCACTTACCCGCAAGACACTCGCCCACAAGGCGGCCCCCATCTGAAGTTTTGTATTGGGGGAAATCAAAGTAAGAAGTTGCTTGTCCGAATGCTTGCAGCGCTGCCACAGCCATTGTTGACTGCGTTTCCTTGCCCGAAGCGTCAGAGCCGTCGATAACAAAAAGCTTGCCTGCCCATGTATCAGTCATAATCACCTCCATTGTGCTACCAAGACTCAAGTTACCAAACTTGTTGCAAAAGAAAAACCGCGACCCCCTTGCGAGGGTTGCGGCACACATCACGCAGTAGCAAAGTGCTTCGAAAGTGCTGCACCTTGATTTTGTCCTGCGTAACTTGGTTTGCCAACTTCATAGAGCACCTCAGGGCGAGACTTCATGCGCTCGAACCTGACGCGCGCAATGGTTTGCCGGTGCTGGATGGTTATGTTCTCGTGAGGGGTTATCTCCAGAGTAATGGGACGCCCTGTGCCCTCCCCTTCAACTCCCCATCCCCACCCAGGGTCAATGAACCCCGCTGCGTGCGAACGGAGTTCACCAAAACGGGGGTCAATAGCTCGCAGCTCTGCTGAGACAGTTGCCCCAAGGCACAAGTGTTCGTATGTGCTCAGGATGTAGAAACTGCCTTTGCGCAAATCTATCTCGCCATTTCTAACCTCGATTGGCTGGAAAAAATCAGAAGGTGAATAGTTTAGTTTACCGTAATCGAGTTCAGTAGTACTGCCCCGACATTCCCATGCAGGCATGCCAGGCTCCACTCGGACAGTCATAAATAGCGAGTCAGAGTGGCGAGCAAATTCGTCCGGCTTGAAACGCTGTCCATTTGGATGATAGAACAGTCCGTACTGTGCAGCCTCAAGGCTAACCTCAAGACTATCGAGAAAGTTCTTACCATCGAAAAGACGCAGTTGGGTAACCGCCTTCCCCGGACGAACAAGGATCGGGAAGCTCTCTGGGCGCAAGAGTGCCCACACTTCCCCTTCATAGCCCTCTGGGACGAGTGCGTCATACATAGGCACGCCGTCGGCGACGACGCGACAGAGAAGATTGATGCGTCCTGTCGTTGATTTTGGGTTGAAGTAACCGTATACCTCTGGCGGCAAGCGAAACTCAGCCTGTATACGCACAAGATATGGCACACCGACCTCAAGCCGGTTGTTCAGGTCGAAGCGAGTGCCGTAACGTTCCAGATACGAACGTACGGTTCTGCCTGCTTGCGGAAGAAATACTCGGTTGAGGCGATAGGCTTCTGTACCAAGCGGTAAGTCAATCGATGCGGGGTTTACAAACTCCTCATCGATACCAACGATATGCCCTCGCAGAATTCGCTTGAGCACATGATCAGGCAAAACACCTTTCACAGATACCTCCACACATGGTGCAACTGCACGAGACAATACCACACAAAGTAACCCGTGCCTATTTTGACGACTCCCCTTTCGCCTCGTACTATAGCGAAGGACTGAACTTAACAGGAAGGATATACAGATGTCGGTTCAAGAACTTCGCCATGTTCGGCGATCACTACCAGGCGGCGGCCAAGTCGTAATCCTGGAAACAGGTGCTCTTATCCGTGCAGATGAAGCGGCGATGCTGCAAGCACTGCACTCCCGCTCGGTTGGGGGTATCGACGCCCATCTTGTACAACTTGCCAAAACTGGTGCGGGCAAGTTCATGAGTATGTACTATGTGGGCTACGGGCATAAATCCATCGGCGACTGCGGAACTGTCACGATATTCATCGAGGGCGTTTCTATGCTTGTCGCGAAAGCCATACAGGATTCTCGGCTATACAATGGCCAAGAGTCTTCGACTCGATACATCGACTTTGCCAAACAACGGTTCGTTGATCCAACGAATTCGGATTTGGGGAATACGATTCTCGAGGAATGGCGAGCATTTTATCTTGCCGGCGTCGAAGAAATGCGCGGTGTTTTACTCAGAGCATACCCGCAGAATGAAGGCGAGAAGGATGATGATTATAAACGCGCCGTTAACGCTCGCACCTTTGATATCATGCGTGCGTTTTTGCCAGCTGGCGCCTCAACAAACCTTGCGTGGCATACTGAGATTCGCCATGCGAGCGACCACTTGGTTCGGTTGCGGCATCATCCATTGATTGAAGTGCGTACTGTTGCGCATGTCATCGAAGACGCTCTTTGTGAAGCTTATCCTGACTCTTTTTCGGATAAGCGTTACGAGGCAACTGAAACATACGTCGACCAGTACATGAAAGGTGCCTACTACTTCTTTACCGATGATTATGCCCAGCCAGACTTGGTTGTCCTTCGGGACTCAGTCGATCGTAAACTTTTGGCTGAAAATGCGGGACTTTTCCGCGACAGACCCGTGCTCACAGAGCTGCCTGGGTTCTTGGGAGAATGTGGCACGTTGCAACTGGGATATCGGATTGATTTCGGATCATTCCGCGACCTCCAGAGGCATCGTTCAGTTATCCAAAGGATGCCGCTTCTCACAGCCCACTACGGGTTTGGGAAATGGTATCGCTCAGTTCTCACTGACGCGCTCGACCAAAAGGCGCAGAAGCTACTTAGGAAACAGCTCCATCGTATTTGCGAACTTAGTGTATCTCGTGAAGTGCAGCAATACTACATGCCTATGGGTATGGAGGTTGCCTGTCGAGTAACTGGTGATCTGCCTGCCTTGGTGTACATTGCTGAGCGGCGCGCTCGACCGGACGTGCATCCAACCGCTCGCAAGATCGCCCAACAAAAAGGAGCTGTACTCCTTCAGCGCTTTGGAGAGCTAGGACTCACTGTGCACATGGATATGACTCCCGACAGGTTCTATCGGGAACGTGGAAAACAAACCATCCTCCAGAAAGGAGAGGAATGACCATCGTCTACTGACACAAAATACGAAACCGCCGCCCCAGACTACTCGGGGCGGCGGATTTTTGACTTAACGCACCGGATCAAGCAGTACGTGGGCGAAGAGAGGCAAGCATTGCATCCAATTGTTGTTGAGCTGTTGCAACGCCACACAGGATCAGCAGCTGGTGTGCGTTTACTGCTAGCTTCGCTGCGGCAAGAATCATTGCAGCAAACTGCTCTTGAGTGAAATTGACTTCCCCAGCATGATCCTGTGTGGCGTTGCAGCAGCAATCGCGCCCCACGCCTTATCCGTATGGTCGCGAATATGGCGAATGGCAAAAAGGATTCTCCCGTCTCTACCAGCCGGCATATTTGGATAGTTGCCCTGACTGAATGGGTATTGATTTGCAATAGCAGCAAGTAGTCTTTCAAGATCACTTTGTTCAGCCATCTTCCAACCCTTTCCCCCAAAAAAGAAAAGCCTTTTGCAGAGTAATGCAGGTGGCAGTTTTATGCAATTACCTTATGGAGGCTATAATCCGGCCGAGGTTTTGATAATGTTCGCTATTTGTTTGCCGTAGTCGGTGAGGATTGGTTGGCCATACTGGGTGAGTAGGTCGCCCGGATTGTTGGAGGCAAACCAGTGCCAGGCTGCAAAGCCGCTCGTGCCAATAGTGGGGCCGTAACTGGTAACCGCGCTAATCACTTGGTTGCCATTTGCATCAATTGTGGCGCCGTCAGTGGAGTTGCCAAACTCACCGACAATGACCGGGATGATCCCGTCTGCGCTGCGTATCGTTTGTGCAGCAGAGACTCCCGCATGACTACTCGGACTACCAAGCAACAGACTATTCATATAGTTTTGGTCGGTGCTCCCGTTGGCGACCCACCCGTAGAAGTGCAGATCCCAGACAACATTATGCATGGTTGCATAACTCGACTCGGTGAGCCCCGAGCCCGCACCCACCGTCTGCGGATTCCCTGCGCCCACGCCCGCCTCCAACATAACGATCGCTTGAGAGCCAGTGCCCCGAATTGCGTTATAGACACTCATCTGCTCCGCGGTGATGTTCGCCTCGTCGGCGCCATAGCCGTTTTGTGGTTCGTTCATGGTGCCAAACCACACATACGGATTATTTTTATATGCCTGCGCAAGTGAAGCGTACCACTGTGCCTCAGCCGCATCTGGATATGCGCGAGTGAGTGGCCATGGGTGATATTCAATCTCTACTACCACGTGTTTAGCGGTTAGTGTGTTCACGATATTTTGGAAGTAGGATGGTGGTTGATAACTACCAATCGCAAAGCGCACAAAGGTGATACCTGGGAACAAGTCGAGCACCGACTGCCCGATATTTGGGTCACCAATATTAATACCTCGTGCGAAAAAGACAGTACCTTGCGGATCATATATCTTGCCATTCGCTACACGAAAGTTCCCTGTAGCTGTTGGGGTTGGAGTAGTTGGTGTGTTGGTGCTTGTTGGTGGTGTGGTCGGAGTTGTGGGCAAGTTTGGTGTAGTTGAAGTGGGTGGATTGGTACTACCAGTATTGGGAGTGGTGACTACAGCGAGCAGTGCAAGATTTTGAAAGCGCGCTGCGCTCCAACCCAACACACCATTGTCATACTGAACCTTCCACCACGTAAGCCCACCGCGCATTACTGGACCCGCGATTATTGTCCCTGTTTGTCCCCGCGACACTTTTTTCAGTATTACCCCTTGTGCACTACTGCGCACATTTACCCGGCTCTCTATTACCCGCACCCGAGCGCCAACAGCAAAGCCTATAGGTAAAGATTGTGGAAGCTGTGGTTGCGATGGAGTTTGAGTTGGGGTTGTTGGATTGGAAGGTGTTGTAGCTGGAGTGTTTGGAATAGAGCCAGGTTGTGTTGGGTTTGCAGTGGGCTGAGTTGGTATCTGTGGCTGTGCTGGGGTTGGCGTAGTTTGTGGTTGCGAGTTGGTTTGTTGAGCCAAAGGACTTGTATTTGATCCTACCCAATAGTGACCGTCCCAGATATACCACTGATTTGTTTTTGCATCCTGCCCCCAAACAGTATTTGTTGATGCTATATATACCAGTTGTGCCGTGCCACCTCCGCCAGGTAGTGCCGATGCGTTTTGCATGACTGAGCCAACAGATGAAAGTTGCCACAGTGCGCCTGTCGCATCGACAAAAGAACCGCCGCTTGTGGGAGTGAGTACTGTCGTCCCGGTACTTTGAGTTAGTGGGCTTGATTTTGGCCCCATCCAGTAGCGACCATCCCATGTATACCATTGGCCCGATGCCGCATCTTTGCCCCATATAGTTTTGCTCTCAGGCACATATACGAGCATCGCGGTACCGCCCCCGCCAGAAACGGGAGAATTATTTTCATAGAGCGAACCGGCGGTCGAGAGTTGCCATACAGCACCCGAAGCATCAGTAATGGAGCCGCCGCTCGTTGGCGTCAGTATCACCTGCGATGAAGCGGCTGTCGCAAGCCGAACCCCCGGTACCGTAAGCAAGAAGAGAGTCATACTCATGCAAGCGAAAATATATGTACGCATAATCATTGAGAGTATTATCGGTAACCCCTTAAGTATGCCATACACAAAAAGCCGCTCTTCATTAAGCGGCTTTTTGAAATATTTTAAAAAAATTATTTTATATCAACTCCCATCGAGCGTGCGGTACCCATGATGGTTTGCATGGCGCCTTCAACATCTTTTGCGTTAAGGTCTGACATCTTCTCTTCAGCAATCTTGCGAACTTGCTCTTTGGTGAGCGAACCAATCTTCGAAGTATTTGGCTTACCTGAACCCTTCTCTTTACCAAGCGCCTTGATGATAAGATTCGAAGCTGGAGGAGTTTTAAGTACGAAGTCGTATGAACGATCCTCGTAGATGGTGATGACACACGGAATAAGGCTACCAGCCATAGGCGCGGTCGCATCATTGAACCTCTTTACGAACTCACCGATGTTGATACCTGCAGGGCCAAGCGTGGTGCCCAAAGGAGGCGCCGGCGTGGCTTTGCCTGCGGGAGCGATAATTTTCAGTTTTTTAGTGATTTTCTTTGCCATACGTTTGTTGGTGGTTTTGGCGAGAGGCAAGTGCCCCTGAGCTGACCGTTGCTTTGCTGACTACAGGTCCGAAGGGGTAGCTTGCCGAGAGCCAATGTACTCTAAATTCTCTTAATTTGCAAAAAGTCCAATTCTACTGGCGTCTCGCGACCAAACATCGAGACGAGGACTTTTACTTTACCGCGGGCGTCGTCCACCTCACCCACCTTACCGTCAAGATCCTTAAACGGTCCGTCGACAATAACGACCGCGTCGCCCACCGCAAGATCAATCGCGTGCGTGACGCGGCCCTCGGTCTCCTGCATGCGCCCCAGGAGCGTATCTACCTCATCTTGGCGCAGTGGCACTGGGTTGACCCCAGAGCCCACGAAGCCGGTGACGCGCGGCGTATTGCGCACAACATACCAAGACTGATCATCCACGAGCATGTCGACGAGCACATAGCCCGGATACACCTTCTCTTCTTCCTCAACGCGGCGACCACCCTTAATTTTGACGGTGCGCTCGGTTGGGACGATAACGTTGAAAATCTTGTCTTGCAGACCAAGTGACTCTATGCGTTGGCGCAAGTTACGAGCCACCGCGTTTTCATATCCCGCGTAGGTGTGAATGGCATACCATGCCCGCCCAACACTGCTGTCTTGTTTTGCCATAATACGTGCGTAGATTAGATAACTTTTTGAATAAGCGCTGAGAAGACATAGTCCCACGCGCCAAGGTACAGCGCGGTCGCGAGCGATATACCCAAGACCACCACAGTGTAGGTAATAGCCTGGCTACGGGTTGGCCATGACACATGACGCATCTCCGAGCGGACGTCCTTAAAATAATTCATCAGTGCGTTCATAGTGATTTTATTGGCATTTTTAAAAGCCCCGCAGGGCTTTAATGACCCTATAATACCTCACCAGGGCCAGTTGTCAATCGTGCTATATTGAAACCATGTTTAAACCAACACTAGTGAAAGTGGCTCTTTCTTTACTCTTTCTCATACCAGGCATTGTTTTGGCTCGATATGTTTGCAGTTCTACTTGTAGTTATCATGGGCCAAGTTTGGTACCCGTCTGTCCACCACCACTACTCTGCTCAGATAGTTCGTTTCTTGGAATAGTGCTTACTGTACCAATAATCTTTTATATTACTTACTCAATCTTGCAAAAATTTATCGGATCTCGTAGGTGATAGTGACGTCGTTGGTCAGCTTATTTTGACCCACGGAGATTTCAGGAGCAATCGCTTTGCTGTCTGCGCCAGCGGAGGCATACGAGCGTACCGCATACGGCTCCGGACTATAGCCGTTTTCATTAAACGAGACGATGCGCACCAGCGACACACCGAGCTCTTTGGAGAGCTTCTTTGCCTTCTCTTTTGCATCTGCTATCGCCTTGTCGCGTGCTTCTTGCTGTGGGACAGTCGGGTCATCAAACGTGAAATTGAGCCCGCTGACATTCGTGGCTCCTTTAGAGCCAACCCCCGCGAGTAGATCCCCTGCCTTGCTGGTGTCACGTACTTTGATCGTGGTTGATTGAGAAACATCGTAGCCAGTGAGTGTTTGCTTGCCTGGAGGGCAGTATACTGCGGCTGAACCCATTGCAACAGCAGGGCACGCTGCCGATTGGTATTCATAATGCGGCTGGATAGAGTAATCGGTCGTCTTTATATCCTTTGCATCTATACCCTTACTCTTGAGGTACTCCGTGAGAGTGTTTGCTTTAGTAGTTACTTCGGTTTGCGCGTCAGCAACCGTTGCTTTCATAGCACTAACCGAAAAGCTGAACGTTGCAATATCTGGCACTGCGAGCATTTCACCATGACCGGTCACTTGAATAGTGTTGGTCGCCTGCACTCCCGTGCCGATATAGCGCAAGTTCAAAATACCGCTCACCACACCAACTGCTAAAAACGCAACTAGCATCCAACCAGCGACGGTTATTGCGCGTGCAAACTGTAACCCGCCCGGACCTTCAAATAACATCATGATGATTATTTAAGTGAGCTAATAACGCTTTGGAACTGTGCTTCGGGGAGCGCGCCAGAGACTGGCGCCATTTTACCAGTCTTCGTATTTACCACCACTGTAAATGGGGTGCCACTTCCACCGTTTTGACCTGCCTCGGTAGTATCTTGATCAATTCTACTTTGGTACGTCTTATTTGTGACGCAGGTTTGATACTTCGCCATGTCAGCACCAAACTGCCCTGCTAACTGCGCGTAGTACGCATCTGACATTTTACTTTGATCAGCAAAAATGGCGTCAGCAAATTTCCAGTAGCCATCATTGCCAAGCTGTGCCGCTATGCATTCAGCAGCGTTAGCTGAGGGGTTTGCATTCGGGTGAATCGAAACGAGCGGGAGTTGGCGCTGCACAAGCGCAATTTGTCCGTTCGACTCAGAGACGATCTTCTTGAGAGTTGGGTACACCATCGAGCAGAATGGGCACTGAAAATCAGAATATTCAACAAGGACGATGGGTGCCGTGGGCGACCCAATGATGTGATCTTCAGCAGATGGCGGGCGGATATTAAGGTCGGTAGGGGCTACTACAGCGCCCGCTGCGGCCGCATTCGCAAGCGTAGGCTGTGCTGGTGCACGATTTACCGCGAAAATAGTGGCAGCAATAATAACACCCGCGATGATAATAGCTGCTGATGGTGACAGCTCGAACTTCTTTTTTTCCTCAGACATGGCAGTAGTATACCACTCCCGTGTCGCTGCACGCGAGCCAGCGCTATCTATTTTTTAGAAGATCGCGGATCTCTTCAAGCAGACGCTCTTGGGCGGGCTTTTGTGCTGCTGGCGTCTCCTCCCCTTCTCGAAAGAGCTTTTGGCGCATAGATGCAATTATCTTAAAGAATACAAATACTGAGAGTGAGATAACAAAAAAGTTTATGATCGTCTGCAAAAACGAGCCGTAGTGCAACAGAAGTGGTTGCGCGCCGGTTATGAATGGGTTTGGTGAATGCAATGTAAGGCTGAGATTTTTTATGTCGGTCGCACCGTTTCCTGTCAGTAGCCCTAGGAGGGGCGTAATGATATCAGCCACGAGCGAGTTTACTATGGCGCTAAACGCGTTACCAACAATGACGGCGACCGCGAGATCAACCACATTACCTTTAACGGCAAAGCTTTGAAATTCTTTCCAAAACCCTCGAGCTTTTTGTTGAATAGCTGGCATATAGCATTACTTAAGAAGGAGTGCTGGAATCGCGTTGGTGCATTTCTTCGACATCCTCTTGAATTTCATCGACATCTTCTTGGATTTCATCCACGTCTTCCTGAATTTCGTCGACATCCTCTTGGATCTCTTCGATATCCTCTTGGATCTCATCGATGTCCTGCTCGACACTTTCGATAGTGCGCGTGGTGAAGTTTATGGTCATCTGGATGAAGATAGAGAGGTAGATCGCCTCAAGTGAAACTACGGTCGTGAGAATAAGCAACATGCGGTCAAATTGCAAGACCCCGAGCGCTACCAGCAAAAAACACGACAAGAATGCAAGCGTGTGTACAACAATAGAAGGCATCGAACCCACCCAGCGGGTTATCGCGAGCGCGTACTCTTCGAGTGGTACTTTTGGTCCTTTATTCTTCACGCAAAATCAGTATACCACTCACTCACACCAGCAATACACTGCGTGCACGGTACAATGGCGAGATGGTACGACGTTTTGTCTTTAGACGCAGAGACCTCTGGCGTGAAGGAGCGTGGCTCGATTTGTGGAGCGTCGTCCACCTTCTCTCAGGCCTCTCACTTGGACTTGGGATTTCATATATTAATATTGGTGCGCTTGCCTCGTTTTTACTGGTACTCCTCTTACTTATCTCCTACGAGATGTGGGAAGCGATGGTGCGTATTGAAGAGACGCCAGCCAATCGCTGTATGGATGTCGTAGTGGGTATGGTTGGGTTCCTGTTCACTTTTTTTATTCTTACACCACGACTGACCGAGCCAAACCTATTATTTTCGTTTGAAATAGTACTTACAACAAACGTCATTTTTGCTGCCGTAGGCTGGCGTGCATCACAAAAAGCTGCAGCGCTTAAAGCGCGCATGCGCAAACGTTTCTTAGAAAAACGCATGGCCTTGTTGCGCCGTGAATCACACCTTCGAAAAAAGTTTAAGCGGTAAGTAATCTGATCATATATAGCGTAGTCAGCAGAGCACACAAATTATCTCTGTCATCTTGTGACAAGGGGACATTTTTGACATGATGCTGCCATGTTTACTTTGCCCCCGAGTGCTCCCGCTGAGGTTCGTTCTGTCCCTCAAGTACCCTTTTTCTCACAATTTACTGACATCACCTCACCGCTGTGGCAAAAGCGCAGCTGTGGTATCGCCAGTCTTTCAATGATAGTTAATTACTATCTCCCAGATGCAACCACTCCAAACAAAGTACTCAGAGAAACACTCGCCGTACCAGGTGCATATATCAATTCAATTGGCTGGACGTATGCGGGCCTAATTGCAACTGGAGAAAAATATGGCCTACAAGGTGTAGCGTACGATCTCAAAGATACCAAAGATGCGCTTTCAAAACTCAGCACATCACTCCACGAGGGCCCAGTTATTGCATCGGTGCATTATAAATTTGATCCGAAAAATCCTGTCCCCCACCTAGTGGTACTCGACGGCATAGACGACGAGTATGTCTATTACAACGACCCTGCCGAGTCAGCAAGTAATAAGAAAATATCCATCGCTAAATTCTCTGCAGCATGGAAAAAGCGTTTTATTGAGCTGCGCCCCACTGCCTCTCCTGCACTTGCAGAGCGGTAATTTCAGTTGGGGTGCCGTCGTAGAGGACGTTCGAACTGTTTTTGAGAGAAAGAATGACTCAACGGTTTATATTCCTATATTCTACCCTACCATGTAGTTCACTATTTCTTACACCTTAATATATCTCACTTCAGGTGAAAGCAATTTTCCTGCTTTAAAATCCTCGGCGAGTTTCTTAGGCATAAGCCGTATTTCATCGGTTGGGCTTATCCAGTCAATAGAAGCGATTTCGTGTGCATGTGTTCGGACTAGACTAGACACATTTCTGTAATCTTCAAAATTCGTAACTTCAAAGAAAAACTCCACGGGCTGTATATTGTTTTTGTCTTCAAATGTATTTATATAGAGTAGTCTACCAATCACAGGCTCGATTCCTAACTCTTCAATTATTTCTCTCCGCAAGCATTCCTTAACGTCTTCTCCCCACTCCAAATGTCCTCCAGGCAGCGCTGCGAAACTGGAATCATGGGCATGTCGAACCACCAGAAGTTTTACCCCATCAAAAATGATTGCTCTACAGCGAATGACAAACTTTTTGTTGTTATCCATTCAAGTACTATATCAAAAGAAACGCTCCACCCAGGTTTGGGGTGGAGCGAGTTGTCTTGAGTCACAAAGTTTTGCAAAGGAGGTTACTCTTCCAAAATTACGACAGTCTTGGTGCCGCCAATGATTCCGTAGAGTGGAACAAGGTCTTCGCGTACCAGTTTTGCTGGGATGCGAAGCGTCTTCTCAGCGTCCAGTGGGCTACCCCACGGACGACGCCAATATGGACTGCGCCAGTGGGGGCGTATGAAGGCGGGGCCATTTCGATGCCTTGTTTCAGAAGTGGTACCCTTTTGAGCCTTACCAATCTGCCCCCTACCGATGATGTCGAAGATGTGTTCGGGTTCAGTGATGATGCCAGAAGCGCCGCCACTAATTGCCCTCACGTGGCCCTTCCTCGACTCCCTTCGTTGAAGGACGGAGGTTTTGGAAAGAGTCTCGAGATACAACATCCAGCCAATGACGATGCGCATTGTGACACTTATCGTTTCGAACAGAGAGCGAGTAGAGTCGGGGCATTTCTCCCATGGCTCCGGCCCCCAACCATTCTTTCGATAAAGCTCTTCAGGCTCAATCTCGATTCGTTGGTCAATTTCAGTGTCGATGTCGATGACTCCTCTTTGCGAACCATAGAGAGCTGGAGAACACTCGACCATCTTGTTGCCAGCACCGTCCAGGAGACGAGCAGCTTTGTTGTACTCCTTTCGCTTTAACAACTGCTCGAACTGAGCCACTTCCGAAATGCTCAAACCCAAGCGCATTCCAGATTTTTGAGGGACCTGGAACCAACGTATGCATACGCCAGGACCATCACCTTCACCCAAATCCGCCTTAGTTACGAGAAGCGTATCGATTAGCTCATAGAAACCACCTGGATGGAGCGTCTGCACAGGCCTTTCGAGAGTGATGATGAATGATTCGAACGGCCACATCACGTCGCACCAGCGAATTTCTGGGAGCGTAGCTGACGCCAGAAGTGCTTCAAGTTGATGGGGTAAGTGGTACACGCGCCGCGAGCAACGATTCCACTTGAAGAGTTCGAGAGGAAATGTACCGTAGTGAGTGTAGAGCCTTCCGCCCACGCTATTCTGACGTGCAAGTCTTTCACTCGGGCGCCATTCTTCAGGCACGAGGGCCTGAACGCGATTATCTAAGATAGCTTGGGCGAGCCGGTGTCCATTCTTGGATACGAGGCTCTCTTGGTCGGTAGCCTCTCCTTTATTCCGCATCATCGCAACGGCGAACTCGTAAGCAAAGTAATTGTGCTGCCAGTTAGCGAATGCATATGCGAGCCGCTCTGACACATTTGGTTCGTTAGATGCCATGTGGCACCTCCTTTCTACAGATTGTATTGAACTAGCTTACTGAGTATTTATATATCACAAAAATATATACTTGTAAATAGCTTGGCTCGAACTAAATAGTGCCTTACATAAAAGACTTTTTAACCAAAAATTTCTATGGGTGCACCCATGCGGGCACACGCCAAAAATATAGTCGCTTCGCTCTTTATTTTTGGGTGGCTACAGGGAATCGAACCCTGATTGCGAGTTCCACAAACTCGAGTGTTAACCGTTACACCATAGCCACCATGAAGCACCAGAACCCCCTATATATAGCATCCCGAGCGCAAAAACAGAAGCTTTTGACCAGCGAGGAAATAGAGCGCGAAGCTACGGTAAAAATGGTGAAAAAGCGAGTAGGAGCGAGAATCCCACAAGCACCTTGAGGGAGAATTTAAATAACACCCTCCCCCACTGGGCGTCCAAGGGCGCATGTGTCATCGCCTTGTAGAGCCACCACCCGGTAAGCCCGAGCATCGTCAAAACAAATATCGAACCAAGTTCGCTAAAAACCCAGAGCGCCACCAGCGCGACCATAGTGCCTAAAATGTAGCCGATGATATGTTGTCGCGTTTTGCGTGCACCATGGCGCACCGCAAACACTGGCACTTTCGCGGCTGTGTACTCATGAGCTCGATAGAGCGATATTGCATAAAAATGTGCCATCTGCCAGCACACTAGCACCAAAAAAAGGAGTGCGGCGACAATATCAAAACGATTAGTTGCGGCAGTGTACCCCACCACCACAGGCACAGCGCCCGACACAGAGCCTACTAACGCACCCCAACAGGAGTATCGTTTTATAAACGTATAAAGCCCCACATAAAAAATAAAACCGATTCCCGCCACAACAACGCTCAGCATATTTACAAACAGGAACAAAACACCAAATCCGACGACCCCCAAGAGTACTGCGAAAACAAGTGCATTTCGTACCGAAACTTCTCCCCGCACGATCGCGCGCTTATTGGTGCGCTCCATGTGCGCATCTATGTCGCGATCAAGAATGTTGTTGCACACACACGCGGAAGCGACCACCAACCCAAGCCCCACAAGCGTTGCAAGAAAAAGCGGCAATTCGATATGCCAGCGCACCGCAAACAAAAAGCTTGCAACCGTCGTAAAGAGGTTGCCGTAGATCATACGTGGCTTGGTGAGTTCGTAGTACGCGCGCATCATATGCCAGTCTGTCTATCCATATATCGATACATCTCCTGCGGCTCGAGCATCATGCGGTTATTCAAATGCATCATAATCCATAATGAGCCGACCACAAGCATGAGTATGAGTGCACATGCATAAATAAATAGATAGAGTTTCTCTTTCTCTGCAGGTCGCACCCGGAGGTGTAGGAAGCAAATCGCTTGGACAATAAATTGCATACACGCTAGCGTGAGCAGCACACCCATCAGTGTGATGTGTGAAAAAGTATGTGCTCCACGCGCAGAAAGCAGCGTGAGGTCATACGCTGCAAGCGTCGTTATGAGTGAAAGCACAAAACCGATGGTATAAGTGGTACGCGTTAGTTTCATAGAAAGCCAAAGAGATACACGATGGTAAAGATAAAGATCCAGATCACATCAAGGAAGTGCCAAAATAGTGCAAACAGTTCTACCTTGCGTGCTGAAGTATTGGTGTATCCTTGGAATGATACTGCGAACATGAGTGCAAGCAGCCACAGCAAGCCTATTGTGACATGGAGCCCATGTGTGCCTACGAGTGCGAAGTAGCTCGAGAGAAATCCACTCGTGCTGGGGCCATACCCCTCAACAATAAGCTTGGCGAACTCGAACACTTCCATACCAACAAACAGCGCGCCGAGCGCAAAGGTTACCACCAAAAAAAGAAGTGTCTCGCGTACCTTATGTGCTCGTGATGCAAGGAGCGCCAAACCGCAGGTAAAACTACTCGTGAGCAGTGCCATTGTTTCGATGAGTACATAGGACGCACTAAAAAGAGTTGTTCCTGTGGGACTCACTGTACTTCCCCGAAACACCACATATACCGCAAAGAGTCCTGCGAAGAGGACGAAGTCGGTCATGAGATACACCCAAAATCCAAAGAGTGTTGTTTTGTCGTCTCGGTGCATCATGGTCGTATCAACATTTCATGTTTGATCTCATTACTAAAGGTGCGCGCGAGTATAGTGCCAATACACAACACGAGACTTAATGCAGCGAGCCACCAGATGTGCCACACCACCGCAAACCCAAAAGCGGTCGCGAGTGCGCCAAGAATGAGACCTACCATAGATGGCTTCGGGAGTACGATCTCCTCATCTTTTTCCTGTAGCTTTGTACCCTTTTCTTTCTGCATCCAAAACGCATCACGACCGTACACAACAGGAAGTGTTTTGAAATTATAGACTGGCGGTGGCGTAGACACAGACCACTCTAGCGTGCGCGCATCCCACGGGTCGCTACCCACGCGTAGTTTTTTCCTATTTTTTATACTCACCACAAGCTGTATGACCTGGGTGGCAAAACCAAACACGATAAGTGCCGCACCTATTGCCGCCACAATAAAGAGCGGCTGCCAGCCCAGACCAGCGGCATAGTGGTCGAGCCGACGTGTCGCGCCCATAAAGCCCAAAATATAGAGTGGGCCAAACGCCAAAATGAATCCCCACAACCAAAGCCAAAATGCTCGCCTCCCCCATCGCTCATCAAGTGCGAAGCCAAATATTTTTGGGAACCAATACGCGAGCCCTGCAAAATAGCCAAACAAAACACCACTCACAATCATGGTGTGGAAGTGCGCGACCAAAAAGAGACTGTTGTGCAGCTGATAATCTGCCGGCGGCTCAGAGAGCACCACGCCGGCCACTCCACCCATCGTGAAGCACACCACAAAACCCATAAACCACAGCATCGGTGTCGGGAAGCGAATCGACCCGCGATACATAGTAAAGAGCCAGTTGAATATTTTTACACCCGTGGGCACGGCGATAATCATCGTCATGATACCGAAAAATGCATTTACCTTAGCGCCTGCACCCATTGTAAAGAAGTGGTGTAGCCACACAATGAATGAGAAAAAAGTTATTGCCGCTATCGAATAGACCATGGAGGTATAGCCCGCTAGTTTTTTCTGGGAGAAGACCGGCACGATCTCCGAAAAGATACCGAACGCCGGCAAAATAAGAATATACACCTCCGGGTGGCCCCACGCCCAAATAAGGTTAACGTACAGCATCATATTGCCACCACCATCGATCGTAAAGAAGTGAAAGCCTACTGTGCGGTCAAGCGCGAGAAGCGCAAGTGTGAGTGTGAAGATGGGAAACGCAAAAATAACCAACGTCATGGAACCTAATACTGTCCAGACGAACATAGGCATACGCATAAGTGTCATGCCGCGGCAGCGCATCTTCAAAATGGTGACAAAAAAGTTTATCCCTGAGATCAAACTTCCAACACCACCAATTTGCAGCGCCCATATCCAATAGTCGACTCCGGTACCAGGCGAGAATTGTAATTCAGAGAGCGGTGGGTATGAGAGCCAGCCTGCCGCAGAAAAATCACCGAGCATAAGCGAGATATTTACCAAGAGCGCACCTGCAGCAAACAGCCAGAGGCTAATGTTGTTGAGGAGTGGGAACGCCACGTCGCGCGCACCTATTTGTAGCGGTAGCACCAAATTGATGATGCCAAACATGATACCCATCGCGACAAAAAAGATCATGATAGAGCCATGTGCAGTGAAGAGCTCTTGAAAGTGTGCGGCACTTACTATACCTGAGGAATCCCCCACCGAGAGTGCCTGTTGTAGGCGCATAAGCACCATGTCTGCGCCACCACGCACAAACATAACGAGCGCGATGACGATATACATGACGCCGATGCCCTTATGGTCAAGCGACATAAGCCACTCTCGCAAAAGTTTCTTCCACCACCCAAAGCGCACCAGCACAAAGAAACAGCCGATGATGAACACAACCTCAACAAGCGCACCGCCCATCGCAATTGGATTTTGCGGTAGCGCATCAAGCGAGAGTCTGCCAAATACAAAAGAATGCCACGTCATATAATTACATCTGTATGTCGTGCATAGGCATCACCATACCCTTCCCAGCAATTGTAGTATAAAGATCATCCGCCACCGGCGCATAATAGCGCACACGGTCATAGGTACTGGTTGCTGCAAGGAGAGGGTAGGTTTCGTGTGTAAGGGGCACCGTTGAGGGCGAGAGACGAACCAAACTCGTCCATGCTGCAAAATCATTTTGTGCTACTGCGCGCACCGTAAAGGCCATACCAGAGAATCCTTCGCCACTTATGTTTGCTGATGAACCTTGGAAAACGCCTGTGCGTGTCGCCATGAGATTCAATTGCGTCGACATGCCGGGCATAACCATAATTTGGCCACCAAGTTGCGGCACCCAAAATGAGTTCATGGGCGCGTCGGCAGTGAGTGAAAAATGTACTGGCACATCTTGCGGAATAACCAACTCATTCACACTCGCGATCCCAAGCTCCGGGTAAATAAAAAGCCACTTCCAATTGAGCGCCACCACCTCGACTTCAAGCGGTGTTCCTGGTAGTGGCACATAGGGATCAAGCTTGTGCGAGCTTTTCCAGGCGAGAATCGATAGACACAGAATAATGAGCGCAGGAATCACCCACCACACAATCTCTGCGATCGTACTGTCATGATCCCAATGCGGAGCATGCGCACGTTTCGCGAGCGGCCCCGAAGCGCGATACCGCCACGCAAAGAGAAATAGCATGATAAAAACCGGTAGCACCACGATCGCACTGAGCGCAAACGTAGTGTATATGACTGAGCGCTCCCCCAAAGCAATGGGCCCAGCAGGATCAAGCAAAGGCATGTGTAACCACGAGAACATTAGCACTACTATAACCGACAAAAAACACCCAACTTTTGGTTGGGTGTTTTTTGTTTGGTGCCCAGGAGAGGACTCGAACCTCCAAGCCTTGCGGCATATGCACCTCAAGCATACGCGTATACCAATTCCGCCACCTGGGCATCTGTGTAATCAGACAAGCTACAAACCGAACAATACGAACAAGGTGCAGTATACCCTAAAACAAAAAAGGCGCTATGGCCTTTTTACTGCGCGGTTGTCTCCGGGGTCTCGTTGGTGAGACCTTCTTCGGTTGGAGTTTCTGCAGAGACAGTCTCTACTGATTCAGTTGCAGGGACCAAGTCCTCAGCTGCAGGAGCAGCAACTTCAACCTCAGGCTCTGGAGCAAAATCCTCTGTCGAAAGAGAAACTTGCATCGACTTGCGCATAGCGCGCTTTTGGTCACGCGACGCCTTCTCGCGGATGAAGTAGAGCTTTGCGCGGCGCACCTTTGCGCGGCGCAACACCTCGATAGAGTCGATCATTGGCGAGTAAAGTGGGAAGATCTTCTCCACCCCTACTCCACTGGCAACACGGCGCACCGTAAAGGTAGCACCTGGCTCAGTGCCGTGCTTAACCGCAAGGACGAGACCTTCAAACGCTTGCTTACGGGTGTTTTTAGTGAGGACCTCCTTCTTGTTGGCAGCCTTACCCTTCTTGAGTTCAACAATGTTTTGCCAGACACGGACAGTATCGCCGGTGCGGATACCGACTTCGGCGCGCGCCTTCATGTTGACTGGGGATGTTTTGACTGCAGATTTCATATCCTAGCGAGTGAGTGAATCAAAGCTTGCTTTTATTCCGAGCGAGCGACGGATATATGAGGGCCGCGAGGCCGCTCTTATGCCAGCACAATCTAACACAAACAGGCTACGGACGCAATTTCTTTTCGGCCTCGATGAAATCGGGGGGTAGTGGGGCGGCAAAGGTCTGCTCAGTACCGCCAGGCAAAGTTAGAGTGAGAGAAAGGGCATGTAGTGCTAGACGCTCAAATCCCAAGAGTGCTGGGCGATTGGGCGCGTAGAGTTGGTCGCAGAGTATAGGGCGTTGGATGGAGGCTACGTGCACACGGATTTGGTGGGTGCGGCCGGTTTTGGGCATTACTTCCAAATAAGTTGTATCGTGGCCCCGCTCGAGCACACGAAAAGTCGTGACCGCTTCGCGGGTGGTACCTTGCGGACGCAAGGCGCTTCGAGGACCCCGTCCACCGCGACTACTACCGATAGGCTTATCGATAATACCGCGTTCATCTTTAATAACGCCGTACACAAACGCGCGATAGGTTTTACGCACCAGCCGCTCTTGAAACTGCTCTTTGAGATACGCGTATGCAGCTTCGGTTTTCGCAACAATAAGCACGCCGGAAGTCTCCCGATCGATGCGGTGCACTAAGTAGTAGTTCCCTTCCCCATAACGCTCAGCGAGCCAAGAAGTCAGAGCTGGATAGTCATGCTTCTCGTCAGGATGCACAATCATCCCCGACGGTTTGTCTACAACCACCACCTCGTCGTTTTCAAAAATAATAGCCGGGTCTGGCATTTTTGGTGCGCGGTGAGGGACTCGAACCCCCGACCTTCTCAGTGTAAATGAGTTGCTCTACCAACTGAGCTAACCGCGCGCTTGTCCTCCATAGCCTCAGCAAAGAAGGAATGTTCACACTCTACCCTTCTTTACACTTTTTCTCAATATAGCGAACAAAGGTGGTATTATTTTGGTAATGGACGAACAGATGCTCCAATATATACGCACACGAAAAAGTGTGCGCGTACCAGACGACATGATACGCCAAGAACTCCAGGGCGTTGGGTGGGACGCAGCCTCTATCGATGCAGCATTCGCTTCGCTGGTGCCTGCGCCACCGCCGCAATCGACCCCTCCCCCAGTCACAACAACTCCACAACCAACCCCTCAAACCCAAGTGGCTCCCGCAGCGACCGTAAACACTCCTCCAACTTCTACAAACGCAGCGCCTGCGGCGGCAACTCCTGCAGCGCAACCAATAGCAACACTCGCAACAACTCCTGTGTCAGCACCACAACCCACAACTCCACAGCCAGAGTCGCAGCCAGCAGCACCAACACCTTCCACCACCGAACCAACCCCTACCACAGCGCAATCACAAACTGCTCCTAGCGGCGCGAAACGTATCCTATTAGTTGAAGACGAGAAGGCGCTCGCCACAGTCATGAGTCTGAAGTTAAAAAATGCAGGTTACGACGTAGTTGTGGTTTACAATGGAGACGATGCTCTGCGCACACTTGGCGGTAGTTACTTCGACCTTATGCTGGTTGATATCATGATGCCCAAACGCGACGGATTTAGTGTGTTGGAAGAGTTGAAGAAACAGAATAATCAGATCCCCGTCTTTGCCATGTCGAACCTTGGACAAGAAGAGGACATAGCACGCGTCAAAAGCATGGGTGTGAAAGAGTACATCGTCAAAGCAGACGCATCCCCCACCGACATTCTTGGGCGTGTCGATGCATTTCTTAAGCACTAATATATGACCGACTCTACCGAGCAAAAACCAGAAACGAAAAAACCCGTCACCAAACTGGAAGATGCGTTTATTAAAGATGCTCTCCTGAAAGGTCAGTATGTGAGCACTGAGGACATGGCGCATGCTGAGGAGTACGCTAAATCGCACCACACCGCCATCACTGAATACCTTTTTAATGCTGAGTTATTAAACAAAGGACTCTTGGGGCACGCAGTCGCAGAAGCACTGCATGTAAAATATATCGACCTCTCGCAGAACCCGCCGCAAAAAGCCACGATCGCAAAAATTCCTAAAGAGACAGCTGAACAAAATCGTGTCGTTCTGGTTGACGATACTACTGATATTGTTGTTGCAACAGACGCTCTCGATCCCAAGGCAACAAGCGATGCTGTTGCACCCCTTTTCTCTGGCAAGAAAATCACAGTATGTTGGGCGTTTAGTGGGGACATGGAGCGTATCTTCCCGCTCTATAAGGAGGCGCTGGCTGTGCGCTTTACTGAAATCATTAAACGCGAGCAAAAAGTTGCTCCTGAAATTGTTGAGCAAATTGTTGAAGATGCTATTTTGCTGCGTGCTTCAGACATCCACCTCGAGCCGCAGGAGAGCGAGGTGCTCGTGCGTTTTCGTATCGACGGCGTGCTTGAAGAAGCAGGCACACTCCCGAAACTCCAATACGAAAATATTCTCAACCGTATAAAAATAGAGGCACGCCTGCGTATCGACGAACATATGCGCAGCCAAGATGGCGCCATTCGCTACCACAAAGGCACCAACTCTGCTGACCTGCGCGTCTCGATCGTTCCGACGGTTTCCGGCGAAAAGGTGGTGATGCGTCTTTTGGGTGAATATCTGCGAACTCTCACGCTCGCTGACATTGGCCTTTCTCAAAAACATCAAGCTCTTCTCACTGAAATTGCTAATAGACCGTACGGTATGATCCTCACTGCGGGTCCCACTGGTTCGGGTAAAACGACTACTCTATATTCTATTTTGCGCATGCTCAACGACTCGAGTGTTAACGTCACCACTATTGAAGATCCGGTAGAATATCGCATTGGTCGCATCAACCAAGTGCAGGTGAATGACGCGACCGGGCTCACCTTCGCTAGCGGATTGCGCACCGTGGTGCGCCAAGACCCTGATGTCATACTCGTGGGAGAAATTCGTGATCTTGAAACCGCGGAGATTTCCGTTAACGCTGCGCTCACCGGCCATCTTCTACTTTCAACCTTCCACGCCAATGACGCGTCCACCGTAGTGCCGCGCTTACTCGATATGAAAGTCGAATCATTTTTGCTCGCCTCTACCCTCTCGGTGATCATCGCACAACGTCTTATCCGCCGCATTTGCTCGCATTGCAAAGTATCCGAAACGGTTACCGTCGCCTCTCTTATTGAGGAATTTCCAAAACTCAAACCGTTCCTCACTGGCAACGAGTTGATCGTGTACAAAGGGAAAGGGTGTGATAAGTGCAACAGGACTGGTTTTAAGGGACAGTCCGGCATTTTCGAATTTATTGAGGTTACCTCAAAGATCGAAGAGACGATCCTCAAAGATCCGTCAGCTGAAGCAATCGAGCGCACCGCACGCGAACAAGGAGCAAAAAGTTTCTTTGAAGATGGCCTTGATAAAGTACTTGCTGGCATCACCACATTTGAAGAACTCTTACGTGTAGCATTGCCACCAAAAATTCTCGAACAATAATCTATGGCAAAAGAAACTGACTTTTTTCTCGAAAACCTTAGTATCTTGATGCGCTCATCGCTCCCTATCCGAGAAGCGGTTTCAACGCTTAAGGAAGAGATCCGCGGCAAGAGTATGCGTCGCGCAATCACCGTTATCGAGCAAGAAATAGATGCGGGTGGGAAAATTTCTACCGCACTACAAAAAAGCAAAATGCTTTCTGAGCGTTATGTGGCGCTGCTACGCCTTGGTGAAGAAACAGGGGAGCTCCAAAAACAGATGGCGCTCGTGGTAGATGAGCAAAAAAAAGAACAAGCGCTCCATTCGAAAATTCGCGGCGCACTCATCTACCCCGCTATTGTTATTCTCATCACCATATGCGTAGGTATTTTTACCATGTGGTATATCTTCCCGCGTCTCACCGCGGTCTTCGCGCAAAGCGGTGGTCAACTCCCCCTTACCACCCGCGTCATTATTGGTATAGGCAATTTCCTAACCGAGTGGGGCGTCATTGTGGTGCCAGGCGGATTCACTATTGCTGCGCTCCTTATATATTTTTTATTTATTTATTCAAAAACACGTAGCATTGGTGAACGTATCTTACTCCACACACCCGTGATGCGCACCATCATCCAAGACCTTGAGCTAGCGCGATTCGGCTACGTGATGGGTTCCCTTTTACACGCAGGCATTACGGTGCCACAAGCGCTCATTTCCATGCAGGACTCGACCACCTTTGTGCTGTATAAACGGTTTTACACAGAACTCTACAGCAAAGTAACTGAAGGGGCGTCACTCTACAAAGCAATTACTATGTATCCTGAGTACCAGCAATTCGTGCCTTCATACTTAGCGCGTCTCATTTCAGCGGGAGAAATGTCCGGCTCACTTTCAGAAACACTCAGTGATATTGGGGAAATGTTTGAAGTAAAGACAGCAAACATAACACAAAATCTCAGTGTCATGCTCGAACCCATCATCATTGTGGTGGTTGGTCTTGTGGTCGCCTTTCTGGCCGTGGCGATCATCTCCCCTATCTATGGACTCACCACACAAATTAATTAGCGCCACCTGCGGCGATACCACCCGATCGCAAGTAAGAGCACTATAGCGACCACCAAAACTCCCACACACAGCAGCGGTGAGGGAGAACTCTCAGCGCCTTTGGTTTGCAGCGCATGTTCAACGTTGGGACGCACTCCTTCTGGCATCGGTTGCAACTCCATACGTTAATTACTAACCCAATTGATTTGTTGATAGCCGCTTGTTGAAAGTGGGAAATTGGGTGGTGGACTATAGAGTAAATTTTTATCGTAGGTGTCATTAGTAATTCCATAACCAGCAGTGGGGTTACCTCCGCTGTCTACCCATGACCACGTCCACTGACCGTACGACATAATAGAACCAAAAATAGTGATACTTGTTTTAATATTCCCCGGATAATAGAAAAATTGTGTTGATCCGTTTTGCGCTATGAGCGCAGCATCGATCTCTAGATTGCTCGGCGCACTGTAGGTGATCACGATATTATTTTGGGCCAATAGTCCCAACACTGAAGATCCATCTTTTGCGGCATAGAGAATATTGTTAGGAATATAAATAGTAGGAGCACTCCCCACCACATACGGCAACTTAGCCGCAGCGAGCATCACCCGGCCCTGCACCGTACCCTCGACCCACACACTATCTTCAATATAGATAATGCCATTGCTTGGTATAGTCTGTGTTGAAATCAGGGTGCGCTTCTTATAATCAGTGTCTTCATTATGCGCGACTCCATACACATCCCATCCAGTTGGGTTTGAGTTGAGACTCGTTACCTTGTATATAGTCACCGTTCCACCACTATTAAACACTAGTGAGTACCCGAGCGCGCTGGATGGCGATAGATAGATGCCGCCGCTTTGTGCAGCCGCTTTAAAAGTCGAAAGGTTCGCGGTAAGTGCTGAAAAATCGACCGCGGGCACTGGAAATTGCCAAAAGCTTTTTACTGCCGCTGACGCACTCCCCCAGACGCCATTTTGTACTGAAGGGCAAGGGGAACCTTGTGATGAGGGGCAGCTATAGGTCGTCTTTGCTGAGGAGATGGGCGCATTGCCTACCCCATCGAAACGTATACCGTTGTTCGATTGTAATTTACCACTAATAGTTTCACCAGCGCCGATCCATACAATGTCATTACTTAAGAATGAGTATTGCGCGAGCGATGGGATACCGTACTGCGCAGTAATTGTTCGCTTGTCATTGGGGTTTGCCGTCGTCCAACCAGTAGATTTAATAGTAACAATAGTCGAACCCACGATAGGTGGCGTGATGGTGAGACTATACTGCCCAATAACCGCACCGGTAGTCAGGTCAGTATACGAATGTACATACGGCCCTGGTGTAGTGGTGCCATCACGATAATCGGTTGGAAAGTGTGCGAGGTGCCACTGATAGTAATTAAGACCCGCTTCAGCCACCTGGAATGCTTGTTCGTGATTGATGCGCCCCGGACCCATTTGTATTTCCTTGCGTACCACATCTAGCAGCGGCACCATCATGAGTGAAAACACGAACAGGAGCATTACCATCCCCACCAACGCATCACCACGCCTATACTGCCTCGTTCTCATTAATTTCCTAAATTAGTCTTTAAGTTTCGCATCGTCGCACCAGCGGTCATGGTAAATGTAGTGGTTGCCGTACGAGAATCTTTTGTAAATACAGTGAGCGCCATCTGCACATACGTCACCTGCGCGATAGATACTGGCTGCGCAAGAGGAAGCGAGGTCGTAGCTCCAACATAATTCCCATCATAGTACGTAAAGATGCTCGAGCTAGTAGAGGCAAGAGTCATGAGAGGAGAAATTTTTTCGGATGCAATTGGGTAGGAGGCTGGTGTGCCTATTGGTTTTGTGACCCCTTTGTAAAGCGTGTTACTTGATATGAAGTACCGGACTCTCAGGGTAGAGCCGTCATAACTACCATAGGGTGTATAAAAAATAATAGCGGAAGAGCTCGCGAGCGTGAGTGGGTATGACCCGTCACCCGCAGTAGTAGCATCACGAATTTCATTAAGAAACGTATTAGTCACAATACGCGCGGTGTCGATGGTACCGATCGCGAGCGGCTGCTGTGTGGTCAGAGAAAAAACTTTAGCCACCGTACCCACCACCGTAACCATGAGTAAGAGCCCTATACCCATTGCGACAAGAAACTCTATGAGGGTCAGCCCGCGGTTCATGGGTTTAATTGTATGCGCAGAGTTTGCTGCCCTGATAGCGAAATATTGTTGATAGTCTGGGTAAGATACCCGGGCATTTGGATAACCACCTGATATCCCCCACCTTGGGTGAGACCAGCAAACATCGCTTGCCCGGGGGTATAACAGCCAGACATATAGTTAATGGTCACATTACTAATAACGGGCGTGGTGCTGGTGCTGCTACTTTGGAGAAACGCTTTATATCGGACATATCGCTTATACGCGAGCGTGCTACTGATGGTTGTACCCGGTACGGTGTAGTATGTTGCACTCGTACCGTCAGGCCCAACGAAGTCCCACGTAGCGTTATCGTTATTAGCAGCAAGCTGGAATTGCACAGAAGTAGAAGCGCTTTGTGATTGTGGATTCCAGGCAAGCGTTGAAAAGGTAGTAGATGCGGTACCGGTATCATAGGTCGAGGAGACAAGTGTACCAGAGTTTGTGTACGCTCCACTAACGATCTTCAGGCGCAAACCGGTGGGCAGCGTGGTCGTATCAACGCCACCATCGTCGCTGGAGTATTTATTGGTAACAGACATATCTTCTTGCCCCTCACCTCCTGACCAATTTTCTTGGTACAAAATACTTCCCGCGGTGAGCCTACTAGCACTATAACCCAGTGTTGTGTTCACTAACTGCACTGTAGCGCCTTCGATAGAGTTACCGGTCGCCGCATCGGTTACCACCACCAAAAGACTGTTTGTTGTTGCAGGTCCAAGCATTAACATAGTCTGCTGTGACGTATTAGGGAGTAAATTAATTTGTTGCAGCGGCGAGGACCCGTAGAGCATGTAACTACCTTTGGGTATTGGGGTGTACGTATCCCACTCAATGGGATTGAGAATCGCTAACCCTGAAACGTTGGTTGTAACTGTTTGATCAAATTTCAATACATTGGGCGTTCCTATCAGTTTCGCACCCTTTAGTTGAATATCTACTCCACTTACAGGCTGGCATGATTGGCTCACCGCCTTAAGAGTGAGTGCGCTTACTTGGTCGATAGAAAAACTGACGGACGTACTCTGCCCAGTCACGACCGTAGCGTCAGGTTTGGTTGGATTCGCATTTTGAGCAGTGCTCGGGTAGCTTTGATCAGTCGAGTAACCACTTTGTGTCGCAACAACATGGTAACTACTCGCGCTACTCTTTACGCCAACTTCGGTCCACTTCCCTTGCGCATCGGTGGTACGAAACACATCGAGCGCAGGGGCAATGGCGCTATTAGTGATATGCAGTGTGGCGCCTGGCACCGGCTGGCCAACGGCGTTGATGACGCTTAGCACCAGGGCACCTCCTGTCGCCATATTTTCAAGACCCTTTGGTACCACCGTGGTTACAAAAGAAGACTGATGGTTGGTGGTCAGATTTTTTATATACAACTTTACCTGTTTGTAGTCGGTATCTACAGCGCTTGTACCGTCGGCCGGATCATCAATATACGCAACAGAAAAATAAATTTGATACGTGTAATTATTGTACGGGATAACAAGCGGGTTCGCCTGGTCTGGTAGCGGCCCCGACGGATTACCGGTTTTAGTACCCACCTGGGCATATGGCAAATTACGCGCAATCTCAATATATGACTGTGAGAGTGCTGCGACTGCGGCGGTATCACGATACGTGCGCAGCCCCCGCACCGCTGCGGTACCTAACTCGTAGAGCGCAAAAAAAAGGAGGGCAAAAATTGCCACGGCAATGAGTGTTTCGACCAGAGTAAATCCTCGCATCGTTATTCGACGCCTGTACATAAAAAAATGATAGCACGCGCTATGCAGTTGGTTGTACCAACAGCGGAATATCTACATAAAACTGCGTACCCTTCCCCACCCCTTCAGATGCGGCGGTGATGGTGCCGTGGTGTGCCTCTATAAATGTTTTTACAATAAAGAGTCCGAGCCCTGAGCCATTGTTGTTCACCTCCGCAGCATTATCACCACGACTAAACTTACTAAACATATGCTTGAGCGTATCCTCACTCATACCAATACCCGTATCACGTATTTCAACGTGTGCCATAGCAGTACCCGGCATTTTGCGTAAGAGCACCGCGATGGATCCTTGGGGCGTGTACTTGGTCGCATTATCAATAATGTTTCCAAAAATCTGCTTGAGTTTGCCACTGTCTCCCCACACCATGACCTTTTCTTGTGGCACAGAAATCTCAAGCTTTAGACCTTTCATCTCTACACCAGGACGCAGCTCTGTCCCCACATCATTTAGTAGCACCGTAAGGTCTACTGGTCCAAACTGATACTGCATTCTCCCCTGCTCGATACGCGACACATTAAGATAATCGTTGATCATGACCGCCATACCCGAGCTTTCATCAATGAGCGTTTTCATGGCGCTCTTAAGATTATCAGGAAGCGGCCCATACGTGCCATCCATAATCGAGTCGATGCTCCAGCGAATAGCGGTAAGTGGTGTGCGCAGCTGATGAGATGCAAAGGAGAGGAATTCGCTCTTTTCTTTATCTACTTCACGTAAGCGTGCGTTTGATAACTCAAGCTCATGTTCTTGCTTTTCAATAAGCTCTCGCTGCTTCACTTCCCTATTTACGCTACGCACCAGGAAGTACCCAAAAACGAGCATAAAGATCAGAATTAACCCATCCAAGAGTGCGTAATTTATATCTGGCTCTGCAAACAATTTTCCAAAAAGAACAATATCTATTGTCGCCACTAGAGACTGTGTGAGGAGAATTTTAATGTCGAAGAGATGATACTGTGTGATGGCATACGCTGTCATACCCAAAAAAACAAGTACATAGAGAGGGGTGAATGGCAAAAACGCTGTTGTGTGGAAAAAAAGTAGTGGAACAAAAATCGTAAGAATAATGAGGGCAAGTAAAAGAAATATCCCGAAAAGCATCGTCCCTAGCTGATGTTTTACCTCATTTTCCGAGCGGAAATATGATCGTCCAAGAAAATAAATAGCTAGAATTGCAAAAATAGTGGAGAGGATAGCAAACGGTATTATTCCTGGTCCCGCCACGGGTTCACTGACAGAATTTACCCTGTGAACTGCAACAAATGCATACGGTGATACGTTGAGCGCCATAGAGAAAATAGTGAGACACGCACACACAAGAAAGCTCTTCTTGGGCAAGGTTATCGTGGGAGATGGCATTACATACCCAAGTAAAAAAAGGAAAAAGCTCATCGGTGCCGCTAAAAAGATACCCAAACGATGCAGTATAAGGGATACGTTATACAATTCTGGGATTCGTACCAAAAAAGTATCGAGCATCCAAAAAGCTGTAAAAAAAGTGAGAGCAACAAAAATTCTATTAGTAACGCTTTGAGGATTGTTCCTGTACACCAAAAAACCTATCGTCACTGAGCCCACCAACGCCAACACAATTGCAACAAGTGAGAGTGGCGAATTGTAAGGGAGCGTGAAATGAATCATATATTCTTATGCTTGAAAATATGGCTGTTTCTTAAAAGAATGCGCTGTTGGTGGCTCTCCATAGCCAACACGAAACAACATGGCAATGGTCTGTTCTGGAGACACAGTACAAACTTTTTCAATACTTTTTTGTGCGAGCATTATTTGTTCAAGATGTTTCTGGGAAAAAACCGACCCTTCACCATCTCGAATTCGTTGAGCAAGATATGGGATTGCCACCATTGGCTGCAAGGACAAACCCATACGTGTCGCAGTAAGCCAAATGTGCTCAAAGACTCGCCCGGCGTTAAAAAAGAACTCGTTATCTTGCTTCGGAATTACTATTACCCCAATTGCACTGCAAGATGCATACAAATTTTGCGTTTGCGCAGCTATTATTCGAGGTAAACCTAACAAAGAAAGTGTTCGAGCAATTGGCCACACAGGTAGCACATACTTAAACATCCCTTCAACAGGCATGGGTAATTCCATCGTTTTTACATATAATCCCGAACGTTTTTCTTCTTCCTCTTTAGTCCATCGAATAAGTCCAAAAAAGAAATCGTGTAATTCTTTATTTTGGATAAGGAGCTTTTCGTTGAGACTAACTGCGTGAGCGATCTTAGTAATTTCTTCTCGATTTTCTACCCATATTGTATGTATGCCATATGTGTTTTCAGCTGCTTTTTTTAATGCATCTTTATGTTCCAGAGCCAGTGAGTTCTTAGCATATGGTTTCCGATTGGTCGTACGCGCTGGAATAGCAGTAGCCAGAAGCATCTCTTGGGGAAAATGCTGCGAAAATGAGAGTTCTGCAACAGACTTCTTCCCCTCAGGAAAAGGTTTTACACTCACACTGTACCCCTCGTTCGAGGCATACAGCACAATATTTTCAACAAGAGCGCCGTGTGCCACATATGAGCCTCGTTGTTTGTAATTGTATAAAGTCGCATCTGCACCATCTTGATTAAAAATTTCTACTCCATTCGCAGTGTGCCGAAATTCCCACGGCTGTGCATTATCGCCGGAAGGCGCATTCATCGCAATCGCTATTATTTTTTCAAACGCTTCCCTTAGGACCATGCCTATATTATACTCTGACTATTCATCAATGAATCATTCCTCTCGAGCCGAGTCGGAAGCAGTCAAATTTTTTAAAGAGACTTCATTACGTGTTCCGGCATATAAAGATTTTTTACGTAAAGCAAAAGTCAATCCTGACAAAATTGAGACTTTTGAGGATTTCAAAAAAATACCACCAACAAACAAACCTGACTACATAAGCGCTTATTCTCTTAAAGATTTGAGTTGGGATGGGACACTGTGTGACGCGCGGTACATCTCTTCAAGTTCAGGATCAACAGGTATACCCTTCTATTGGCCGCGAGGGAACCAACAAAACGAGACGGTGGGTAAAATTTTTAAAAAATTATTCGAAGAATCTTTCGATACAAAAATTGGTTCTACACTTTTTGTTAATCTTTTCGCGCTCGGCACCTGGATCGCCGGGCTTGAATTTTATAATGGTGTCAAATATGTAGCGGACAAGGGAAGTTCGATTACCATAATCACTCCTGGTATAGAAAAAACTGTTGCTTTGGATAGTATAAAACGTCTTGCTCCTCTCTTTGACCGCATAGTGCTTGCGGGATATCCACCATTTGTGAAAGATGTTTTAGATTCTGGAATTGCTGAAGGTATCGATTGGAACAAACACAATACATATTTATTGACTGCAGGCGAATCTTTTAGTGAGCTGTGGAGAGAACACATCCTAGAAAAACTCGGTGGATCAAATGGACGGCATAGGGTCATTAATTTATACGGTATGGCTGAAACGGGAGTAATGGGTCATGAAACCCCAGTCTCCATCAGTATACGAAAAAATATTGCCGTATTACCGGAGCTGTCTGCTCTTCACATACCAGAGTCAGGAGGAATTGCTTTATATAATTATGATCCATTGGTCCGTTTTCTCGAGACAGAAGAAGATAATTCTCTTCTTCTCACTTCACGCGCTGGTTTACCTCTTATTCGATACAATACTCGCGATCAAGGAGGGTTGTTGTCTAAAGAAAATGTTCGGGAACTTTCAAAACGACTGCCCCAAATCCAATCCGTAATCACTTCCTGGCCCACCCCTATCGTCTACTTATACGGGAGAAAAGATTTATCACTTTCTTTTTATGCGTTGAATGTATACGTAGAGAATATAAAGTATTGTTTTGAAACATACCCTAATATAAAAAAACTCTCAGGTTTGTTTATTATGCGGATTGAATCCTCGAAAAATTATGATCAAGAGTTCCACATCGTAGTAGAGTTGGCTCGCGGAGTAGCCAACCACAACGACGCAAAAATGGTTGAGCATGTGGTCAAAACACTGCCTCAAGTTAATAGTGAATACTCAAAATTATTAAGCTCTATTGCACATAGAGCTCATCCAAAAATTCGTTTTGTTCAATATGGGACAATAGAAACAATTCCCGGCAAAAAACACCGTTGGGTTAAGCGAGTGTGACTTTTTTAGGTTTCTTGGGGTTGTTTTGGGCTCGCGTTTTTATAAAAGAATAATCACATCCCATTACATATCTCCCCGAGGGCAAGCTTTGTTTGGTTGTGATGCTTCGCACAGCAAAAGCAACCGCGACACCAGCCAAAGATGCTGCTGTGCCGAGTTGCGCCACCCCCGCAAGAGTCTTACCTATCTCTTGCACTGAATCCCATTGTCGTTTCGTAAAAAGTTTAGGGTCTATGATCTGATTTGCTAAAGCAACAAAGCGTTCGCGAGTGAGGTGCCCCGAATTGGAGGGTACTTTTTTAATACGGCCATGGAAAATGGGTTGTCTTTTGTCTAGATCAAACCGCTCAACATCAAGTATGACACTATCTCCATTATCAGTAGCCATAACAACAGGGATGCCCGCTTTTTTACAAGCGTATCGTACAGCGAATTTCATTTGTATGTTGTCCATTTCATCTACAAACACGTCGAGGTTTCGTACGAAATGAGCTATTGATGTAGTATCGATACCTTTCTCCCATGACTCTATTTTCAAAAATGGATCTATTTCCCATGCGGCGCGTGCGACAATATCCACCTTGTTTAAACCAACATCAAGAACAGTGCCTCGAATACGATTAAGGTTTGTGATTTCTAAAATATCCGGATCTGCAATTCGTACACTTTGTGGTCCACCCGTAGATACTAACGTCAGCAGCGCTGCAGATCCCACAGAAAGACCGGCTATACCTACCCTACTAGATCTATAGGCTACTTGCTCGTTTGGGAAGATAAGATTTCTATTTCGAGCTGTCCGCAAACGGAAATATATTGATTCTTCTGGAATACACACTGCTGTGTTGCGCCATGGATAATAGACCCATACCCCAGTATTTTTGTGTATGTAATCCTGTACGTATTTTTTTAAAGCTATATGGTCGTGGCGTCCTTTTGCTATGTACGGATGCTCAATAAAATATAATTCTGTAAAAGCACTCTGGCGCGTATCGAGTTTTTTACAAGTACGAGGTAGTTTTGAAGGGTTTGTATAAAAAACTGGTTTTTGCACGTTCGTAATTTTTATGCTGTTTTTTCGAGTGCTTCGCGAATCTTATCAACCACAATAACGGGCGTGGTATCTGCTTTTACTAAATAAAATACTGGTTCGTATACCTCGATAGCTTTAATTATTTGATCACTATCGGGAGTCAAATTGGTGAGCATAATCACTGGCACATTCGCGCCATAGGGAATATTTTTTCGCAGCTGCTGGAGCATCGCGAGTCCATCGGTGCCAGGCATCATGATGTCGAGGATCACTACCGCAGGGTGTTTGCGCAGCGCTAACTCAAGCCCTTCGGCACCATCCCCTGCTTCAACTGTTTGATATCCTTCATCGCGTATTTTTTGCGAAAGCATAGAACGTAGCGCCTTTTCGTCTTCGACTATAAGAATTGTGTGTGCCTCAGGCATATCGAAAAGTATAGCATAGTCCCGCTTGTGCCCCCGCGAGGAATCGAACCTCGATAGCCGGCTTAGAAGTCCGGAGTTCTATCCATTAAACTACAGGGGCTCGTGCTCGTGTACAATACCATTGAGCCCTACTAATGACTAGGCTATTGAAGCAAAAATATTGGCACGAACTATTTGAAGCCGGCATAGCGCTAAAGGCTTTTAATAGTGTGTGGGAAACAGCGGGCGGTTTGCTCCTGCTCACTGGGCTACACTCCTGGCTATCGCGTGGTTTTGTCTTTATCACGAGCTCAGTTTTCTTCGCGGATAGGCATGAGTTTCTTTTTCATATCCTCGACATGCAGCTGCGACATCTCAATGTAGTTTCGACGCGCACCTTTGTCGGAGCATATCTCCTATTTCATGGCATCATGAATGCTTTTTTGGCATACAACCTCTACCGCAACCGTCTGTGGGCCTACCCTACTATGATAGGATTCTCATCTATCTTTCTTATCTATCAACTGTATCGACTCTTGCATACACACTCGCTGGTACTGCTTACTATCAGCGTCTTCGACATTCTCTTTATCGTACTAACGTGGCACGAGTGGCGCTTCCAAGAGCGCAAACATCAGCGTGCTCTTGAGCCAAGAGGGGCTGAGGATTCGAATAAGTAGAGCGGTTCAACGCCCGCCCCATCGGAGGTGGAGTCACCACCGGTCGCTAGTATCATCGCCTGGCTTTCTAGCCCCATGAGTTTTCTGGGCTCTAAGTTGGTGACAAATGCGCAGCGCTTCCCCACTAATTGGGTGAGGTCGGGGAAATATTTAACAATACCAGAGACAACTTGGCGCTCTTCGGACCCAAAATCAACTACGAGACGCAGCAACTTTTCTGACCCCTCCACTGGCTCAGCAGACTTAATTTCGCCAACGCGAATTTCTGTCTTCTTAAAATCATCTATTGAAATGTATTCACTCATGGCCGTATCCTACCCGTTTTTGCGCCTGCGGTCGAGGTAGCTCTGGAGAATAAGCGCCGCCGCTGAGGCGTCATGATTCCCCTCAGCTACTTTAGCAGTACTCAGTTCGCGCTGAGTTGGACGCCTTTGGGTACCCCGCGTTTGCCGAAGAGCCTGCGCACTCGTAAAAAACTCAGGCTCAAACTCAATAACAATCCCGGCGTTTTGCAACTTCTCTGTAAAACTTTCGATGTTGCGCATGATAGGATTCGGCTTTCCCGATAAATCGTGTGACTCGCCTATCACCGCAATCTTCACCTCATTCTCTTTAATAATATCGAGCACTTCTGTAAGCGCCGCTTCTTCTTGCATGGCAGATGCGCCATTTTCAACCGTCCCCAGCGGAAAGGCCATGACCGCGCCCTCGTCCGAGACGGCGACTCCTATGCGCTTTTTGCCATAATCAATACCGAGATATTTCACTCGCCGATTGTACGCGGTTTTCCATAAAATCTCTACCTATAAAATAGCGGCCGCTCTTTCGAGCGGCCGCAGTGAACGTTTAATCTACTCGGGCAAAATAAGTTGATACCCACCTCCCTCAATTTTACTTTCTGGTATATGAATTATTTTGGTCCGTGGGTGAATCCAGTTCACTAAATTGCCACGGAGCCTGTATATCGAGGTGGTCAAAGTTCGTTCGACTGTTTCAGGGTGTTTGTCTGGCCAGACCACCTTTTTAAGAGTTGCGGCGGATACACCATCGCAACCTTCTAGTAGTGCAGCGAGTAGCATGAGCGGCTTCTGCTCAATACCTCCAGGGCACTCTCTACCATCAAAAGTTACTCCGGTCGTAAGCCACTCGAACTGAATAGGCCCAACGACCCACGGCTCGCCAGGGCAAACTTTCGTAGAAATAGTCAACACTTCTTGAAACTCACCAGCGTGGACAAGTTCTATAAAATAAGCATTAGATCTAAATTCTATAGTTGCTTTCAAATGTCTACTAAGGTCACCGCGAAATCTATGTAAGCAAGTCTGGCAAGCCCGTTTAGCCTTCTCGCACCGCGAAGCAGGCCACAGCATATCGTGTATACGTTCAAACGGCAATCCTTCATGTTTGTGCAGCAGAAGCAGTCTAAACAAAGTTGACTCGGTTGATGAAAACGGTGCTACCCTGTCGTTGATTCGAACCTGGTTAAGCTTCTTATATATACGGAACCTACCAACGGGTATACACCAGACACCATCAGCTACAGGCAATGACATACCTATCCCAACCATTTGGTCCATTCTTTTTCCCCTGAACTATGCTCGCGAGACCTCGCAGCGAGGCCGCATCCACCAAAACCATACTATGGAAAATATAAAAATCAAGTCTTCGAGTAAGAGTGCCGTAAACTCCTTATTTATAAAAACTGGCCGCTCTTTCGAGCGGCCTTTCCTATGTACTTATTTGTATTCCACACTCACGCCTCACTCATTGCTCGGCGAAGCTTCCCAATAAATTCAGTGCCACGTTTGGTCAGCACCGCAATATTGCTGCATGGGTTATGGGGATTACGCTTTCGCACCACAATATCCAAAACACGAAGTGCGTCGAGTGCACTCGTTACTCCCGATTGTTGGACACCAACCGCTTTTTCCAGAGCACCGACAGTGGGTGGCTTTTCACAAGCGCAGCAGGCCAAGAACACTCCGAGGTGCCTGAGTGTTAGATGTGTACTCTCCTTCTCCCTCACAACACACAACACTACATTACGAAGCATGCGAAGTCTTGCATCTTCATCCATCACATCGTCCCCCCTATTTCTAGTGTACGAAATTTACTCTCACCACCGTGGCGGCAAACTTTCTGACATAACTATACAAGCAAATTGCGGAGAGGGTGAGATTCGAACTCACGGTACCTTGCGGCACGCCTGTTTTCAAGACAGGTGCTTTAGACCACTCAGCCACCTCTCCAATGCAGCACACAATACACTTTTTCTGCATTTTTAGCTACTTATTGCGTGTATACTTAGTGCTATGCACGAAGGGATTCGGTGGCAGGTCTTCACCCACGAACAGCGCGATCGTTCAGTAGATTGGTACTGGGGATTTGGTATTTTGGCAGTGGTTGGTATTGGTCTGTGCGTCTATTTTAATAATTTCCTTTTTGCGCTCATCCTCGCTCTAGCCTCACTCTCAATTGGGATTTTGCTTGCGCGCGGCCCCCGCGAGCACGAGGTACACGTGCACCCGCGCGGTGTGACGCTCGATGGCACCCTCTACCCCTACTCCTCTCTACAATCCTTTTGGGTTACGGTTGAAGATCCGTATCAGCTGGGTATCCCCCAGGAGTATCACGAAGAATTTGAGCCACGCGCCCACCTCTTGCTTACCACCCACAGTTATATCCACCCTCACGTGACCATTCCACTGGATGATCTAGACCACGCTCAAGAAGTGCGTGATTATTTAGTCGCATACGTAACCGAAGAGGAGCAGGACCGCCACTTTAGTGAGCATATCGCTGAAGCTCTTGGTTTATAAGCAAATCTGGTGTACTTTGAGTATGCTCAGCTTTCGTGAGCAGCTGCCCTCGTCGTTCAATGGATAGGACGCATCCTTGCGGAGGATGTAATGTGGGTTCGATTCCTGCCGAGGGCACTTGTGTAACAAGTGACCGAGCCTGGCGCCCCTTCGTAGCTTTAGCGAAGTGGGGCCGAGGACACTTGAAAGTAGAAAGGGTCTTAAACAAAAATCCGCCCTAGGCGGATTTTTGTTATTTATAATGTTTTATTTATATAAAAATGACGGGTGGATTTCTCCACCCGTCCCGTACTGCGCATTACCGTTCCTGAGTCAAGTAAACCATACTGCTACTTACCAGGGGGCGCAGAGCCCAACCGTTTAGCCCAACAACTTCAGTGCATCACCCTCACACTGCGCGAAGGTCAGGTCACCACGGTACGCAGGACGCAACCACTCAGGCAGAGATGCGAAGGCGAAACGCCGGAACTGTTGTGAGATAAGGAAGGTAACCCCGATGTCCGTTTCCGAACGGATATTCCGCCCACGAACCTGAAGCAGGTCCAGCATCACGCGCCAATTCCACAGCGACCACCGACGGCGACCGAAGCGCCTCTCCTCAAAACCTGCTTGCGGGTCCGTTGGATTAGGATAACCTGGCCGGAAGCTGAAGATGATCGGAGCAATCTGCTTCGGTAGATCGATACCCTCACCATAGTTAGCGACAGTACCGACCAAACAGTCTCCTTCGCCACAGCGGAAGCGCGTTGCGCACTGCCGGGGTGTATGCCCTTTACCATAGGAAATTGCATTAAGCCCTTCCTCGGCCGCAAGCATGAGGAAATTTTCCCGCTCATCGTTTGAAACTACGATGATAAGCGAGCGATGCCCCTTGTTAGCGAACCGCTTCGCACTCCGAGCAATGAGACGTAGCATGCGGGTTTTATCCCGTTTCTGTCGTCCTTTCACCGAAAGATCTGCGGTATCGGTAGGTAGGTAGATGCGCGCGTTCTTGGCGGGGAATGTTGACGGTATCGAATGATACGCACCCTTGCTCCCCGTCTCGAACGCAAATACATCTGGGTCGCTTATAGTTGCCGAGTACGCCAGTGTACGCTTGGGGAGCAGCCTGCGGATAATGGGGACAACGTAGTAGTCCCTCACTACAACGCGATACTGCACCCGTTCCCGCTCACCCATCTCCGTCTTGCCATATGCTATGACGAAGGAGAGAGGGTAGCCACGTTCAGTCGCGCCCGTGAGAGCGTATTTCAACGCGTGACGAAACCGACGCACGCTTCGCGCGATTTCCTCCAACTGCTTGAGGACTTCACGGTCATCGTCCGCATCAAGGTCGCCGCTGCGCAACGCTTTGCGGGTATCAGCTTCGAGCGCTTCAGGGTTAACATTGCTAAGTACGTCATAAAGCCGTTGCACGTCGTCTTCTTCCAACAGTGTCTCTTGGTCCATTGCGCGGCGTTTGACAAGACTCTTCATGCGCTTGAGGAATTCCCCTAGCGTGTGACACTGCCCTGAGCCCACAGCGTTGAGTGCCTCGATACCCTTGGCAAGCTTCCAGTCGGTGAGCTCCGTTGAGAGTACTAAGCGGATGGACTGTGCCAACCGATGTGCTTCGTCTATGACCACCCCTTGCGGTTCGAATTCTTGCGAGAACAAAACCACGAAGAGGTAGAAAGCGCTGGTGCACACCACGATGCCAGTGCTTTGCTTTGCTTCGTACTTTTGTCGAAGGTACGGGCATGGCAAAGTGCCAACAGTGTGCGTCTCACCGGTCTCCTGATCCACCCGATGTGGGCAGTCAGCGAGTATTGAACACGGGATCTCGTCTGCCTTCAACTCTTGGCCGGGGTAGTAGAGACACGGATACTCGTTACGACCGTACACAACGCTCACATCTGGATGCAGGACCTTCACCTGCTCAGCGAGAGTTTTGTTTGGCACGACATAGAACAGGCCGTGTTTACCCAGCCGCCCGAGAGCGGTGAGGTAGGTGTAGCCAATCGCGGTCTTGCCGCTCCCTGTTGGAAGTTCTAGCACAACGACGCCATCTTCCCTGCGGAGAATGGTGAGCGCTGTGATCTGCGCATCCTTCATGGAAGGATACCGATCGATAGGGAATGACCCAATCAGATCGAGATGTTGCATGGTCTGATTTCTCCAAGGTGTTGTAGAAAAAGTAGCGAGCGAGACAAATGTCTCGCTCGCTCCGGACACAACGCGAGTGGGCATTAGTGCACCTAATACTGGCCTACTGCACACTTATTAAAGAACTCCCGATTTCGTCCTTTCGGACTCATCAGCCGCGACACACATCGCGATATCGGGGTTGTCGGAGAGTCCCGAAGGACTCTCCAGACCCTAACAGTACATGACTGAACACTACCAGAACGCAGATTACTCAGCAGAACAGGATTGGTTACTCAGAGAAATTTGATTCCCACCGCTCACTGATTTCAACCATAAGGCGTTGGGCAGCTTGTTGACTCTTTGTTGTAATTTGCATTTGCTGAGCTGCATTGCGAGCTACAAGTACAAGAAAAATTCGTTTACCTGGAATATAGCCAATAGCCCGTGGTGTTAAGGCAGCAGCGCCTGTAAAAATCTTTCCAAACGCTACCATTGTCACATCTGGGTTATCAACCAACCAATTAGCTAATGGGAGCGCTGCGGTAATAACTGTCCTGTGTTTGTATATCTTTTTATGGCTACACACATGAATGGCGTGCGCACCACGGTACTGATCGTCATTCTTTAGTGGCATCTTACACTCCATTTAGACAAAGAGTGTTGGGGAGTCTTAAGACTCCCCAACCCAGACCAGACTGCACGCCACTACACCTTGCGTTTCCTGACGATACGAGAAAAGCGACATCAAAGATCATCTCGATTTCGCCCTTTTGGGCTCATCAGGCCGGACACACATCCGACTATCGAAATGTCGGAGAGCACGAAAGCTCTCCGACCCACACGCTACAAGACTGTAGTCCGCAAAAGCGCACCGCGACGCACTCAACATTAAAGGTACTTCTGTTTCATCCTTTCGGAATCATCAGGCCGGACACACATCCGACTACAGAGGCAGAGAAATTTCCCTGCCACACTTACTTAAAAGAACGAAGGGATTGGTGGGTGAAGTTTCCAACACCCACCCCAAACTGGGCCAAACGCAACTTAAGTCTACTTAGGCCAACAGAATCAGTTGTCGAGAGACATCACGTCTCTCGACCCAAACAGTACCCTAGACTGCTCTAGCAGGCGGGAGCGAGGTGGACTGAGCCCTTCAGTAGTGAACTGCATTAGGTTGTCGGGAGATAAAGATTCCCGACCCGAACCGGTCCTGACGCGAGCACACTGTTGTCTGCGCTTGCAATATTGAACCTTTCAGCAACAGCTGTCGGGAAGCCTTACGGCTCCCCAACCCATAGACCTGCATAACGAAGGGGACGCTGCTGAGCCCTTCTGTACTGGAGCAAACGACTCCTCGGTGCAAAAGTTTGTCGGAGAACTCAGAAAAGTCCTCCCATCTGAACCGCGGCATTTAGCTCCAGACCACTCGGCACAAAGCCGAGGAAAGCCTGACAGCTTAGGCCGCCAGCTTCACCTGCTGCTCCATCTCGATGAAGTCAGTCACCCGGAACCGGCCGAACGGGCCGCGCTTACTGGGACGGAAATCTCCGAGACCGGAAAAGCGTCCGGCCGCATTGAACAGCTCCTGCACCTTCTCGATGGCGATCTGGTCGTGGTCAACCTCGATCGTGACGTCGAATGCCCAGGTCGGGAACTTTGGCCGCACGATGGCGACCGCCGCCCCGTTTGCTGCCAGCACGCCGCGACGCTTGTCGGCAATCCACTTCACCTCCGACTGGTTGAGGAACGGGATGAACCCGTCGCCCTTGTCGTCGATGAGGTCCGACACAATCGAAAGGAATGCCGGTACCAGCGAGGATTCGCGTGTGGACACCTTGGTCTTCTTGTCGAAGATTATGTGCCGACCAGCATCCACGAGTGCAGCAAACAAATAGTTGGCTGGGAAGCCGAACTCTTTATTTGGTCCGAGACACAGCTTTTCCTTAGCCATGTCTTCTATTGACTGCTCCTTGGGCGGCTTACGCTTGCCCGCCGAGCCGTAGATCAACTCGTCCAACACTGCGTCGGTCATGGGGTTCTGCAGCATGGGCGAGATGCCCGCGCAGCTTACCAAGTACGTGCCGATGCCGCTCTTCACGCTGGACTTCTGGTTGCTATTTGCCGAAGCTAGGGACTTGGCCATATGGCCCTCCGTAGGTTAGTTGTTACCGGAACAGCCAAAACAGGCCTCCGAAAAGGAGGCTATATTAAAATTTGTTTTTTGTCAATAAATGTGTCGCTTTACGCCTTAAGGAGTTTGGCGATCTTTGCCTTGCGGCGAGCGGCGGTATTCTTCTTTATAATGCCGCGTTTGAGCGCCTTATCGATCGCCTTGTAGGCAGCGCTCAGTGCCACCTTGTCGCCCTTAGGAGCGAGGCGTGCTGTCTTGGTTGCTGCGCGCACAGCCTGCTTACGCACTTGATTCATAGTGCGCTTGCGCAGTGACTGGCGGTGAGCCTTTTTTGCACCTTTGGTAATTGCCATATGTGCGGGACACTATAGCAACATTTTCCCCATAGCGCAATAACTGGCTACCTTGGGGCGGGCACGGTAAGCTAGAGTCATGATAGGTAAACTCACCGGCACCCTCGACTCGCTTGAGGCGGGCCAGGCGCTCATCGACGTCTCGGGGGTGGGATATGTGGTCCGGGTGCCTACGGGATTTCAGAGCCTCCTCCCCCAAGGAGCTCGGGTGACTCTCTTTATATACACCGCGGTGCGCGAAGACGCGATCGATCTGTATGGCTTTACCAGCACAGAAGAGCTTGGGTTCTTTAAACTCCTGATGGGTGTTTCCGGTGTGGGCCCTAAAACAGCGCTCGGCATCATGAGTGTTGCTGACGTGCTCTCGCTCAAACGTGCAATAGCGAAGGGTGACGCCGCAGCGCTCACCTCTACCTTTGGTATCGGCAAGAAAAGTGCAGAGCGCTTAGTGGTCGAGTTGCGCGATAAAATTAAACTACTGCCAGAGACTACTCCTGAAGCGACTTCGGATGCTGACGTGATCGAAGCGCTCCAAGGTCTTGGCTATAGTGCAACTGAAAGCCGCAAGGCGCTGCGCGACATCTCCCCCGCTCTTGTGGGAACGCGTGAGCGTTTAGCCGCCGCACTGCGCACTTTAGGAACCAACACAGCAGTATGAGACGCTTCATCCCCAAGAAAATTCTTTCGCTCTATCATCTTGCCTACGCGCTTGGGGGCTCATGGTGGTATAGCAACCCTTCAGCAAAACTCTGCGTAATAGGTGTCACCGGCACCAAGGGTAAATCGAGTGTCTCTGAATTGGTGCGCACCGTACTCGCGAGCGCCGGATACAAGGTGGCGCTCGCTTCAACTATCCACTTTCGCATAGGCGACGACATAGAGCCTAATCTCTACAAAATGACTATGCCTGGCCGCGCACGGCTGCAAAAATTTATGCGCAAAGCAGTTGCCGCTGGATGCACCCACGCGGTTATTGAGATGACCTCCGAGGGCGCGAAGCAGTTTCGCCACAAAGGTATCGCGCTTGATGCACTCATTTTCACCAACCTACAGCCCGAACATATAGAGTCGCATGGCTCTATGGAAGCCTATGCTGCAGCCAAGTTTTCTCTTGCGAAAGGTTTAGTAGAATCACACAAGCGTCCACGCATTATTGTTGCAAACGCAGACGATGCGTACGGAGAAAAATTTCTTGATATACCAGTTGAGGTGAAGGTGCCTTTTTCTTTGCGTGAAGCAGAACCGTACAATGTTGATGATACGAGTGTGCGCTTTGTGTATCACAACGAAGTGTTCAGTGTGCCGCTGCCTGGACTTTTTAATTTACGCAATGTGCTTGCAGTGCTCGGACTCGGGAGTGCTCTTGGTATCGATATCAAAGTGATGAAGAAAGCACTTGAGCATGTGGCTCCTATTAAAGGTCGCGCGGAGCGAGTTGAAGCGGGCCAGGATTTTACAGTCATAGTTGATTATGCACACACCCCCGACTCTCTTAAAGCATTGTTTGAAACATACCGAGGCAACAACCTCGATCGCCGCATTATTGTCCTCATGGGCTCAACTGGTGGCGGACGCGACCAGTGGAAGCGCCCAGAGATGGGTCGCATCGCCGATGAGTATTGTGACGTTGCAATTCTTGCAAATGAAGATCCTTATGACGAAAACCCGAACAAGATTTTGGGCGCCATAGCAGAAGGGTTTTCAGTGCATACGCCGCATATTGTTTTTGACAGACGCGAAGCTATCCGCGAAGCGCTGCGCCAAGCCTGCCCAGGAGACGTAGTATTACTCACTGGTAAAGGCACTGATCCATTCATTATGGGGCCTCATGGTTCTAAAGAGCCCTGGAGTGATAAGGGGGTTGCTGAAGAAGAGCTGCATAAGCTCCTAGGAAAGGTGGAGAATGCGGTAGAATAAAGGAGTGTCAGACACACCAAGTGCAGGATCAAGTCCGTGGGAACCAATCATCTTTACTATTGCGGTGATCGGTGTGTTGGTGGCACTCATTTGGGTGCGTGGCGGTTTGAGTCAATTGAATACAGACGGGTTTTTTATTAACCCAACCACTCCCCTTATCGAGCAGCCACAAAATGTTCCTCAGCAAACTATTACTGATACTGCGACCACATAGCTATGCTTAACCCCTTTCCTCATTTACTTGATTACGGTTTTTTCGTACCAACACTTATACGACTAGTACTGGTGGTCACGTCGATCTATGTTGCTCAATTTTTGGTACGTGAGCGTTCAAAACTTATAGGCATCAGGGTGCCTGTGGTGGGGACTATGCGCTCCTGGATGGTGTGGGCGTCGGTTGTTCTTCCACTCATACTTGCTGCTTGTCTTTTAGTTGGGTGGAACACCCAGTGGGCAGCAATCGTTGCGGCGCTCGTATTCCTCAAACATCTTATCGGTACAAAAAATTACCAGGGTGTACTCCCTTTCCCCCCTTCAACGTACATACTTCTTATCATTCTTTCGCTTTCACTACTCCTGAGCGGTGCGGGCGCCTATGCGTTCGATCTTCCGCTTTAAGAAATTGCGTGTAGTATGGGCTCGTGATTCTTATTCTACACAACATCCGCAGTGTTCATAATGTAGGCTCAATATTCCGCAGCGCGGATGCGGCTGGCGTGTCAAAGATTATTCTCTCTGGCTATACCCCCACCCCCATCGATCGCTTTGGGCGAGAGCGCAGTGACTTCTCAAAAGTGTCGCTCGGAGCTGAAAAAACAGTACCGTGGGTGTATGTAAAAACACTCGGTCACACCCTTAAAAAATTCCGCACTCAAAAGCATTTTATCGCTGCCATAGAGCAAGACACCCACTCCCATAATCTTTTTACCTACACTCTTCCGCCCAGCATCACTGATGAAAAACTTATACTTCTCTTAGGCAACGAGGTGCGCGGTATTTCCAAACCCCTACTCCAGCACTGTGATGCAATTTTAGAGATCCCTATGCACGGGGAAAAAGAGTCACTTAATGTCTCAGTTACTGCCGGCATCGCCCTTTTTACCCTCAAGAACAAGAGCTCTATATAGTCCGCCCAGTAGGATTCGAACCTACGACCGTCTCCTTAAAAGGGAGCTGCTCTACCGACTGAGCTATAGGCGGAAACATGAACACAGGCACTATACCAAAAACTGGGTATGTTTTGTAGTGAGTTATTTTTCTGGAGCAGGAACTGTGTAGATAGTGGGGCCCGTGAGATCCAGTGGTGTCTTACTAAACCCATTGCCCACCATGATGTGTATGGAGGAACCTGCGGGCAGGTTGAGTACATCACCTTCGTAGAGCGGCTCATCAATAACAGGCGCCTCACTCGTTGTGGAGCGCTGAAGCATCACTGGGCCAATAAACGACGAAACAGTTGCTACTACCGGATCGTTCACCGGCTCAAGTTTCTGCAGTGTTATGCTGCCAGCACAATCTACCGAATCCTTCCACTGCAGCGAACCCCCCATACCCACAATACGCCCCGTGAATGTCCCTTTATTCTGCCCGCCGATTGTAAAGCCTCCTTTGACTGCCCCATCAACAAATACGCTTCCCGTGACACCTGAACTCCCGACAGCACCAACGGTTCCAGATAAATCACCATTATGAATGGTGATGGTGCCCACTGAATTAGTGCACTTGGCTATTTGTGACCACGATTGTGACGGATTAAAGGTGGCGCTCCAATGCCCTTCAAATTTCTCTAGATAGGGCAGATGTGCCTCAGATTTTGCTGTAAAGAACGTGTACACAAACTGACTCAGGTTCGGTGGTAAAAGATTCATCGAAAATGCCGCCATAAATGCTATGCCCGCTATCACGAACAAAACGAAGGACATGAAGAAGAGTTTGTGTCCCATATGAAAATTATAGCAGTAAAATAAATCGCTCTAAGAGTAGTCCTAGATCTCCAGCCCCACGGTGTGAGTCGTGATACAGGGAAACAAGTGTGCTTGAAAGATGCCGTAATTCTCCTTCAGTGTATACACCGCCACTGCCTGTAAAACTGCGTTTACTATAGAGGTCGCGCACTTTCCAATGCATAATCCCAGCCATCGCCTCTGGTACCACTCCTTCGCGCAACGCCTCCATAAACAATAACCAGAGTTTCTTTTTATCTCTCGCAGCAAATGCGTAGGTTAACGCGAATATATTAAATGATTCTTTTTCTTCTTTCGCCTCTTTTTTAACTATAATAACTTCAGCCCCTGCTTTAGTAAGAAGATCTGTCGGCTTTTTTAGGAGCTTCTCTTCAATAAACACGAACAGATGTGGTGATTGCACAAATGGTTTTACGCTCTCCATAAATTCCTCGCCACGCACACTTCCTAAGGCGCCTGTGAGTTTGTACGCCTGTGTACCACCTAAGAGTGATGCGGTGGTGGCGAGAGAGAGTATTTCTTCGATCAAGAAGTTTTCCCACTGCAACTCTTCGAGTGGTTGTGGGGTTTTTTTGAGTGTTGCCCCACCAACAAGAACAGACATCATAGCGGGAATTCTTCCATATCACCCCAATTAGGACCCTTCTTTCCTTCTGCTTTATAGGGGATGCTATCACGCTCTTCCTCAGAAACAACGTTCTCCATAATTTCTTTAATGTGTGGTGTATATGTTTTAATCACACTCTCCCTCATTTCAAACACCAGTTCGTCGTGCACTTGCAGTAGCATGTGTATATCTTCTCCCAGCTTTTCTTTTTCTATCCACTGCGCAATCTCAACCATAGCAAGCTTCACAATATCTGCTTGGGTACCTTGAATTGGCGCGTTAATCGCCATGCGTTCAGCGGCCGCTTTTACGTATGGTATCGATGATTTGATACCATCAAAATAGCGACGACGACCAAAGAATGTTTCGGTGTAACCCTGACGCGCCGCAGTAGCTTTGGTTTCATCAAGATAGGCGGCCAAGCGCGGGAACGCGGCGAAATATTGGTCATAAAATTCTTGCGCCTCTTTGCGGTTGGTGCCTAGTGCCTGTTGGAGCGAAGTTACGCCCATGCCGTAGAGGATGCCGAAGTTAATTACCTTTGCGCGGCGGCGCTGCTCATAACTGACCTCTGAGTCTTTGACGTGAAAGACGCGCGCGGCCACTTCGCGGTGAACGTCTCTGCCGCTGCGGAAAATTTCACTTAACGCCTCATCTCCCGAGAGAAACGCGGCGATGCGCAGCTCAATTTGCGAATAGTCGAAGGAGACCAGCTGCATACCCTCGCTTGGGACAAACGCGTGGCGAATTGCGCGCCCAAGATCAGTTTTGATAGGAATATTTTGCAAATTTGGATTTTGTGAGGCAAGGCGTCCGGTAGTAGTACCCGTCTGCACATACGAAGTGTGTAAACGATCTTCACCATCAAGTAGTGTTGGGATGGTATCGATATAGGTTGAAAGGAGTTTGGAGAGTTCGCGAAAACTTAAGATGTCGCCGATGATCGGGTGCAGCTCGCGCATCTTCTCGAGCTCTGACTCGCGCGTCGAGCGGGCACCGGTCGCTGTCTTCTTTTGGTTTTTGACCGAAAGGCCGAGCGTATCAAAGAGGATGTCACCCAACTGCTTGGGCGAGTTAATATTAAACTCCTCGCCCGCTGCGTCATAAATACGCTTCGCGATAGCATCAAGCTCTTTTCTATATTTTTTTGAAAGGTCGCTAAGAAACGCGCGGTCAATTTTCACGCCGCGCGCCTCCATCTTCCGGAGTACCGGGAACAGCGGCATCTCAATTTTTTCGTACACGAACGAAAGATCGCGCTTTTTAATCTCCGCAAGAATATTCTTTTTCGCTTCCTCAAAACTGTCGCTCTTCCCTACTCGGTAGATATCATCAAGCGTCGGCTGTGTGATGTTTGAGTCGAGCACCCATACCGCAATGCCGACTTTTTCGATTTCTTCTTTTGAAAGATTTTCGGTAGTGAACAAACCATCAGCCTCCGCAAACTCTTCCCTCCGAAAAGGTCCCTGCCTGCCGGCAGGCAGGCTCTGGTCCGCTTCATTTTCTTCAGGATGGAGGCGCTGCGCACTTGAAACCTTTTCAGAAGAAAGTTCCTGCGAAGCGCCCAATACTGTTTTAATTCTTGGAATAAGCGCACGGAACTCAAACTCTGAAAGTTTATGTACCACCTTTTTCACATCTACCTCTTCGCGCCAGGGTTTTTCTGGCAACTTAAAATCGATCGGTGCGTCGCGGCGGATTTCAGCCAGCCCTTTTGAAAAGAGCGCCGCCTCCTCGTTATCTAACACTAGCTGCGCGTAGCGCTTTTGAATCCCCGCCTCTTTCGCGACCGTCTCAACTCCTTTTTTCTTCAGCGCTGCAAAAATTTTTTCAAGCGGCCCGTAGGTTTGAATGAGTTTAATCGCGCTCACCTCACCCACGCCCGGCACGCCAGGGATGTTGTCTGACGCATCGCCACGTATCCCCTTAAAGTCGGTCACCAACTCTGGGCCAAAGCCATACTTCGCCTGCACGCCCTCTTCGTCATACATGACGATGTCGGTGAGCCCTTTGCGCTGTGCGAAGACACACACACGCTTCCCCTCAACGAGCTGCAGTGTATCCATGTCGCCTGAGGCGATAATAACGTTCAGATCTTTGTCACCTTTCGTCTCTTCGACAATAGTGCCAATCACATCGTCGGCCTCAAAACCTTTAGCGGAATAGAGCGGCACCCCTATTGCTTCGAGCACCTCTGGGATGCGCTTAATTTGGTGGAGGAGCGCCTCATCAATTTCTGCGCGCGTGCCCTTGTAGCCATCAAACGCTTCGTGACGGAAGGTCCCACCCGGCAAATCGTTTGCCGCGACAATATAGTCGGGCTTAAGGTCATTGATGCTGCGAATAAGAATTGAAATAAGCCCGTAGAGCCCGCCCGTGGGCTCTCCCTTACTTGAGGAGAGCTCGGGTAGTGCATGATACGCACGATGCAAAATAGCGTGCGTGTCGAGTATTACTAACTTTCTTTTCTCTCCCTTCCCCATTGCCCGCATTCTACCACCCTAGGCTTTTTAGTGCTTACTGTATCTCTATATAGCGCTCATTAGTCTCTGTATTGTCTGCGGAAAAATTGAGGAGCAGGTCGGGGGTTGGGAGCACGCCCTCGACGCGCTCAGGCCATTCAATAACAACCAACGTGTGTGGATCATTCAAGAAGGTGTCGGGCCTCAGCGCCGCAAACTCTTCGGGTTTTTCAAATCGGTAGGCGTCGATGTGTACGAGCGAAGTGAAGCGCCCGAAGTTGATGTCGTAGCGCTTCATGATGACATAGGTTGGGCTTTGAATGTTCGCAGTAATACCAAGCTCTGCCCCTAGTGCCTGCACAAAAGTGGTCTTTCCAGCACCCAAATCACCACAAAGAGCCACAATTGTTGCTCTTTGTGGTGATTTGTCCCGAGCAGAGTCGAGGGATGATCCGAGATCAAGAGACTGTATCTTCTCCAACACCCGCTTTGCAAATGTGGGCAGATCAGTTTTCGACACCTTTTCCATATATATAGAGAGTATCAAACTCGAGGTAGAATAAAAGTCATGGTTACGTTTGGTGATGCGGAGCAAGAAAAGCGAATAGAGTTTCTCAAAAAGCGCGAGGAAGAAGAATTGGCCCAAGTACTGTCGCGCAAATATGGGGTCGAGTATGTCGACCTCTCGCTCATAGCGATTAATACCGACGCGCTACGCCTCTTGCCTGAAGCACGCGCAAAAGAGATCGAGGCTGTCGTTTTTGGCATGGTTGGTAAAAAACTCAGTCTCGCAGTGCGCGCACCTGAAAATCCAAAAGTGAAGGCGCTCGTGCAGGAATATACCGAGCGCGGCTACATTGTGACCGTCTACATGTGCTCCCAAGAGAGCCTTCAACGCGGCTGGGCGCGCTATGCCGACCTTAGCTACGCGACCGAGAGCAAGGCGGGTGTGTTTGAAATTTCAAATGAAGAAATTGAAAAACTCCTCGCCGAAGTAAAAAATATAGTTGATATCTCCACTCTTATTAAAGACGCGGTCGAGATGAAGCGCGCCTACCGCATCACGCGTATTCTTGAGGTCATTCTTGCAGGCGGCCTCTCCACTAGTGCCTCTGACGTCCACTTCGAACCCGAAGAGGCGGAGGTGAAGCTGCGCTATCGACTCGACGGCGTGTTGGTCGACGTGCTTTCGCTCGACCCTGAGACGTATCGCTTGGTACTCTCGCGCATGAAACTACTCTCCGGCATGAAGCTCAATATTACCGGCGAGGCGCAAGACGGCCGCTTTAGTATTAAGGTCAAAGGTGATGAGATCGAACTGCGCACCTCAGTTTTACCCGGCAACTACGGCGAGACGGTCGTATTGCGTATCCTCAATCCAAAATCTATTGCGGTGCCGCTGCAAGAACTTGGATTTGAACCAAAACTGCTGGAGCGACTACAAAAAGAAATCGCACGCCCCAACGGTATGATCCTCACCACCGGCCCCACCGGCTCAGGTAAGACGACGACGCTGTATGCATTCTTGCGCCAAGTAAATAACCCGGGCACAAAAATAATTACCATTGAAGACCCGATCGAATATCACCTCCCTATCGTGCAGACGCAGGTAGAAAAAAATTATTCATTCGCTGAAGGCTTGCGCTCTGCACTGCGCGCCGACCCAGACATCATCATGGTGGGTGAAATTCGTGATACTGAAGTAGCAACAACCGCCATTAACGCTGCCCTCACCGGCCACCTGGTATTCTCGACCCTGCACACCAACAACGCTGCGGGCACCTTCCCCCGGCTTATTGATTTGGGGGTGAGTGAGAAAGTCCTTTCCTCAGCAATTAACGTCGCAATGGCGCAGCGCTTGGTGCGCAAACTCTGCCAGACCTGTAAGGTGAAGCGCGCCGCGACTGAAGCGGAGCAAAAAATTATTGGTGCAGTACTCGCTGGTGTGGTTGATACAACACTCCTCCCGCAAGAAACTCACGAACTATATGATGCTAAGCCTGAGGGTTGTGAGGTGTGTGGTAGTCGTGGCTATAAAGGTCGTGTTGGCATCTTCGAGGCAATTTTTATGGATGCAGCAATTGAAGAGTTGTTACGCACCAAACCCTCCGAGCGAGAAATCGCTCACGCAGCAAAACCGCAAGGTATTCCCACCATGCAGCAAGATGGTGTACTCAAAATACTCAAAGGCATCACTTCACTTGACGAATTAACACGCGTTATTGATTTAGAAGCGCGCTAAACATCTTGGAATAAAAAAAACGCGCTGCCAATCTTGCGCGTGCTGGGCTTACGTGTAAAGTGAGGAGAGTTGTGCAGCTCAAACGAATGAGTGCAAAAGAGAAATCGAGAAGACATATCTCTAAGCAATAGTATTTTTGACTTGCAAAAATACGGAGTACCGTCGCTGAGGATAATTTTCGCCGTATGCAAAAAAATGTATAGACCAAAATGTCCTTGTAAAGGCTCCAAAACCCCGGATGAGGCTTATTGCTTAGAGGTATGTATGCTCGATAGCTGGTGCAAAAAATAAAACCCGTGCCTAAGCGGCGATGGGCTACTAGTACGAGGGTAGCATACTATTATATATATGTCAAGCAATGAACCGGACGCACAATATTTAGACCAAACCCTGCGTCCAGCCTCCTGGGATGAGTACGTCGGCCAGGAAAGTATTAAAAACAACCTCCACATACTCATAACTGCTGCGCGCGAGCGTGGCCACCCACCTGAACACATACTATTTTATGGCCCACCTGGGCTCGGGAAGACCACACTGGCCCACCTTATAGCGCGTGAGCTGGGTGGCTCATTGCGCTCGACCTCGGGTCCCGCCATAGAGCGCGTGGGTGACCTCGCGGCGCTCCTCACCAACCTCTCTCCTGGTGACATTCTTTTCATCGATGAGATCCATCGGCTCTCAAGAGCGATAGAAGAGGTCCTCTACCCTGCTATGGAAAGTGGGGTGTTAAACATCATCATCGGCAAAGGTCCTTCAGCGCGCACTATCGAGCTCCCGCTCCCACCCTTCACACTTATTGCAGCAACTACGCGCATTGCAGAGCTCTCTGCCCCATTGCGCTCGCGCTTCTCGGGCGGGACGTTTCGCCTCGAGTTTTATAGCGAGACAGATATAGCGAACATTGTGCGCCGCTCTGCGACCATCCTTGGTGTCGATGTTGAAGAGAGTGGTGTGCGTGAAATCGCGCGCCGTAGTCGCTCGACCCCACGCACCGCGAACTATCTTTTAAAGCGTGCGCGTGATTTCGCGCAACTCAAGCGCATGCCGCTCTCCGCCCCAATAGTTGCCGAGGCCTTGGGCATGCTCGAGGTAGATGAGTTGGGCCTCACACCGCTGGACCGCAAACTACTCATGACACTCATCGAGCGCTTTAATGGTGGACCTACCGGCGTGGGCGCGCTTGCTGCCGCACTCGCTGAAGAACCTAATACGCTTTCAGAAGTGCACGAGCCCTTCCTTTTGCAGCTTGGCCTCATCGAACGCACACCTCGCGGCCGAGTCGCCACCGCTCGCGCCTACTCCCACGTCGGCCTCACTGCTCCCGAAAATCTCCACGAACGGTTGCTCTAGAAGTGTTCAACAGCAAACACTAGACTATTTTTTCTCAGTATTGCAAGATTTTTGTAACACTGTTACGCTTCTGGTAGACACAAAACGCAGGGGGATACATGAAAGAGCTGATTGAGCCTCTTTCGACTATAGGGTGGTACTCTCCATCCAAAACACTGCTTCACCCAGAATGTATGGAATTCTTACAGGACCCAGATGGCACAAGAAGTCCCGACCGAATCAAACCCAACGACATTCCTTTCAATCTGAGAGGACTTCCGGTGGATGGGCAACCAATGCACCTGAGTCTTTTTGGTATACCCTTCACCCTATATGCAGATGATAGGGACTTATCTCGCATTTGGGCAAACGGGTGCTCAGAAGGACTTCCAACGCTTGCACTACTGATTCCATACACGAACCTTTTTTAACCACTCACCTTATATCTTATTGTCCGGCGCCCATAAGGCGCCCTTTTTCTTTTTTAGTGAGGCGAGTATAGTATTCGCATATGTCAGGACACAGTAAATGGAGCAAAATTAAGCACAAGAAGGCGGCGACGGACGCTCGTAAGAGTAAGGTGTTTTCAAAACTCGTGCGCTTTATAACCGTTGAGGCCAAGAAAGCTAAGGGTGACCGCTCGGCGCCAGGCTTGCGCCTCGCTATCGAGAAGGCACGGGAAGAGAATATGCCGGCCGACAATATTGAGCGCGCGGTCGCGAAGGCCTCAAGTTCGGCCGAGGAGTTAGAGCAACTGACCTACGAAGCCTATGGCCCGGGCGGCAGCGCCATCATTATCGATTGTTATACCGACAACCGAAACCGCACCGCACAAGAAATTAAACACCTCCTCAGTAAGAACGGCGGTTCGCTCGCCAACCCTGGTGCCGCACTGTGGGCGTTTCAAAAAAATACCGAGGGCAAACTCGAAGCGCTTTCCCCTATCGACCTTTCTGATAGTGACCTTGAAAGCCTTGCGTCACTTGTCGACGAGCTCGAGGAGCATGATGACGTCAACGAAGTTTACACCAACGCTGCATAAGTATGCGCGTACTCGCTTTCGACCCGGGGTTTGAGAGGCTCGGCGTCGCAGTGATTGAAAAAAGTGGTAATAAAGAGGCTCTTCTCTTTTCAGACTGTATCCGTACCAAGGCGACACTTTCGTTCGCGCAGCGCCTAGGCGAGCTTGGGAGTACGGTTGAAAGTCTCATGCAACAGTGGCAGCCAAAGGCGGTTGCTCTCGAAAACCTTTATTTTGAAAATAACGCTAAGACAGCTATGAACGTAGCGGCTGTGCGTGGCATGCTCATATATATAGCAGCAAGTCACAACCTTTCAGTTCATGAATACACCCCACTTCAAGTGAAAGTTGCTATCACTGGCTACGGTAAGAGCGATAAAAACGCAGTAGCCCTCATGGTGTCAAAGCTTATTGTGCTCCCCAAAGTCAAAAATAAGCGTTTCGACGATGAAGTCGACGCTATTGCGGTGGGCCTCACTTGCCTTGCCTCGACAAGGCTTTAGGGCATTCCGTTGAAGCTTTTGTACGATATCCACATAGTCCTAGCAAAATAGTTGCAAAGATTTACAGGTTTGGTACAACACCAATGTTACGTCTTAGTACAAAAAATTATTCATAATCCATCAAAAGTATGTTTGAAGAGTTTGCACCTGAAGAATTCGCACTTGATGAAGAAACTGAAGAGACCGGCGCCGACGTGGAGCCGAGCGATGAAGATCTTGAGGACGAAGAATCTGACGCTGAGTCTATGGACGACGAGGACAACCTCTAATAAAAAACTGCTCTGGTACCCCAGAGCAGTTTTTGTTTATCTAGTCTTAGTGTAACTGGATTGACCCGCCTTGCCGTCGGGCAGGCATATCAATCCATTTTTACTTTATTTTTACAAAACGGTGCTTACCTACTCTAAACACTGCCCCCGATGGCGCCGGAGCTGCTGCACTGGTGATTTTTGTTTCACTTGCCCCTTCGTCAATTCTTGATACTGCTCCTCCTAAAACAAGTCGTCCAAATTCTGAATTAGAAGCAACTATGCCATTTTTAACAAGAGTCTCTCGCAACGCTCCTTCTGATTCAACTTCAGGAATTTCTGCAGGGACATTCCCCTCGCTAAACGTTGATTGCCAACTCTCTTCAGCCATCTCTGCAGCGTCCGCGCCATGGTAGAGCGTCACTATTTCGCGCGCGAGGCGCATCTTTGCTTCTTTCGGGTGACCAGCGAGAATGGTAGGAATTTCTTTAAGCGGCACGCGGGTACATAGTTCAAAGTAAGTG
>CAYRHY010000002.1:0-22189 GCA_964424235.1 uncultured Candidatus Saccharibacteria bacterium
CGATGGGCATTGGCAATACAATACTAAATGTTTTGCAAAAAGAAAAGGCCCGGTCCCGCAAAAGCAGATACCGGTACCCCACTTAGTCAGCGGCCTCCTTCAGCCGCTCTTTTCCCTCCTCGTCCTTCCTTCGCTTCTCCAGATCTCTACTTGCTTCAGCAAGCAGCTGCGCACAGAAACGCTCGTGCGCTCCGTCTACGAAATCTCCTGTCCAAACAGCCGGCTGGAACTCATCAGGCAATTTCACATACTCCTTTTATTAACAAACCGTACAATACAACATAAATATAAAAACGCAATGATTCATGAAAAATCCGCCCAGGTGGGCGGATTTTTCGGAAAGTGGGTTTTGAGATTACCAGGCAAAGTGGGCGAAGGCTTTGTTGGCTTCTGCCATGCGGTGCGTATCTTCACGCTTCTTGATAGCTGAGCCTTCGTTGTTTGCTGCAGCGATGAGCTCTTGAGCGAGCTTTTGTGCCATGGGCTTACCTTTACCACCGCGAGCTGCCAGAAGAATCCAGCGGAACGCGAGTGCTTGGCGGCGCTCCGGGCGCACTTCGCGTGGCACCTGGTAGTTAGCACCACCAACGCGGCGAGAGCGGATTTCCATCTGCGGGCCCACATTGCGGATAGCGGTATCAAACACTTCTACTGGGTTCTCAACTTTCATCTTCTCCTTGATGATATCGAAAGCGTCATACACTACCTTCTGTGCGGTCGACTTCTTACCATCCCACATGACTGAATTGATGAACTTACCAACGCGCACTGAATTGTATTTCAGGTCTGCTGCTGCGATATTACGATTTTTTACTGGACGACGCATATTCTATGAAAAATTATTTCTTTGCACGCTTCACACCATAGCGACTGCGAGAGACATTGCGCTTTGCAACACCTTGGGCGTCGAGGCGACCGCGCACGACCTGGTAGCGAACGTTGATGTCCTTCACGCGGCCGGCGCGCACCATAACCACTGAGTGCTCTTGAAGGTTGTGACCCTCGCCAGGGATATAGGCAGTGATTTCTTGACCATTCGTGAGACGCACACGCGCGATCTTACGAATTGCGGAGTTCGGCTTGCGAGGGGTCATGGTGGTCACCTTGGTGCATACACCACGCTTGAAAGGTGACGGATAGAAGATTGGGCGATTTTGAAGCACATTAAAGCCACGACCCAAGGCCGGTGACTTTGACTTGTTTGAGCGATCTTTGCGTCCTTTGCGGACAAGTTGTGATATGCGTGCCATCTGTACTTAAAAATCCCCGAAACAGGGATTGGTGTCACTCTACTCTAAAGAGCTGCGCGTGTCAAAAGCCTACTCCCTGCCCCGTAATAAGCGTGAAGAAAAAGAGCGCAGCAGCATAGAAATACGAGGAAAAGAAGTACACAATAATAAGCAAGAGGAGTGTACCACTGAGAATCCCAATGCGCTCAAAGTTTACTCGAAAATGATCATAGGAGCGCGCTAAGGCTCCCGGTAAAATGCCCGAAAGTACCTTAGACCCATCTAGAGGCGGTATGGGGATGAGGTTAAAGAGAGCTAAAATAAGGTTAATAAAGACAATAGTAGCAAGCGCATTCAGGAGCGCCGGGCTCATCGAGACCGCGCCGAAGCGAATCATGAGCCCGAACAGGAGTGCTATAGCGAGGTTAGTGCCAGGGCCGGCGAACGCAACAAGTGTCTCGTCATACTTGCCCGGCAAGTTGTAGGGGTTATAGGGTACTGGCTTGGCATACCCAATAATAGGTGCGTGAGAGATGGCCAGGATGGCTGGCAAAATGACCGAACCTATAGGGTCAATATGAGAAAGCGGATTGAGCGTGAGACGCCCCTGGAGCCTAGCGGTTGGGTCGCCTAGGTAATTAGCCATATAGCCGTGGGCCACTTCGTGCAGAATGACCGAGAAGAAGAGTACTCCAAGCGAGAATATAAGATCGATTTGCATAACCAGGATTTCATGATAGCATACGGACACGTCCTAGGGGGACGTTTTTATATGGCAAAGATTTGTCCGGTCACAAAGAAAGGTTCGAAGGTTGGCGGCGGCTACTCCAACCGTATTCGCGCTACCAAGTTCAACCCGACCGGTAAGGTGCGCCGCCAGCCAAATCTCCAGAAAAAGCGTATTTTTGTCCCCGAAATCAACAAAACCATCACCCTTACCCTTTCAACTCAGGCTATCAAGACCATTGCGAAGAAAGGTGCGTATAAGACCCTCAAAGAGGCTGGGATTATCTAAAAAGCCCTCCGACTAAAATTCTCCTGAAGACCCAGTCTGCGCTGGGTCTTCTTTATTATTTCACTCCAGCCAGTGGTAGTATGAACGCATCACTACTAGGTAAAAATTTATTGTATGGACTACCAAGAGAAGAAATTTAATTTGCCCGAGATGGAAGGGCTTTCAAAAGATGGGATTGAGCAGCACCTCGGGCTCTACGCCGGCTATATAAAAAACTTTAATGCTATCCAAGCAGAAATGGCGGCTCTCATGCCCGAAAGCGAAAAGCATATGCACGCGCTCTCGGAGCTCCAACGCCGTCTCTCCTTTGAGTTTGACGGTATGCGCCTGCACGAATACTACTTCGCACAGCTTGAGGGTGGCGCTACTCCCCTTACGACAGATGGCGCACTGAGCAAAGCGGCGCAAGAAAAATGGCACACTGATATTGTTACTCTCATGAAAAGCATCGGCTCTATGCGCGGGCCCGGCTGGGCGATTCTCTACTGGGACGCCTTTGGCCAGCAACTACAAGCGGGATTTAGCGGCGAGCAGCACCAGGGCCACTTCGTCACCCTCCCTATCATACTTGCGCTGGATGTTTGGGAGCATGCGTTCATCCTCGACTATGGCGCTCAAGGCAAAGGCAAATATATCGACGCCTTCTTCAAGAACCTCAATTGGTCAGTCATTGAGCAGCGCTTTAATGCGCTTTCAAGCTGGAAACCGCAGTAGCTTGATACTTCTTCACCGCAAACCAGGTGAGTGGGATATAGATAGGCACCAAGAGCCAAGGCGAGAGCTGAGCAAAAGTTATTGAACTTAGTGGTATTGCAGCTATGGTAGCCACGACGAGGAGTATCCACTTGAGTAGCACGTCGGTAACAAACGCAGGTAGTAGCCCAAGTAATGGGTGCAAAAGCCCAAGCGCGCCCCCTAAAAATCCAAATAACATCGCCGCAGGAATAACCGGCAGCACGAGCACATTAGCGGGTAGCGAAAGTAGCGAAAGAACTCCTGAAAAATAGAGCAATGCTGGTACGACAAATGTTTCAACAGCAATTGTTGTGGCGAGAATGGATCGCACTTCTTCACCGAGACTCTTAATCACAATTCTTGGCAGTTTGCGCATCATCAACTGCTCAACCCACGGTGAGAGCGTGATGAGCCCAAAGGTCGCGAGCACGCTAAGAATGAATGACGAGTCATAGAAAAGTGCGAGCGGATTCCAAAGAACCATGCCTGCTGCAGCAACCGAAAGCGCCCGCAGGGCTGCGTGCGGGCGCTTGAGATAGCGAGCCAGCAGTGCTATGAGTGCCATTACGAGCGCACGCACCGTCGCTGCTCCAGCACCAGTCATGAGTGCAAATAAGAGCATCATGACGCCACCAATACCAAACTGAAAGGCACGCGGTAAAAAGCCGAGCGTGCGAAACATTGCCACAGCAACAATAGAGATGTTGTAGCCCGAGAGCACGACAATGTGCACCAACCCGCTTTGCACGAACCCTTGCGTTATTTCTTGCGAAATACCTGCCTTTTCGCCAATCAAAATTCCTTGCAGAAGCGCATTATCCGGCTTGGGTAACAAACTATCGAGCGAATGTTCGAAAAGATGCTTTAAAGAATAAAGCGAGCCGATGAGCGACCACTTAGCCTCTTTTCTATCAAGCAGTTTTGCATATGACATTTGTACTTCTATACCCTGCGTGCGCAAATAATTTGGATAATCAAAAGTATGACCGGTAGTAGTTTCAAACACTTCTGGCAGTTTTAACTTTCCTTGCACATACAGTTGGTCGCCATAGGAGACAGGAGTATTTGGTGGAAGCGTTGCAAGTAATTTCCCTGAAGCCTCTTCTCCATCGATAGAGATACCATCGAGCACCACACGCGTCATAGTCTCGCTCGCACTTGGATCTTCTGAAACTCGACCCACAAGTGTAACTTTCGTGCCTATGTAGTTTGGTAGTGTTTGCGCATCTAATTGCTGCAGCGCGTACTGGGCGCGTGCTGCGCCGACACTAACCCCTATCAGTATCACAGCGATAGTAAGTCGAAACGGGGGGAATTTTTTAAAAAATAAAAGCGCTATTCCTAGCGCCATAAGGAGGGCGGAGAGTATATACGAAACAGGAGTGAGCAGTGCCGCAGCGACTCCCGCCGCAAAAGCTCCACAGGCCACATACAAATAAGTGCCGCCCATGGCGGCACAGTACCAAAGTTTAGGATTTTGAAAACTCAGCAATGATGGCCGCCTCTTCGCTCGGCGAGAGTGCTTTTTTGAAGCGTGCCATCTTGCCTTTTACCCGCGCTTCGCACTCGCCCCAGGTTTTGTGCGTTCGCACTTCCCCGCCCACCAAGCTCACATATGAATAGGCTTTAGCGCTCGAGCGCGAACGACTCTTCGAGCGCTCTTTTGCTTTCGTTTCATCAAATGAAGTGTTTTCAATGTCGTGCGAATAGTCACTGCGACTGCCTGAAAAAAGATGTATCGGCTTCCCTTCTGCAAACGACGAAGCGATTTCATCAACGCGTTCGTTACCTGCGACACCAACATGACCGCCCACATGTTGCCATTCGATTTTTGCTTCAAGGAATTGCACTGCGTCATCTAACATTTCCCACAAGTCGCGGTTTAAAACGGGAGTCTTTTCTTTCGTGAGCCACCCACGTGCCTTCCACCCCTTCACCCACTTGGTGATGCCGTTTATCACATAGGACGAATCAGTGTGCACGGCTACGCTTGTAGCAGTATGTTTTTGCGCTTCTTCGAGCGCACGTAACGCGGCCGTGAGTTCCATACGATTGTTCGTGGTGTGCTCTTCGCTCCCACCCAACTCCTCTACCTGGCCGTCGTATGCAACAAGCGCGCCCCAACCCCCCGGCCCCGGATTTCCTTTCGACGCCCCATCCGCAAAAATAAGAATTTTGTCCTGCATTAGGTTTATTAAATCACATCCACGATGCGCAGGCGGGGGCCACCCTTCCAGTCGGTCTCGATATGACCAATAACGTCGGCGCAATCGCCCGCCTTCACAGGCTTTTGGTAGGAGTCGGGGGTGCTAAAAAAAGTGACACCTGAAATTTCTTCGCTTTCGCGCTCGAGTCTTAATTCAACATGATCTTTTGCTTTACCAAACTTTCGCACTGATGAGATAGATACTTGAGGGAACAGAAAGAGGGGCTTTTGATTTTCTATACCAAAAGGCGAAAGTACGCCGAGCTCTTTGTGTGCTTTTCGTACCTCTGCCACATCAAGTTGTCTATCAACAAATATCTCAGGCGCTGCTGCGACTGGTGGCAACTTGCTGAATGAGTCACGTAAACGGGCAGCCAACTCATGAATGCGCTCTTCGCGCACCGCAAATCCACCTGAGGCGGTATGGCCACCAAAGTGGTCAAACACGTCGCCTGCGCCCTGCATAATATCGACGACACTTACTGTGCCATTGGAGCGACATGATCCACGCAGCAGCTCTCCTCCTTCGCGCCCCCAAATGAATACTGGTTTGCCGCTTGCTTGCATAAGCGAGTTGGCCACAAGCCCTAATACGCCCGGTCGCCAATTGGGACTACCCATCACTATGACTGGACTTTCTGCCTCATGCTCATTTTGCGTCATACGCTTGTTGACCTCTTTGACGATAGAAGCGACGAGGCCTTTACGTTCATCGTTGATAGAATTTAATTTTTGTGCGAGCGAAAACGCTTCACCCCAATCTTTGGTTGCAAGTAACTTTGCTGCCAAGTCGGGTGAGTCCATGCGCGAGGCGGCATTGATGCGTGGCGTGATCATAAATCCCACATCATCTTCGGTAAGCATGTTGGGTTTGATGCGCAAAATAGAGAGGAGTTGTGAAATGCCAGGACGGCGATTTTTACGCATCACCAAAAGCCCAAAACGCGCCAGCATGCGGTTCTCATCGACGAGTGGCACCATGTCGGAGAGAGTCGCGAGGCCCACCAAGTCGAGATACCACTTCTCCATACCCGGCGGCAGTGAGAATCGCTCGCGTGCCAAAATCCCTTGCACCAATTTCCAAGCCACTCCTGCGCCACATAGGCCATCAAATGGATAGGCGCTGTGCAACCTCTTTGGATTGATTACGGCGTACGCGGCCTCCGGGAGAATTTCCTTCCCCTCTTCAGCGTGTACCAAGTGGTGGTCAGTGACGATCACATCAATCCCTTTGCTTTTTGCATACGCAATCGGTTCGTGCTCAGTAGTACCCAAGTCGATAGTGATTATAAGTGTGACACCTGCTGCATGAAGCTCATCGATGCCGCCCACATTCATACCGTAGCCTTCTTTGTGTCGATGTGGAATATAGTGAATAACCTCGAGTCCAATCTTGCGCAAGAAGTCAGTGAGCATGACACCACCAGGCACACCGTCGCAGTCATAGTCGCTCCATACCGACACTTTTTCGCCCAGCCCAACAGCGGCAATAATGCGCTCGACCGCTTTCTCCATGTCTGGAAAAAGGAATGGGTCGTGCGAGTCACGCTCAAACTCCGGATACAGGAACCGTTCAGCTGCCTCCAGATTTACTATCCCTCGCGCAAAGAGAAGGTCTTGCAGCAGCTCTGAGTGGGTATGGAGCGCTTTGCGTACGTCCTGCGGAGTTTCTTCGCGCACGCGGTAGGATTTCATGCAAGCTAGTATATACTGTGCCGTATGGAAAACTGTATATTTTGCAAAATTGTGGCAGGCGAAATCCCAGCTGACAAGGTCTACGAAGACGAAAAGGTAGTCGCGTTTCTTGATATTCACCCTAAGGCGCCGGGCCACACACTCCTCATCCCAAAAGTACACTACCAGTGGTTTGATGAACTCCCTGACGAGGAGTCTGATCATCTCTTTCGCATCGCTAAGCACATCGCGCGTGATCTAAAACAAAAAGATGGTACCGACTATGTACACCTCTCTATCGTCGGTAAAGATGTGCCCCATGCGCACATCCATCTCATCCCGCGCAAATTAGCAGAGCACATCGAGTAAGTAACTGCTCAAAAATATTTCAAAAAGTCCTTAGCCCCACTTTTTATAGTCGCTGCGCTTCTTAAAAAGCGGCGCGCCCCCGCCTGGACTTTTTTCCATCAATTTTTGAGCTAGTTTTGAATTACACTTTCAATACCTCGAGCGCGGGGAGTGTGCCGCCATTCGTGAGAAATTCGAGCATGGCGCCACCACCGGTTGAAACAAAGATGCGCTCAGCATCAAATTGAAATGCGGCAAGCGCCGCTGCAGTATCCCCGCCACCCAAAACTGCCTTACAGTTCCCTTCCACTATCGCGGACGCGAGCTTTTGGGTCCCTTCAACAAATCCTTTTTCAAATACACCCGTCGGTCCATTCCATAAAACAAACTCGCTCTCACCTATCATGTGTGCCCACGCTGCTGCCGTATCAGGACCAATGTCCATAATACTTTCGTCAGAGCGCACGTCGGCCGTATGTGCCGCGCGACGCTGGTTTTCGCCACACTCCACCATCACGTCGACTGGGATAATGATGCGGTCATCTTCAGCAATAACTGTCGGCACTGGTTTTTCTGACAAGAGTGAGCGTCCCACCGGTGTACCGCGCACCTTCAACATGTCATTGGCGAGTGCACCGCCCAGTAAAATGGTGCTGTAGTGCTGGAGCAGCTTCACAAGCAAGGGCTCCTTCGTTTCAAATTTTGCCCCACCGACAATCGCAATACTGTTTGTAGGTGGCGTGAGTGCCTCACTAATATGCTCAACTTCAAGCATAAGTTGCAGTCCTGCATAACTAGGGAGGAGTTTTGCTAGCGCGACCATAGAGGCGTGCGCGCGGTGCGAGTTTGAAAACGCATCATTCACGTACACATCCCCAAGTGCGGCGAGTTCTTGCGCGAAACTCTCATCCCCCGCTTCTTCACGCGGATCAAAGCGGAGATTTTCACGCATCTCTACGCGTCCAGCATCATCTATGTATGTTGTAAGATGTGCGAAGAGCGGCGCGACTCTGTCCTTCTCATTTTCTTCACCATCAGGGCGCCCGAGGTGTGTGAGGAGTACTATTTTTTGTGCTCCCTTCTCAAGAAGCAGCTTGATGGTAGGGAGCGCTGCCTTAATACGCGCATCATCGACGATTTGCCCATCCTGCATTGGCACATTAAAATCGACACGCACAAGCACGCGTTTATCTGCCACCTCCGCATCATGCATGGATCGAAGAGCTATCATGCGAGTGTTTTGAGTAGTTCAATAAATTTTTCTGCATCCGTACTTGCATGACCAACTAAAAATCCAGCAACACCTCCTTCTTGCAAGAGTGTCTTTGCGTTTTCTGTTTCGACGGAGCCACCGTATAGAATAGGTACCTTCAGTGCTGGCGCTCGACCCACCACATCGGCGAGTGTCTTACGTATAAAAATAACCATCTCCTGAAGCTCCTGTGGCTTCATAGCCTCCTGAGCGCTCTTCCCTATCGCCCAGACTGGCTCATACGCAATAATGAGCTTAGAGCTTTTATTTCCTTTCAGCGCCGTGGTGAGCTCCTCTGCAACTTTTGCGAGATACGCGCCCTGCGAGTCACGTTCCACCTCACCAATACACAAAACGACAGTGAGACCTGCGGCTTGAGCACGCTCAACTTGCGCGTGTACTGTCTGGAGCGACTCGCCCGTGGCACGACGTTCAGAATGACCGATGATAACGTGCGTCACTCCAAAACTCTTCAACATTGACGCAGATACGTCACCGGTGTGCTTCGCTTCAGAAAAAGGCGAGATGGTTTGCGCGCCTACATGCACAGCACTGTGACCCAGCGCTCCAGTCACTGCAGGTATAAGTGTGAAGGGTGGTACGAGTGTTATATCAAGCTGTGTAAAGCTGCGAGATTTGCGTTTAAAGGTTATGATGTATCGTTTAGCCGCCTCAGGCTTTTCAATGTACATCTTCCAGTTAGCAATAACGGTATATTTCATTACCCCAATACTACTATAGAAGTGTTTGGAGCACCTCCTCGACAGTCGTTTGTCCTAGTGCTGCTTTATATACCCCATCTTCAAGGAGCGAAAAAATGCCTTCTGAGCGCATATACGCCTCTATATCTTCGGCAGGATCTTCACGGCGGAGCATTTCTGCAAGTACCATACTGCGTGGCAACACTTCAGTAAGGGTCACCATATCCGAAAAACCATCTGTACATTCAGGACATGCGCTGGGTGAGAAAAATGGCACATCCTTCCACTGTGCCGTTGGTGGTAAGTGCCCTTCAGCCTTTAGAACTGCGAGCACGCCAGTAAGGTTAGCGCCGCGCGCTTCAAGCTCGTCCACCTCTTCTCGTGCGAGGCGTGCGCGCTCATGCACACGACACAGCTTTCGTACTTGCCCTATCGCTGCAACACTTAAAAGGACCGCACTTAAAATTGTTGGGGGTACGTATTCACGCAATGAAGAAAGTGCCCCACCCGCAGAGGTCGCTTCGAGCCCTGCTATAACCAGCACTCCTCGGTTTGCCGCATGTGCAGCCAAAAGTGCTGTTTCAGTATCAAGTTGCGGTATCACCACCACATCTGGGTCAGCACGCAACATACCACGCAGACGTGTAGCCATCGAGACAGTTTCTGTTGGAGTAACCGTCATGACTGAGCGTGTCATGTGCGCCGCCTCTTGCCCGAGCGCTGCACATAACTCGCTCAGCGGCAAACCACTACCACCAACAAGTACCAGGCCACTATGCTGTGACACAGCACGATGCAAGGTCTCTAGCCCTTCGCCATGAAATCCGAGTGATTCGAGCGAAACGCCAGAAAAATGCAGTGTGAGCGTATCACCATGCATGGTGGCTCCTTGTGCTACCCGCACCATTACGCGATTACCTTGATGTTCAATTGCAAAACGTCCCCGCTTGGCCAGCTGCGCTACTCTACCGAACATTCCCGCGCTCACATGCTGTGGCAGATGCATAGCCGAGTGAAGTCTGCCGCCAATGCGATACCGTACCTCAAGCGCAGTGCCATTTGGCGCAAGGTGTATAGCGCGAGCCCCTTGGGCGAGCGCGTGGAGAAGAAGTGAGTCAACCACCACCTCTCCTGGCGCCTCCGCCGACATCTGCTTGGCATGCCGCTCAGCTAATTCACGCTGATAGCGCAAAAGTGCGCGCTTAAATGACTGCCTATCAGTGAGGTGCACGTGTACTTGGTAGGGCAAGTTGAGCGTCTCTAATTTTTCAATACTTGCAGAGGTTGTCACTGCAACAAAGAGCCGTTGAAATTCTTTCTTGTACGCAACAAGCCCATGCGTGCGAGAAAATGCCTCTGGAATAGTAAAGAGTGCCTCACTATTGATATCATCATGCCCCAAGAGCACCACTGGCATACTAAGCGCTTTAGCAAGCGCGTGGGTCGTGTCTTCTTCACTTAATATCCCCTCTTCAACTAACACATCGCTGAGTGTCTTTTCATCATCTGTGCGGGTAAGTGCATGTGACACCACTGAGCGCGGTAGTACACCTGCATCAAGAAGAAATTGTGCGAACATTTCATCACCCTGCATACATAGTAGTGTACCTCTACTTATGCTTTGGACGAAAGTTTTAGCGGTCGATAATGACCGGCAAGAGAAATACTGTTTGCGTGAGCGATACACTACCAGCACTGTTAGTACAGGTGAGTGTGAAATCTGTTTCAGAAGTGAGTGGGCCTGAGTCTACTAACGTGCCGTCTGTTGCATTTGCAGAGAAACCATTTTGACCCACTACCGTGCAGCTATCTGCGCCAACACTGCTCCAACTAATTTTAGTTGATGAGCCGGGACGTATACGTGTTGGGCTCACAATAAAGTTGGTGATAGACGGTGGTGCTTTGCATACACCACTGACACTCACCGTACCCGCAGGACATGAGCAGGTATTTACTCCTGTACAGATACTCCCCCCACTACAAACCGGGTTACAGGTTGGCACACACGTACCACCAGAAACCGTGTATCCTGATGGACACGAACTAGTGCACGTACCACCATAACAAACACCACTAGAACATTGTGACCCTGTTGTACACGTAGTTACCGTACCTGCGCAGGTGAGATATTTTGGACTTAGTGTAAGCTCATACTCCTGACTTGTTTCATTATCGACGCCAAAGATAGATATCTTGTGTGATTGATTATCTTTAATACTGCTTGGAGTGGTAACACTATACCCATGGTTCCCTGCAACAAGACCCGGTATGCCTGTGGTTCCTTGACTTACATCACCTCGATATTGACTTGTCTGCCAAGTACCAAGATCTTTTTGATTAACTGTGCCCTTGTCGGCATACACATGTACATAAGCAAGCTGTGCTGTACTGTCTGGGTCAACCACCCACCCCGCAAGTGTTGAACAATTTGCTGCATCAAAATATCCTACTGGTTTACTATTTGGTGTTGTACAGGTGAAATTGCCAGAGGTTGCGTATGCATTCCAATTAACTGGGTCTCCAGAATGAACCCAGGAACTATAGGTTTTGTTCGCCACTGTTGGGAATGCCACAGTACACGTTGCGCCAGAACAATGGTAGGCGGGGTCTAGAGCATCCACGTAACAGGTGTGGTTATCAGTAAATAAAGTCCAACCCGATGGACATACGCCATCTGGCGTCCATACACGAAGGTAATACTTAACAGCGGATGAAACTTTTGGCCACTGTAGAAATACCTGTGTCGCACCGTTGCAGCTTGCAGATAGAGATGAGGGAGCTGCAGGATAGGCAGCACATTTAGAACCATCCCAAGAGGTGCCCGCTGCGCAGGAAGCACTCGCATTCGCATTCGCTAAATACTGCCACACAGAACCGTTCCAACCAGCGATGCCAAATAGATAGCTACCGGGCCCCAGATTTTGAGCATAGTTAGACGCACTTGCCGGTGCAGGTAAAAGAATATTTTGTCCAGCACCATATGAGCCTCCTGCTCCTTGGAGTACATATTGCAGAGCATTTGTCGCCCCCCAGCTCAAAAGCACATTACAGGTACTCTGTCCCGCAGGAATGGTGCAGCTAGCAGCGGAGAGCCAACCTGAAGAAGCGTAGGACGTACCCACTGTTGTTTGTTTTGTATCAAGAAGTGTACCGCTACGAATGTCGTATAACTTAAATGTCACTAGGCCAGCTCCCCAATTCACGGAATTTGATCCACTGCTTGGCGCGCCTGGGTAAATAGTAGACTCACTACCGCCCGATGGAGTAAAGGTGATATTAACGCCGTTTGGTGTGTTAGATGAAGTCCAAGAATAAGGGATTGCGCAGGTGCTACTTCCTCCTGAGATGGTGCAGCCTGTTACCGAAAGCGTACCTGAGAGGCCACAGCTGAATGAACCGCTAGTAGGACTATTTGGATTATATGGCTGACCTGAGTGGACCCATATATTGTAATTCGTATTCGGAAGAATATTACCTACATACGCCGAGCTAGCACCCCCAGTAGAGTTTTTGTAGCAGGTATGACCATCACCCGCAAGAAACCAGCCCGAAGAGCAGTTGCCATTCGGGGTATAAATGCGTGGATAATAGTCAGTAGCACCCGAAGCAGAGTTCCAACTGATCCACGCCCCGCCAGCGCTATCACATGAGCCCCATATGGCACTTGGTTGAGAAGGAGGCGTCGCATTACACGCAGGTGCAGTAAATGCTTCTCTATGGAATTCAACCCCACTCTGCGCACCCTTAATCACACCATAGTAAGTTCCATTGTTGGAACCACTAAACGTAATGGAACCTGCCTGAGTACAACCTAATTGTTGAGGTGGTTCTACCCAATTACTCGCTCCATCTTGCACACCAAACAGCACATTACTGTCTCCAGCGGTGCCGCAATTCGGTGTATCTGATTGTGCTCCTCCATAGTCCCACGCTACTGAGTAATAGACATTGGTGCCGCTGCAGGATAAACCAATACTACTGTAGCAAGCAGCAACCCCACTTCCTGTCCCTATTTTTTCTGGCTGCAAAGATAGCGCGTGTTCATCAGAATGAGAAAAGGTGTGCCCAACAACCAAAAGCCCCGCCAACAATACTCCCGCGAAAAGAATGCTTATTGACAGTAGCTGCGGATATTTGCGGAAAAATCGATGTGCGAAAAGGTGGCGAATGGATTTTTTATGCATATATTCGAAAGACAATGATACGTACTTCACATAGTAACAGTCTTTTATCAAGACGGGCGAAGCGGGTGTGCATAAGCACTAGCGAGACTGTGCTTTAGCGAGGTTATCTGCTATTGCTCTTCTAAACGCAACGATGCTTTGCACATCTCCTGCGGGGTCGTTTGCTGTATACGCACGCCGCCACTCCTCTTCAGTAAGAACATTTGCTAGGTCAAGTGCTTTTTTGAACGAGGTGGCAGCTTCCTGATATTTAAACTGATTTAGCTGAGCAAGGCCTAGGGAATTCCACAACCAAGGCACCTGCTCAGCCTCAAAGACTTTTTGCATGGCCTCCTCAATTGTTTTTTGCGATTGAGCGTACTTCCCCTCTTTTGCCTCCACATACGCCAAGTCGTTATATCCTCCCCACTCAGTCGGCGCCCACTGAACAAATCGTCTAAAATCATTCTCAGCCAAGGGTAAATCGCCTTGCGTCATCTCTATGAGTGCGCGCACATAGAGGGCTCGTAGGTTTTGAGGGTTTTCTACGAGCTCAGTGTTAATCTCTTGCAGGGCGTTAGTAAAATCTCCTTCTACAAAATAGATCCGAGCAAGTTGGTAGCGAGCTAAGGGGCTTTTTGGGTCTAAATTAAGAGCGAGTTGGTAAGATTTTTTCGCCTTCTCCAGGTTGTACACGTCACCACCAAAATAATACGTAGCCTGATTGAGCGCTACTTTCGTATTTGAATAGTTAACATAGTAGGCAGCCGCCTTCATCTGATGATCCCATAAAAATGCCGCTATGTACCCGTTAGCAAAATACACCGCACCCCCAAACACTCCCACTAGCAGTAAGGCTATGAGGCCAAATTTTTTATAGCTTCTGCTTTTGTACATACAAATAGCCTAGACTATTTGCTCGCAAAGTCCGACTCCTGCCAACCTTGGGCAATTGCGTATGCTTTGAAATCTGAAGACAAGCCAGCTACACGAATAACACCTCGCTTTGCATAGCTTTTGCTCGTTCTGTTTCGTACTGCTTGTATATATGAGTTGAACGGCGCTGACTCTGAAACACTTATTGGCTTTACTATATCTTTTACTTTTACAGCCATACTTGGACCACTCAATTGACTCAGCCACATAGCGTACTCAAGACGGACGTTATTAGCAGTATACTGAGCCGGCAAGGAGTCTTTCGCAGGCTCAATTGCCGCTAGCGCCGTCTGAAACGCATCGTCCACACTCATATTTGATATAGTGCTAAAGAATGGCTGGATAGCAGCTAAAGATATCGCTTTAACGCTATAGATAAAGAGTTTGGTGCCAGGATTTTTTGCATAAAATTCAGTCGACAAAGAGTCCTCTAAAAGCTTGTCTCCTGTTGTTATATATGTGAGCGCTCTATTTGCAACAGCTTGTTGGTCGGTGTTGGTTGGGTCTATACCCTTTGCACGCAATTTATACGCCAAAAGGCCCGCTGATTCATAATTGTTAAACACATTCTCCTGCAGGTTGTTAGCGAGAGTTAGGAGATATACAGTTGTCTCGATTACATCTCCTTTTTGTTCCTCGAGATACTCCTTGTACGGAGAAGTGTTAAAGACATATTGCTTCATAAGGTCATAACTCCCATAGGTAAACAGCCAATTCGCCATGTATGAATATGCCGACGAGCGTGTTGCTGCCAAAAGGCTTTGGTCATTAGCAATATCTTTCAGTGTTATAGCGGCTTGCTCACGATCATCCCCTTGGTTACGCTCGAATTGGGCGGTGGCCAAAATCATTTTAGCGGCGGCAACGTCGTCTGGCGTGCCATTTTTCTGTGCATCAGTAACAGCGGTTTGTAGTTGGGGAACTGCAGAAGTCCCCTGATTTGAGTAAGAAGAGTAAAGGCTTATATATTGATTAAAACTATTTTTTGGTTGGTTACGTACAAAATAGAAACCGAGCATTCCCGCCATGGAAAGAAAAAAAATAAGTGTGAGGAGTATATTTTTTTTCATACTTTTAATTCAATTTTTAGTATCCACAACCGCAACCGCTGCAGCCACCATTATCAGCACCGCAAGCACTGTCTCCACAACCGGAACAACCTTCACACGTACCCTCCTGGCAGCTTGGCAGTGATCCACCGCCACTATAAAAATCAGCGTGTGCTATTTGCGGTGTGAACATTTGCGCAAAAGTACTATCACTTTCCTTCAAAAAAGAGTTTTTTTGGAAAAGGATAGCAGCCAGTCCAAAAAAGACGGTGATCAACTTCGCCGTATTTGATACTGTCTTCTTGGCAACTTTAGTCATATGTTACCCATATTGTATATGAAAAAACTTTTGGCGCTGCTCTGGCACAAAGAAACGGTGGATAACTGCCAAAATTAGACTCCTGAAAGGAAGTTGGTATGATCAGACGATGTTAGAGGATGCACTCCCGTTTTCAGAAACGTGGGATAAGCTTACAAAGGATGAATCAAGCTTTAAAAACAGGTCCATTGGCTCACTTGTCCACTATATGGAAAAAAAGTTGGGAGTAACCTTCCTCATGGCCTCTCCTTTTCGAGGACTTGAACCTGAAAATCTTGTGGATCTATTCGCGCTCGCAAAAAAGCTAGAGAAGGGGCGTATTTTAAAATCCCTTAATCTAGCGCGCTCCTTGCCGGACGAACCTCTTCTGTGTGCGTGGGTAGCAAATTTATACCGAAAAGGCGGTGGGGAGGCTAACGCATCGGGGGCACACCAACATGATCATCGGTTGGCTTTGACGGCCACTCTCGCAGAATCAATTGAGCGCTATGTATGGTTTGAAGAAAGAGACTATTTTAACAGCCCAACCCTAGCCACCGTCACGCAGATAGCCCAAAAAGGCCCCTATATTGACCCAAAAGCAGTCGTCGGACCCTCTGACGACCTTCGCAAACTTCAAAGTCGTCTCGCTATAGAGGATTCGAGTGTTTTCAAGTGGATCAAGGGATACTCCTGGACCCAAAAAACGCCACTTTGGCTCCCGGCACAAGTAATAACCGGCAGCAGCGAAGAATCTAGCGAGCGCACGGCCAGAAAAGAGCCTCTTATTCGTGGCATTTCGACAAACGGTCTCGCCACCCGCCAAACTCACGAAGGGGCAGTGCTCTATGGCGCACTCGAGCTCATTGAGCGGGATGCCTTCATGATCAGCTGGCTCAACCAGCTCACTCTCCCCCGCTTCAATCTTGAAGAGCTTCGCTCTGGGAGCCAAGATTTTGATGAATTAGTGACTTCTTGCGAAAAATACCATTTGCGCGTTGATATTGTGCGTATGCTTACAGACGCCCCCACATATGCCGTAAGTGCGGTAATTACCGACAAAACAAACAATGAGCCTTTGGTGACTATTGGAATGAAGGCTCACTCTAATAAATACACAGCAGCACAAAAAGCACTCCTAGAGGCTCTTCGTATACGTCAAATGACTCGAAACATGCTGAAACATCCACCAAAAGAATGGGAGGATGACAAGAAGGCCAATGACATTGGCCACACCGATCGTCTGCTCTACTGGGCTACTGGTGGACGTAGTAAAAAGTTGGCATTCCTCACCGCTGGACCTATTCAGAACTTTGAAGAACCTTGGGAGTTTGATACTGAAGACGAACATTTGCAGCGGATTATTGATTGGTGCAAAAGGGTTGGGTATGAGTTCGCCTCTATCTCACTCACCAAATCGAAGAAAAACATCTCTCCGTGGCATATTGAAATGGTGGTTATTCCTGAGCTCCAACCTATACATCTTAACGAGCAGTTGCGTCACACTGGTGGGGAGCGTCTGAGCAGCGTACCAAAGCTATTTGGATATAAGGCAAACGAGCCTTATGTGGACGACCCACACCCATTTTCCTAACTATGCGTCTAGATATTATTTCAAAAATTCACAGCTACATTCGCGAAGGCAGAGTAATTCGTCGTGGCGCAACCGCAGCGCCTGAGCTGGTGCAGCGGGGGTTGTGTAAGGAGTATCAACGCTTTCCTAAGATACAGCTCGCGCGGCACTTACCCACACTGCCGCTTGGAGAAGCGCTTACAAAAAGAGAGTCCCACCCGAGCAGGAGTTCTAGCCGCCCACTAAGTCTCGAGGACATATCACTCTTACTCTCCCCATTGAGTCAGAAAGAGGATTCAGAGCACCGATACTACCCTTCAGGTGGAGCTCTGTACCCCGTGGAGGCCTACCTAGTAAGCTCTTTTGAAAGCGACAGGCCTGCTGTCTATCACTACCACCCAAAAGCGCATGCTCTTGAAAAATTATGGACAATGGCCAAAGATGTCAATTTAGATCAACTATTTATTCAAAAAGAAAAAACAAAAAAAGTTCAAGCTGCTATTATTTTCACTGCCGTTTGGGATCGATCCGCTAAAAAATATGGAGACTTTGCCTATAACTTAGCCTTACTTGAAGCTGGCCATATGGCTCAAAATATTTTACTAGTCGCAACTGAGCTTACTATTGAAATTTGCCCAATGGGAGGCTTTAACGAAGAATCTATCGTGTTTATTTTGGATATTACAAATGATACAGAACAAGCTATTTACAGCTTACTTATTTGCTAAACAAACAAAAATGCGCCTAAGCGCATTTTGTATTTGGACGCCGGCACTTTCCTTTAGTATCCGGCGCCCAAACTGGTCAGCAGGTTGCTTTCGTGCCCGCAAGACTAACGCTTGCGATGGCGGGTCCAGACTGGCTGCGTACCAACTCAGTCGGCATAACAGAGTTTCCGTTCGGCCCCTCAAACGGAATGAGGGTCATCCCTCCGGCGTTTGCCGGAAGTGGGGACTCCTTTGTGTGAAGGTTAACCTTAGTCCCATTGGGACCTGTTACCCAAACACTAACCTTCACTTGGGTACCACCACCCAGGATCTCCATGCTGAACATCCTGGGTTCGCCGCTGCCGAACGTCCCCAACTGCCCTTTGCAGACAGGCTTGGGCTCAGCTGCTCCCGCAGAGAATCCCCAACACGCAAGAACGGCTGCCGCCGTCAATGCAAGAAAACGAGTCCTCATAGCGTAGCCTCCTTTAAATGGGCATTGCGTATCACCACCGCGGTTCAACAGAATGCCTGCTACTGAAATCAGTTTAGCATTTATAAAAAAATTGTCAAGTGCGTTCTGGGTCTTGATTTTATTAATATAAAGAAGTTCGCGTATATATTTAAAATGAAAAAAAATCAACCGAATGTTTCTTATTTAATCTGCAGCAACAGAAGAGCGGGGAGTATGTTTGTCTGTGACATTTTGCAACAAACCAACGTTGCGGGATTTCCAATTGAATTTTTTACACCCTTCAAACCTGGAGATAACAAAAGGCATGAGTATTTGGGCGCTAAAAAAGAAGCAGATTTTGTTAATAAAGTAATACAATCATCAACGACACCAAACGGAGTATTTGGGACAAAACTCCACGGACACCAAATACCGGTTCTTTTACAAAAAATAAAGGTCGAAGGCTTAATAGATCCAAATACAATTCCAACCATCAAAGAGGTTTTGGAAGCTCGGTTTCCTAATCTTCATTATATTTGGGTTTTACGAAAGAATAAAATTAGACAAGCTATTTCATTATACAAAGCGTTTGATACTGGTGTCTGGTTTAATTTTTCCCAAGAAACTCCTATGTATTTACAATCTACAGCTTTATCACCTAACCTGGAATACAACTTCGAAAAAATAAGAGAGTGTTTGGTTTTAGTGCAAAAAGATGATGCAATCTGGGAACACTTTTTTGCTTATAATAAAATCGAACCGCTTGTTGTTTACTACGAAGATTTTGTTGCAGATTATGTTAAAGGTACTAGAAAAATCTTGGCCTATCTTGGACTGCCGACAGACATACCAATCCCTGAGCCAAGGACGCGAAAACAATCGGATAAAACTTCTGAAGAATGGGAGAAAAGATTTAGAGAAGAATTCGATTACCAAGAAGAGTATTAAAAAACCAGCCCCAGGCTCTCATGCGAGAAATCCTGGGGCTCGGTGGTTGGGGCCTGACAGTACGTCAGGAACCGCTTCGACCGACTGGCCGAGAGAACAAGTCGGCGGTTGTCCGCAAATCCTGCAGCTGCTGCGGGTCTACCTTGCAAGCAGTGTCCAGCACCGCACTGCGGCTCTGACGCCCCCTGATGAGTGAATCAGGCGCGCCGGTGGTGATGTAGTAAAAGTCCATCACCGGCCTGCACTGTGGCTGTGCCTTTACAGGAACAGTCGGGATCATCGCTACACAAAAGGTAGCGAGCAGCAATAGCTTACGCATAACCTCCTCCTTTCGAGTAGCGGGAAAACCAAAAGCTGCGTGAGAACTAACAGCTAATTAGAATTATAATAGATATGTATATTAAGTCAAGATGAAGCGTTGCGGATATCCACAACTAAATGAGGTATTTGACACTCTCTTTTGCGCACTATATAGTGGAGACATCTGGTAACCGCCCCGAGAGGGCGGTTGTTCTGTTCCTTAGGGGACCGCGCCGGCCAGAAAACCAACACTATCAACGTAATTATCATTTAATACTACGCATATGTTTGACCTTAAAGTCATGAATTCGGTCTTGGGCGAGCTCGAGGAGGAGCGCGGTATCCCACGCGCCAAGGTGCTCGAAGCTATCGAAGCTGCGCTGGCGACCGCCTACAAGAAGGAGTACGCCAAGCGTGGGCAGATTATTCGTGCCCACCTCGACATCAGCGCTGGCACTACCGAGTTTCAGCAGGTAAAGGAGGTTGTTGACGACAGCGTCGTGCGCTTTGAAACTGAAGGCGAAGAGCCCGAGGAGCTTCCTGAAGGTGCCGAGCCCGACCTGCGCGCGCGCTTTAACCCTGAGCAGCACATCCCGATAGAGGACGCTAAGTTCATTAAGCGCGATGTGAAGGTCGGCGACGAACTCGTCTTCCCTCTTGAAACCAAGGATGACTACGGCCGCATCGCTGCCCAAACTGCTAAGCAGGTGATCATCCAAAAGATCCGCGAGGCCGAGAAGGTCTCGGTCGTCGCTGAGTACGGCGCTCGTTCGGGCGAAATCGTCACCGGCACGGTACAGCGTATGGAGCGCGGCAATATTTATGTCGACCTTGGCCGCGCAACCGGCATCCTCCCCTACGACGAACAGATTCCTGGCGAGCGTTTTCGCCAAGGTGAGCGCATCCGCGCACTCCTCTACCAAGTAGAGGAAAGTCCGCGCGGCATTTACCTGCGCCTTTCACGCGCGCATGGCGACTTCCTCAAGAAGCTCTTCGAAATGGAGGCTCCAGAGGCTGCGCACGGCACTGTCGTATTTAAATCTATCGCTCGCGAAGCTGGCAGTCGCTCAAAGGTCGCTGTCGCATCAACCGACCCACACGTCGACCCAGTAGGCTCGCTCGTGGGCCAGCGCGGTGTGCGCGTCTCGACCGTTACCTCTGAGCTTGGTGGCGAAAAGATCGACATCATCGAGTGGTCTGAAGACCCAAAGGCATTTATCGAAGAGGCGCTTTCTCCTGCGCGCATTACCAATGTCGACCTCGACGAAACAGAACATAAGGCGACTGTCACTGTTGCCAACGACCAGCAAAGCTTGGCAATTGGTCGCGGTGGTCAGAATGTGCGCCTCGCTGCAAAGCTCACTGGCTGGCGCATCGACATTCAGTCTATCGGTGGCGAGAGTGTCGCTGAAGCGACCGAGGAGAGCGTTACTGGTGCAGTAGAAGAGTAATTAGCAAACTACGCTATACTAAAAATATGAATCTTTGGCATGATATTGCTCCCGGCGAGGCCGAGGAGATGAACACGATTATTGAAATTCCTCGTGGGTCCAATAATAAATATGAAGTTGATAAGGAGACCGGCCTTATCAAGCTCGACCGCGCTAACTACTCGGCCGCAGCCTATCCATTTGACTACGGCTATGTGCCGCAGACTCTTTGGCACGATGGTGACCCACTCGATGTCGTCGTCCTTACGACCTATCCGCTGCACCCTGGCATTCTTGTTAGTGTACGCCCAGTAGCAGTCATGGAGATGATCGACTCTGGCGAAAGCGACTACAAGATAATTGGCGTCCCAACCGAAGATAAACGCTGGGACGATGTGCAAGATCTTGCTGACATCAACAAGCACACCATCCTTGAGATCAAGCACTTCTTCGAGACCTACAAGGCGCTCAAAGGCAAGCCTGCGCCAGTTGAAGTGGGCGAAGTGAAAGGCAAAGATGCGGCAATCGCCGCCTTCAACGAGGGCCTCAAGCTCTATAAGGACAAGTTCGATAAATAATTCATACGTATCTGTGCTGTGGATAGTCGCTCATACGATATACTCATCGTATGAGCGATTCTCCTACTCATCATAAGAAGCAGGTTGGCCCATTAGTGGGTACAGTTATCGTGGTAATCATTCTCGCGATTGGCGGCGTATATATGCTCTTCTACGAACTCGACCGCCTGCACACACAGCAGCAAGCTGCCCAATCAAATTCATAGCGAAACAAAACAATCAGGTTCGCGTCTACCTAGCGAACCCTGGTTGTTTTGTGAAGCGTTTGGCCGAAGCAAAACCACCCTTGCCAGCGAACAGGGGTGGTTTTAGGTAGGCCTTACAAAAGCAAGACGAAATCGAAATAATGTGTTACTATCGCGCGCATGACTAACGAAGAAATCGCAAAGACATTTACCCAAAAGGAGCTCCCCGACTCCGAGGTCGAGCTCGTGGGTGAGATCCCCTTTGAGAGCATCGCGCCGCTTGAAGCAAAGGCGCTCGAACACTTCCAGGCTGAGATCGAGCTCCCTGGCTTTCGCAAGGGCCATGTCCCTCTGGATATGGTCAAAAAGCGCGTCGGCGAGATAGCGGTGCTCGAGGAGGCGGTCGAG
>CAYRHY010000002.1:22199-65835 GCA_964424235.1 uncultured Candidatus Saccharibacteria bacterium
GCTGTTTATGCGCGATTTCTATGTAACTCTCGTCGACTCCCGTTCTGTCGACGCGGTTGGTCGCCCAACAATTTCAATAACTAAATTAGCGCCAGGTAATCCTGTTGGCATCTCTATCCGCACTGCGGTGTATCCAAATATCGAGCTCCCGAAGAAATGGGGTGAACTGGGTAAGAGCGTAGAGGTAGAGACTGTGCCCGACATCCTTGATGCTGAAGTGGATGAAGCACTTACTTCAATTCGCCGCGCACGAGCGAAAGCTGATATGAAGACTGAGGTAGAAAACGCTTCAGCAGCATCAGTTTCAACCGAAGGTTCAGAAGAATTTGCTTCCGCTAAAGTTGACCCCACCGCTCCTGTCGCTGAAGAAAATCTCCCAGCGCTCGATGATGCATTCGCTCAGTCGCTTGGCGACTTTAAAGATCTCGTAGATCTGAAAGAAAAGTTGCGCGCTAACATGAAGAATGAGAAGGAGTCGCAGGCGAAGGACAAGCGCCGTGGAAAAATCATTGAAGCGCTTTTAGAGAAGACTCCTGTCGCCGTGCCGGTCATTTTTGTTGATAGCGAGCTTGAGAAGATCCTCGGGCAGATGAAGGAAGATGTCTCGCGCTTTGGCCTCTCGTTTGAAGATTATCTTAAGCAGTCAAATAAAACGGAGGAGCAGGTACGTGAAGACTTCCGCCAGCAGGCTCGCAAGCGCGCTCAACTCCAACTCATACTCAACAAGATCGCTGATGATGAGAAAATTCTTGCCGACAAAGAGGCCGTCGACCACGAGATGCAGCATGCTCTAGAGCACTTCCCCGACGCGCGCCCCGACCTCTTGCGCATCCATATCGAAACAGTATTGCGCAACGAAAAGGTCTTACGCCGCCTCGAGGGCGAAGATATTTCGTCCCCTATTTCTCATGAGGGCCACGACCACTCCGACCCAAACCACACGCACTAATTACGGCGATCCAGACTATTGACAATATTTATAATTATTGTTAAGATACAACTTGGTTAATCACAGCTATCCGTATGATAGCTATTACGTGGAGGATGAGGTTGTGCGTAAATTGCTTCTAGGTTTGGGTTCAGCCCTACTTGTTGCTTCTATTATTGGAAACGGCCTACAGTGGTCGTCTCGGGCAATGGAAGTGGCCCTTTCGGCAAACTACGAGCGGTTATTGGCTGACACGCAGCAGGCGTTGCTGTGGGTTGCAAAAGCAAATGCATCGGCACGGGCCGAGCTCACGGCAGCGAAAGAAGGAGTTGGGATCAAAGAGGCCTTGGCCCTTTGAGCCCATGCACCAGAAGTGTGCAGTAAAATCAGCTTCCAAAACCTGGTTGGAGACAGAGCTTGTGCCGAAGCAATCCGAGCCTACGCACAAAACCAACCCTTCCCAACCCGACGTGTTACCTTAATGATTTTAGCTGACCCAGGCAAGGCTATCTCAGCCTGGCCCGACTTCCTCAAGAGCCGGTGTCCTCTCATCGATAAGGAAAGTGAGAGGCCTCAGTTCTGCACCAACAGCTGATTCAACACGCCGCATCTTAGGATCGCCACACTTTGGCACCAAGGTGCGGCGATTTCTTTTTTATTAAACCTCCTCCTCTTCTTCCTCCTCCTGTGCTTCTTCAGCTAACTCTTCAAGATGCATGATGCCGATGACTGGGAGCTGCTCGAGGACCCAGGCAGCCATGTCCTCCTCTTCTTCTAAAATGCGAGCGCAGATTTTTTCGGTCTCGTCGTCTCCTAACTCGCTTGCTGCAGCAGCCAAGAGCGTGTAGGTCGCTATTTCAAAATGTTCGGCCGCGTACGATGAGTGCATATTCTTCACGAGCGCATCTTCGGGCACGCTTGAAAATACTCCCATGATGGCAGCGTTTGCCTTACCGAGCGTGTCCTTCCCCATCGAGGGGTCGGAGTCAAAGCGAGCTAAGCAACTTTCAACCAATTCGGCGTGGTGCTGCGTCTCCTCCACATGCCGCGCAATGCGTGCGCTAATCTCAGGCAAATCTTTCGTATCCTCAACCTGCTTTTGCAGCGTCTTCACGAGCGCGAGCTCCATGGCGTGCGCGTCAGCGAGCCACGCAATATAAGTATCCATTTGCCGTTTGATAGGATGTTCCATACCACCACCCTACGCCTCCCATAGTGAAGCGCTCATGAGAAAAAAGAAACCCACCTCCTCTTTGCAGATTTGGTGGGGTTAGCGAGAATGAGAGCAAGCTCAATCATTCCCGCTGGTAGTTGGGTCAGCCTTTCGTGCGGTCAGGCAACGTGTACTGCACGGATTGGCCGCTTTGGTAAGGGAACGGGCCAAAACGCTGACCGTTACGAAACACGAGCGCACGACCTGAGTCCGGCCCGCGGTGGACATAGTCGTCCATGCCGCGATTAAACTCATCGTCAGCGTCCATGTCTGCCATCCAGTTATCGTCGTGAGAGGTTTCCTTGCGGTTCCCTTTCCTCGACAACAAATAGACTCCGTCCACGCCGATTTCGATCATGGGACGATCCTCGTACTCGAGGATACCATTCACGCGAGTTTCCTGCGCGAGAAGGTTGGCGAATTGCTTCGCCCGGCCCAGAGCGCCCTTACCATGGAACCACTGACGAGGCTGGTTGAGGAAGATTGCTTTCGCAGTCTCCAACGCCCAGTCCTGTCTAAGTGGTGCGGTAAGATTCTCGACGGCTTGTACCACTTCTGCCGTGTACGCAAGCTCACTATGGCCAGGATGGCGATAGGCTGCGATGACGACGGTGGTGTCAGCACTCATTGGATGCCTCCTTGTGTTGTGCAGATGCTATAGGCCATCCCATAGGACATACTGCAGGCTCCAGCAAAACAATACTTGTTATTTAAACTTTTGTCAATAATCAGTATTGACATTTATCATTTTTTATTTAATATACTTGCAGGTTATTTTGTTCATCTCATGCTAGTTAACCAGCTCCGGGACTGTCTGACGTGCCTACAAATTGTCTCTACATATTCCCGCAAGGGTGGCGTATCATGGTGATACGTCAAACAACTTTTGGAGACAGGCCATGAGCTGGCTTACCCCGACGCACGAGCCCGCCGACTACGATCCTCACGGTCTAGTCGGAGCATTTATCACCAAGCATCACATCATGGGAGCCATTGTTCTATCCGCTTGGAACGAGGCAGACCCCTTGAGTTGCTACTATGGTGATGACTGCAATCCTGATGAATATCTTGGCTATGCCGAGCGATTCATAGAGGGATTAGAACGCATAGTGCCAGAAGAACGCAAGAGGTACCCACACCTCATTGCAGAACTCGTTCGGCGCAGCTTCTACCCCTCGCAGGTATGTTACGACCCGAAAATGGGTCGAGCATGGGCTCCGCGATCCCGGCGACGCAAAATCACTCGGCTCATCACCGAGGGCATTGCGCAAGCCGGCATCAACCTCGAAGAGTGGTAGCTCACTCTTCCCCGCCCCCGTTCCAACCAAGGTTCGGGGGTGAGTTGTTTTAAAAAACTAAAACCCCTTTCGGGGTTTTAGTTGCCTATCTTTTATTGGCTCTCTGGCGAGGAGCTGAGGCGGTCGGTCTTTTTGTTATTTACTCGTAACCCACTCGACCTTGTTTGGATGATCTTCAGCGTATTTACGCTTTGTGATCCTTCCAGTGTCGACATGATGCGGTTGGACTTTTGTCCAATCTTTTTTTGATGTCATAGGAATTTATTCCTTAGTTAATAATCGAAAGCTTCTTTGCAACAGGATCTATCCACCCTGCATATAGAAGCGTTGGTGAGAAGAACTTTCTTAAGGAAAAATTATACGCTTGCGTTCAAAGAGAGGAAGTGCAAAAATTGTTTGAGAATCTTTTTTGCCATTTGGCAATCAATCTGTCAAACATGGTTTCTAAAATGAATTGCCCGAACAGGAAAATTTGGTAAGATACGCGCATGCAAAACCCTTCAAATAATTCGTCGCGAGACCCTATCTACAACCAGCTCGTACCTATGGTGGTTGAAAAGTCACCGTATGGCGAGCGAGCGTTCGATATTTATTCACGTTTGCTCAAAGATCGCATCATCTTTCTTGGTGGCCCAATCGACGACCACATCGCGAACCTCGTCATCGCGCAGATGCTTTTTTTGGCGTCTGAGGATCCTAAAAAAGATATTGTGCTCTACATTAACTCGCCGGGCGGCGCAGTGACCGCGGGCCTCGCTATGCTCGACACGATGAACTACATCAAGCCCGACGTCGCGACCGTGTGCGTGGGTATGGCAGCCTCTGCTGCGGCGGTTATCCTCGCTGCGGGTGCTAAAGGTAAGCGCTTCGCACTCCCCAACTCGGAGGTGATGATCCACCAGCCGTGGGGCGGCGCGCAGGGCCAAGCGACCGACATCGAAATTACTGCCAAGCATATCATCGCGACCCGCGAGCGCCTCAATAAGATCCTCGCCAAGGCGACTGGCCAGTCACTCTCGAAGATTGAGCAGGACGTTGAGCGCGACTACTTCATGAGTGCTGAGGAAGCGAAAAAGTACGGCATGGTCGACGACATCTTCACCACTTCGCAAAATATCAAAAAAGCCTAGGCCAAATTGCTCCGGTGGGGCTTTTTTGCTATCGTGATGGGGACTACCACTTTGGTAGTCCCCTACACTTTATCTATGTCACTTTTCGTATATGCCCTTAAAAGAACTACTCTCCCTTTTGGCCCTTTCAGGGCTTGGGGGAGCAATAATTGGCTACGTCTTTCGATGGTTACTAGTGCTCAGCCGCAAAGGCTCGATCGAGGTCGAGATTAAGCAGATTCTCCTCACCGCCCGCGAGGAAGCTAAGCAAATTACCGGTGAAGCTGAAGAGCTCGCCCGTCAAAAACTTGCAGTAGCCGAAGGCGAGTTTAAAGAAAAAGAAGAGAAAATAACGCGAGCAGAGGATCGCGTCTTTAAACGTGAGGAAGCGCTCGACCGTAAGCAGAAGGAGCTTGATGACGAGGTGGTTGTTGTTAAAAATAAGATTGAAGAGGTGCGCGCCGTTAAAGAGCGCGCCGAGGGTTTGCTCAAAGAGCGCAGCGACGAACTCGCACGTGTCGCGGGTCTTACTAAAGAAGAGGCCAAGGAGCGCCTCTACCAAGAGCTTCAGCGTGAAGCCGACGAAGACCTGATGATGCGTTTGGCCAAGCTCGAGCGCGACGGCATGGAGCGCTTGGAGCGCCGCGCCCGCGAGATCCTCACCACTGCCATCCACCGCCTTGGCAACTCGGTTGCTGCTGACACCATGGCGACCGCCATCACCATCCCGAACGATGAGATCAAAGGAAAAATCATTGGTAAGGAAGGTCGTAACATCAAGGCATTTGAGCGTGCTACCGGCGTTGAAGTGATTATCGACGACACCCCAGGCTCTATCCTCCTTTCATCCTTCGACCCTATCCGCCGCGCCACCGCGCGCGTCGCGCTTGAAAATCTCATCATCGATGGGCGTATCCAACCAGCCAAGATTGAAGAGATTGCAGAGAAGGCTAAAGCCGACATCAACAAGATCATTAAAGAAAAGGCTGAGGCTGCAGCATTTGAAGCGGGCGTACTTAACCTCGACCCACGCCTCATGATGATCCTCGGGCGGCTCCATTTCCGTACCTCCTACGGCCAGTCGGTCTTGCAGCACTCAGTTGAGATGGCACACATCGCTGGCATGATAGCTGAAGAGTTAGGCGCTAACCCACAAATTGCTCGCGCAGGTGCACTTCTGCACGACATTGGTAAGGCGCTCGACCATGAGGTCCAAGGTACCCACGTCGAAATTGGCCGCCGTGTGCTCCAGAAGTTTGGCGTTCAAGAGGAGGTCATCAAAGCTATGCAGGCGCATCACGAAGAATATCCGTACGAGACGGTGGAGAGCGTCATTGTGCAAGTAGCCGACGCTATCTCCGGCGGTCGCCCAGGCGCACGTCGCGACTCGGTCGAGCAGTATCTTAAGCGCCTCGGTGATATTGAAGAGATCGCTACCTCCTTCCCTGGTGTGGAGCGTTGCTATGCCATCTCCGCTGGCCGCGAAGTGCGTGTCTTTGTACGACCGGATGAAATGACTGACTTCGCTTCACGCGAATTGGCTCGCAATATTGCGCTGCGCATTGAAAATGAATTGAAGTACCCAGGCGAGATCAAGGTGACTGTTATTCGCGAGTCTCGCTCGATCGAATACGCGCGCTAAGCGCGTGCAGCGATAAACGTCGTCTGATTATCCTTCAGATCTTGAATGGATGGCTCGAGGATATCGAGCTTGTAGAGGTGTGCCGCTGCGCGCGAGGCGATTACCGCGGTCGTGTCGGGTAATTTCCCGGCAGCAAGATCTTCGGCAGCCTTAGCGGTGTCCTCATATTCTTCGATTTTTACCTTGGGCCACATGCGCTTGAGGTACTGCACACACTGCTTGAGTGCTTGATCGTGCGAGGTGATGCGGCTGATATGGCCAGAAGTCGTGCCCTTTTTCACCAATAGGTTTTGGTGAATCTCGATATGAAAGATTTTTTTGACTGAAAAGTTGTGCTTACTCATGGCATACACCGTTTCAAGCACGATGCCGCCGATCGAGTTCATGACTGGGAAAACCCCGAGTGTTATCTCCCCTTTTTCGAGGGATGAAAGTACATTCTCCACAGTTATGAGGAAACTGAGGCGATAGGTTTTGATACCAGACTGGTGGGCATAATGGCGCGCCGCTTCTTCAGAGAAGCTCCCGGGAGCGCCAGAAACACCAATAATTTCAAGCTTTTTTTGCTTTTGCGGCATATGAGACGCTTTTTACTTTACTAAAGAGCGTTGCATTTGCAATCGGGCGCGGTGGATTGTGTCACTGGTACTATCAAATGGCTCTATTGCAAGCTTTTTTGGACTCGGTATACTGCGGGGGCAGGGTATTGTTACTAATTTTAGTTACGCATACGTATGAACAAACAAGATATCGCAGAAAAAGTGCATGGCGTCCTTGGTACCACCAAAGCGGATGCTGAACGCGCTGTTGAGGCGATGATCGATGCTATCGTTTCTGGCCTTAAGCGAGGTGACGAAGTATCTGTAGCTGGTCTTGGTATCTTCAAGACGAAGACCCGTGCTGCTCGCGTCGCGCGCAACCCGCGCACCGGCGCATCAGTCCAGGTGCCATCAATGCGGGTGCCAAAGTTCCAGCCTGCAAAGGCACTCAAAGAGGCGGTGAAATAAAAACTGCACATACAAAAACCCCTGTTTCCAACAGGGGTTTTTGTTTTGTCACTACGTTCCTTATTGTGCGGGATATAAGCATATATCCCTTCCCTCTCTCGGCAATTCAAAAGCAAGCTTTAATTGCGCTCGTTCGGGTGCGGGATGGGAATCGGTCACAGGTTCTGGCTTCGCCAGCCCCGCGACCCCGCCTCGCCGTCGCTGCGCGACATGCTCCGGCCTTCGATTCTCCACGCAGGCAAAGCAGTTTGTCTGCTCATCCTCGCACAATATAGTCACTGCGTTCCTTATTGTGCGGGATGGGAGAATCGAACTCCCCACCTCAGTTTGGAAAACTGATGTTTTACCAATAAACTAATCCCGCAATATTTCAAAGACTACCAGTGCGCTGCACCCTGAGCAAGTTTTGCGTATACTAAAAGCCATGCGGGGTTCGCGTCCATTCTCTAGTAAAATCCTACTGCTTAGCACTATCTTACTTGCGGCAGCTATTTACTATTCGTACCTTCGCTCCATGCCGCAGCGTGCCACTACCGTATCGACGCTGCAGCCGCTCCCGACGCAACCCGCGCACCCCACACATCTCTTCCCTGTCGCAGATACGGTCGCGACCCCTACCTCAACTGCGACTACCACCAAGCCTGCTATTCATTCGAAAAAACCTCCAACGGTCGTTGTACAAAAGACTTTGCCGGTCACGCAAACCACTACTCAAGCTCCTGGCATCACTATCACCAAGAAGATCGACGAGAGTGACATAGCCGCAGCAACACAGAGCCTGCGCGCCAGCACCGTAAATCTTTTTTGCACTGGAGTGCTTGGCGGGTACAGAGAGTCGATAAGCGGCACCGGAGTCATGATTGATTCGCAAGGGGTGCTCCTCACTAGCGCGCATGTTGCACAATTTATGCTCCTCAAGACATTCAGCTGCATTATCCGCACAGGAAGCCCCGCGACTACTCAATATCAAGCAAGCCTCTTGTACCTACCACCGCAGTGGGTAGCAGAAAATGCATACAAAATTGCCCAGCCCGACGCGACAAGCACTGGCCAGTATGATTTCGCTTTTGTGTATATACAAAATACTGGTAAAACATTCCCCCGCAGTGAGATAACAACTGGCGTTCCTCCTACAAATGAGCCGGTGATCATTGCTGCTTACCCTGCGCAATACCTTACTGGAAATACGGTGCAAAACGATCTGTACATTAGCTCGGTCGCCAGCACATTGAACACACTCTATACATTCCTCGAAGGCGGCAAAACAGTGGATGAATTTTCATTAGGCGCGAGCGCGCTCTCGCAGTCGGGCTCTTCTGGCGGCGGTGTCGCACGCGCCGAAGATGGAGCTGTGTTTGGCCTCATTACTACCCAAACACAAGGCGAAAACACCTCGCAGCGCGAGCTTAACGCCATAACGGTGGGCCACATAGACCGTAGCTTAAAAGAGTTTGGCGAAGGTGGCATCGAGACACTCATGACGGGGGATTTTACAAAAAAGGCGCAAGACTTTACTGCCAAGATCGCACCCGACCTCGCTGCACAACTGCAAAAATATATTCACTAAAGGTTGTAAAAAGAGAGCAGCCCACGCGAATGCGTGGGCTGTAAGGTTGTCCCGCCAATAATGGGTGGGATTTTCTGATCCAATACTCAATTTCTTCGAGGTGGTTGACACAGGGAACCCCCTCCAATCGTATTAATTGCCTGGCAGCCCAAGCAGTCACGATCGCAATTAGGCTGGCTCGTTAACTTAAGTGCGAGGAGGTGCGCGAGCTCAGGGTGACTCGGAAGCGGAAGATGTGGCTGAGAGTCCATGGGAACCTCTTAGTGTGTGGGTGGATAGAACAACAAGAATCGGTCCTAAAAGCAAAACCCCCTCGTTGTGAGGGGGTTTTGCTTTCTCGGTATTCTTGGAAAGATTACCGCATTGCAAAGACCCCCCTTGTGCGAAGGAGGTTAAGGCTAAGAAGAAGGCCAAAACTTTGCTTGCGATTACTCACAATTCACATCATAACCAAACCGCACAGCTGGTCAAGTATAAAAATAAACAGCCCGCGCTCCAGCATATAGCCAGTAGCGCGGGCTAATATCAATTTAACACCAGAGAATCTGGGTGTTAAGAACTTTGCATGATCTGACCTTCTGCTTCCAGAGCAGGTCTATTAGTGTCCACAGTTGCGACGGAAACATTCCCACAAGGTATCACACCACCTCGTGCCGCCTGGCCCCATGTAATCGGGGGTTCACGTTGTGTGCCCTTTAATTCGCTAGGCGAGATCATAATTCGATCACCTTCTATGCTCATTGCATTTCCCCTAGGCTTTGCATTAGATCCGAAAGTCCATCCTGCAGAAGCAGGAGGAGACGAGCCGTTATCCGAAAACCATCCCGACACCATTAGAACTTCTGATTCCGGACCGCGGCGAAAGCATTTCCAGCTTTTACCGCGTGGTCGAGTAAGCTTGGCGTTCTTCGTGCTTGCTGCGGCGTGGCCAAACAGTCGGGGCTATCTGGTTTTTCGCTAACAGCACCATCCAAAGTTTTGTGGTTGTCTCCTACCTTTTTATCCATGTGGCACCTTCCAAGAACACCCAGTCTCTTCCTTGTCGCGTCATGCGATTTCGGTAGCTGGTGTGAGATCTTTTTTCTAAAAGAGCTCGCACCAAAACCGAAAAGAACCCTCTTGGGGTTCTGCTTTCATTAACCTTCTGTTTTTTCAAACGTCTAGCAACTAGCAGAACCCCGCTTTGATAAAGCGGTACGACCAAATAAAGGAAATGGTCTGCTTGCTGCTGTGCATACCCAAACCTTACCGCAGACTATAAAAATCGCAAGGTTATGGGATGTGGAAAACAGAAGGTCGGTGTCTAGTTGTACCAGATACCGACCTTGCGATTGTCTCACTTGCGAAGTTGACACGATCTCCCATCAGAACATGAGCTCATTTGTTTGCCTGCAGGATCCTGCCATCCTATCGTCATGTTAGGCCCTGCGATAATGACAAATCTGAAAGGGTTATGCCTTTCTTGAGATTTTTGGGAATCCGCACCAACACTGCTAGCACCGAAATTATCCTCTTCCACACAAACCTCCTTTTTACTAGAACACGACTAACCGTCCGAAACTAAAACGAGCTCCCTTTTCGGGGAGCTTCGCTTTTGTTTCGGTAGTCTTGGATTAAGAGTTACACAGCAGCAAAGCTCCCCAGATGCTTCTGGGTGCGCTTCACGAAAACATTGATGGCGCTGTGTCGCTCCATAGCTTCACCTTACCGATAGCCCAAAATTTGGTCAACTCCCTGCTGTGTGGATTTCTCTCAAACTAGCGGTTCCAGCGAGCGAAGATACCACACGGGAGGAGACGTTGGTTTTTTGAATCCCCTACCCCACCTTTATTCTTTTCAGCACCTGAGTGTACTGATTGAGCGATAGTGAGGTCACCACAGGTCACCAAACCGCCAAAACGTTGCACTAGAGGCTCTAAATTATATGCAAGCGCGAGTGGTGAGTATCCAGCAGCATACCCGCTGATAACGAAAAATAGAGGCTTAGGTGACAAAAGCTGAGTACATAGTTTGCAAAGCTCAACAAAGTCTTCTTCGATCTTCCACAACTCCCCTTTTGGCCCGTGCCCAAAGGCCGGCGGGTCCATGAAAATTGCATCATAAGTATTCCCTCGTTTTATCTCGCGCCTTACGAAGATGAGCGCGTCCTCAACTATCCAACGAATGGGCGCTTCACCAAGTCCAGAAGCTTCAGCATTCTCTCGCGCCCAAGCCACTGCGGTTTTTGAGGCGTCTACGTGGGTCACCTGCGCGCCGGCTTTTGCCGCGGCAAGCGACGCTCCACCGGTATATCCGAACAGGTTCAAAACTTTTGGTGACTCCCCTGCCCCTTTGATTTGCTCCCCGGCCCACTGCCAATGGCTAAGCTGTTCAGGAAAAAGGCCGGTGTGCTTAAAGGACGTGGCGCGAATAATGAACTCGAGGCCACCAAATGAAATTTGCCACTCTTTAGGGAGCGATTTCTTTTGCTTCCACTCCCCCTCCCTACCTTGGCGAATATAGAACGCATCTGCTTTTTGCCATTCTTCTGTAGATAAACGCTTATCCCATAGGGCCTGTGGGTCAGGACGCGCCAAAACAACCTCGCCATAACGTTCAAGCTTCTCCTCTCCCCCAGAATCGATAAGTTCGTAGGAGTCGGTCGGTTGTGTTGTAAGAGTTACTCGCTCCATGGTGTCCAAAACTAAGTCGGGGCGCCGAGAATCGAACTCGGTTCTCATGCTCCCAAAGCATGCATACTACCGGTGTACTACGCCCCGACTCAATTTTTGACCATCGCCCGTGTCGCTTACTTTACCACAAAATACTGCTGTCTTTTAGTGCCGTTTAAAGGACAATATTTTCCAGTATCTCAATTTTTGCTGTCTTTGTGGTTAAAGACAGATACACACAAGCCAAATCGAGCTGAAAATCCATATTTTTGAGCATCTTGCGGCCTAAAAGGTAGGTCTGCATAGCTCGATGCAATCGTTCGACCTTCCTTGGGTGCATATTTTCCTCTGGGCGGTATCCCCTGCCCGGTTCGCCCCACAGATGATGGGGTTCACGTGTAACAGTCTTAACCTCAACAAAGTGAATCTTACCTTCCCTCTTTGCCACAATATCCAACTCGCCCCACGGACGCAAATAATTTCTATCTACAATATCAAATCCTCTTTCCTGCAAATACTTACAAACCAAGTCCTCGCCCACATCCCCGGTCTCCCGCTTTTGGGTTTTTGCCATACAGATGGTTCACGTGAACCATTTTAGTAGTGTTTCATAAGAAACACTTATGCTTATAAAGACCCTAAAAACTGTCTTTTAATACACATGTCCCCATAGTTATCCACAAGGACGCCCAAAATATCCTTATTTTTCAACGAATGACTTATTCACTCCTGTCCTTTGCTTGTGTATAGGACTAGATCTAAAGATCTATCTGGTGCGGCCAGGGAGAATCGAACTCCCAACTCGTCCTTGGCAAGGACGCATTATACCACTTAACCATGGCCGCGATTGAACAAATTTATTTTACATGAAAGCGACCATAAGTCGAATTCATTGGTGCGCCCGGCAGGACTCGAACCCACAACCCCTTGGTTCGAAGCCAAGTGCTCTATCCATTGAGCTACGGGCGCATCACGTATACCCAGGCCTATCCCAGGGTAGGGCGGCTAGGCTTGTGGTACGATTGTGCCATGCAAGTGCAAAAGAGCCAAATCCCCGGGACGGTGCTCTCTATATGCGAAACTTTTGATAAGGCGGGCTTTGAGGCTTGGGTGGTGGGCGGTTGTGTGCGCGATATGATCATTGGGCGCACCCCAAAAGACTGGGATATCACCACCAACGCTACACCTGAGCAAATACAGGGATTGTTCGAAAATACCTTCTATACCAACGAATTTGGCACCGTGGGTATAGTGACTGAAGACGCTCCTGAGGCAGTCAAAGTGGTGGAGGCGACTCCATACCGCAAGGAAGGGAAGTACAGCGACGCTCGTCGCCCTGATTTTGTCGAATTTAGCGACCGTATAGAGGAGGACCTGAAGCGCAGAGATTTTACGATTAACGCCCTCGCGTACAACCCGAAGAAGGGGGAAATGCTCGACCTCTTTGGTGGTATCCAGGATCTCGCCGACGGGACCATCCGAGCAGTAGGGGAGCCAGAGGAGCGCTTTTCAGAGGACTCCTTGCGCATATTGCGAGCCGTGCGCCTCATGGCAGAGCTGAGCCAGTTTAACTTCAACATAGAGGAGAAGACTGCCGAGGCTATGCGTATGAACGCGGGGCAACTTGCTAAAATATCTCAGGAGCGCATTCGGGACGAATTTTTACGCATTCTCAACTCCCCTCAGCCACGCGAAGCTCTGAAAATGGCTCAAAATATGGGTATTTTGGAATATATGCTGCCAGAATTAGCGCAGGGGATAGGGATAGATCAAAACCAAGCGCATAAATATGACGTCTACGAGCATAATCTGCGCTCACTCCAGCATGCAGCTGACAAGGGCTGGGGCGAAACCATTCGCCTTGCCGCTCTTTTACATGACATAGGGAAGCCCGCCTCGCGCCGCTGGTCAGACGAAAAGAATGACTGGACCTTCCACGGCCATGAAGTGGTGGGGGCTAAAATGACTAAAAAGATACTTGAGCGACTGAAGTTTCCACGTGAAACCATAGAGACGGTCCAGAATCTTGTGCGTTGGCACATGTTCTTCTCGGACCCTGACAAAGTCACCCTCTCTGCAGTACGCCGCATTATCCGTAATGTTGGACCTGAAAACATCGAAAACCTTATAAACCTGCGCATTTGTGACCGTATAGGGACTGGCCGCCCCAAGGAACAGCCGTTCCGCTTGCGTAAGTATCAGTCAATGATCGAGCAAGCTTTGCGCGACCCAATCTCTGTCACCATGCTCGCTTTTGATGGGAAACAGCTTATGGATGTTACACGTGAAAGGCCGGGGCCTCGCATAGGATGGATGCTTCATGCACTGCTTGAAGAGGTGCTTGATGATCCGGCTCGCAATACTCAAGAATATTTGACCAAGAAGGCACTCGAACTGGTACGTTTAGATGATAGAGAACTGATGGCACTCGGCAAGGAGGGGAGGGAGCGTAAGGAAGCGAAGGAAGAAGAATCTCTCAAAGAGATCAATCGAAAATACTTTGTAGAGTAAGTATATTTTGCTATTTGTCCTTTATATTCCTTCTATAAAGGACACGTTTGACGAGATATCCACAGGATTTGTCTTTTACAATGTCCAATATAGACTTATTATTACAGCAGGTCGCAAAGACGAAACAAAAAATTAGAATCGTGGACTCTGCCCTGTGTCTAAGATTCGAAACTGTGCTGTTTAACAAGTGCTCAAAACGTCGAGCGACAAAAGTTCTTTCAGTTCACCCCACGTGGCGTGTGTCTTTCTTTTAGTCAATAAAAGAACCAGAGTGAGTCCTCCTCAAACAACAAAAATAAAAAAGAGGTACTCCCAAGAGTTCATTGTTCACTGAAAAAACACGACACACAAAAAATAAAAGCCTCCCAACGGCTCTTCAGGATACATAACCCTCCACCCTGAATTGACCAACACGGAGGCTTTATTAATTTCTATACTATTTAAGCTCCAAGAGGATAGGGCAGTGGTCGGAGCCCATGACGTCGGGTAGTATGACCGACTTTTTTATATGCGGGACAAGCGAGCGGGAAGCAAAAAAGTAGTCTATGCGCCAGCCGACGTTACGCTCTCGAGCCAAAGCAAAGTGGCTCCACCAAGTGTAGTGGCCATTTCCTTTAGTAAATAAGCGAAAGGTATCGACAAAGTGAGCTTTGAGGATAATGTCGATGCCTTCGCGTTCCTCCTTGGTGTAGCCATGCTCGCCTTCATTAGCTTTAGGGTTAGCGAGGTCGTCGGGGCCATGGGCAACATTGAGGTCGCCACAGAATATGACGGGTTTGTCTGCTTGAAGCTCCTCCATATAGGCCAGGAAGGCTGGGTCCCACTGCTTATGGCGCAGCTTGAGCCGGCTTAGGTCCGGCTTAGCATTAGGGGTATAACAGGTAACCACATAAAAATCATCAAGCTCGACCACTATGACGCGCCCCTCATCATTCGGGTCGCCATACTCATCGTCATGAAGTTTATACTTTTTACACAACTCCTCAGGCAGCCCGAGAGCGACCGAGTGTACAGGGATGGTCTTTTTTACAAAAATAGCGGTGCCAGAGTAGCCCTTCTTTTTGGCAGAGTTCCAGTACTCCTCGTAGTCGGGCAAATCAATGGCTGCTTGGCCGCGCTCGGCCTTGGTCTCCTGCAGGCAGACCACATCGGGCTTATATGACTGCATAAAGTCCTGAAACGTGCCCTTTTTCACCACGGCGCGTATACCATTCACATTCCACGAGGCAAGTTTCACCCTCTCACTATAACAAAGAATGAAACCTGAAGGACCTTTGTAAGCCTTATATAAAGCAGCACAGTAAGGAGACCTCCGTGGAGACCGATGACATAGAGCGCCTTTTCAACGTCACCTGCAACCTACTGAACGAACCTGAGCGTGGGCGGCGAGAGTGGTGGATTTTTCAGCAGGTTTTTGGAAATACTCCAGAAGCTCTCGCGGCCTTAAGAACCTTCCTCAAAGATGTGCGGACCTGCCCGCCTGAGGTAATCACCTTTTGCCAGGAGCTTCTCGCACCAAAAGCACTCTCAAAAGCGGCCGAGTAACCCTCGGCCGTTTCCATTTTATTGACATATTTTAAACAAAATGTTATTAACTTTAGCGGCAAATATAGTAACGGGGTGTATATGTCACAAGTTAAAACTCGGTGCCATGGGTGTGGACAGATGGTGGGTAATAGCCACCAATGCACCGGCGAAGCACCCGAACGGGCTGCATGGAACGGCGGGAATCGTCGTACACAAATCCCTCGCACAGGGAGGGTAGCAAATAGCAACAAGAAACCAGCAAGAGGGATCGCGGCCAGATCCTGACCACACAGCCGTCTTTCAATCGACAAGAAAAGTCGTTGGGAGACGGCTTTTCTATTTCCTCCTCTTACCGTGGAAGGCTTTATGGACTTCGCGCAGGTGCTTGTCGGTGATATGGGTGTAGACCTGGGTGGTGGCAATGTTAGCGTGCCCGAGCATCGCTTGGACTGAGCGCAGGTCGGCACCATTTTCAAGCAGGTCGGTGGCAAAAGAGTGGCGGATAACATGAGGCGTCACCTTGCGGGTGATGCCAGCCTTAATAGCGTAGCGCTTCACTATACGCTCGACGCTGCGCGTCGTGAGGCGCAAATCCTTTGCATTTTTGGAGCCTTTTCCATACTGAACAAACAGCGCTTCATCTACATCGCCCCGTTTATCCAAATAATCCTTAATGGATCGCTTGGCGGCGGGGGAGAGGAAGACGACGCGCACCTTCTCGCCCTTACCACGCACTGAAAACTCGTCACGCGAGAGGTCGAGGTCGCGATTGAGGCTGCACAGCTCCGAGACGCGCAAGCCGGTTGAAAAGAGAAGCTCGAGCATCGCGCGGTCGCGCAGATCGGTCAGCGAGTTACCTTTGGGTCCTTGAATGAGCCGCTCGAGCTCGTCTCCCGAGATGAGGTCGAGGTCGCGCGCTCCTACCTTGGCGAGCTCAATGCGCTCAGGGTTAAGCGATTCAATGCCTCGCTTGCGCAGGAACTTAAGGAACGCCCGTAGCGAGATAAGGTAGTAATTAACCGTTTTGAGCTTTAAAGCCTGGCTGCTGCGCCCTCCTGTAGCCTTGGCGGAGGAGGGACGATTGAGGTGCAGGCGAAACTCCCGCACCATGCGCTCGTCGAGCTTTGAGGGAGAAGTGGCCTTAGTGTGGGCCAAAAAGCGGCTCAGATAGCGGTCATAATTCTCGACGGTCTTAATACTGCGCCCTTTTTCGATCTCGAGGTATTCAAGAAATTCGGTTTTTAGGCGCTGGAGCTCGTTTTGGGCCATAGAAGTACTATATATAGTACGCCACGGGGAGGGGGTTGCGTAAATTGCTCGCGTGTGCTATCATCTCGCTACATGCTTACGAAGAAGAAAAAGGAGAAAGTCATCAAAGACGTTGCCATGCACGGCACCGATACCGGCTCGCCTGAGGTACAAATTGCCATCCTCAGCAAGCGCATTGATGAGTTGACCTCACACTTGAAGAAAAACGCTAAGGACAAGCACAGCCGCCGCGGCCTTTTGCAAATGGTTGCTGACCGTCGTGCTCATTTGAAATACCTTGAGAAGTCTGCGCCTAAGCGCTACGTAACTCTCATTAAGAAACTTGGTCTCAAGAAGTAATCATTTCTAATTACTTCATCTTGCCTATCTTTTTACACAGCGTGTAAACCCAATCTTTAGGGTCGTGCGTATATACTGGGGTGTAGCTCCCCGTTATTTGTAATTTCTACACATTTTCATGGCTATCATTAAGCATAAAAGCCAGCGTGTCGGCATTTTCATAGACACGCAAAATCTGTATCATAGTGCGAAAAATCTTTATAAATCAAAGGTAAACTTCGGCGCCGTTATGAAAGAGGCGCTCGCAGGGCGCGTACTCGTGCGCTGTGTCGCCTATGTTATCCGCACCGAAAGCGAGGAGGAAAAGGGCTTCTTTGAAGCGCTCAACAAAATCGGTATAGAAACGAAAGTGAAGGATATCCGTATTTTCGCTGGTGGCGCTAAGAAGGCTGACTGGGACATTGGCATGGCTATAGACGCTATTACTATGGCTGAAAAGCTCGACGCGGTAGTGATCGCGACTGGTGACGGCGACTTTGTTCCGCTTTTGGAGTATCTCAAGGGTCGTGGCTGCCAAGCAGAAGTTATCGCTTTTGGTAAGTCTGCTTCAGGCCAGTTGCGCGAGGCAGCTGATGACTTCACCGATATGTGTGAAAATCCGCGTGCCTACCTTATTGGCTACCGAGGCGCAGGTGGCGTGCGCAGCTATATCCCGGGCTTTGCTGCGGGCGACCCTGACGAGGGGATCGACGTGGGCACTGAGGTATACGATGACTCGGAGGCTGACGAAAGTTTAGGTACTGAAGAGGAAGAAGAAAAATAAAGAAAAAATATAGTGAACGAAAAAGGCTTCGCTGGGCGCGAGGCCTTTTTTCTGTTACTGTTTGCATATTATTGGTTAGCCCATTGAGCAAACCTCTGGATAGGCAGTGTTGAAAGATTCAATACTGAAATCTGGAGGGTTGTTATGAAGATTCATGCAAACTCGTACATTTAAGACCCAGATCGGCGGCAAGGAGATGATCGCTGAGTTTACTGACCTTGCTGAAAACGCCAACGGGTCGGTCATTTTGCGCTATGGCAACACTGCCGTCCTCGCGACCGCGGTCATGTCGAGCCGTACGCGCGATGATATCGACTATTTCCCACTCACGGTCGACTACGAAGAGCGTTTTTATGCAGCAGGTACTATTGGCGGCTCTCGCTTTGTACGTCGGGAGGGTCGCCCTTCTGAGCAAGCGATTCTTTCAGGCCGCGTTGTTGACCGCACCATCCGCCCGCTCTTCCCGCAGCATATTCGCAACGAGGTGCAGGTGATAATTACTGTACTTTCGCTCGACGAGAATGATCCTGACATGCTCGCGGTGAATGCTGCCTCGCTCGCGCTCGCCACCTCAAACATTCCATGGGGCGGACCAGTCGCAGCTGTTAGAGTGGCAAAGGGCTTCAAAAAATCGCCTTCTCAACCTGCAGGTCTGCAAGGGGACGGTATCGAGGGTGATTTTTCTTCGCTGAAAGATTTTGTCGTAAATCCCACCTATACACAGCGCGAAGTGGCGGCGCTCGATATCCTCGCCTGTGGTAAAGACTCTACTATTAATATGATCGAGGTTGCCGCCAAAGAGGCAAGCGAGGATGAGGTTGCGGAAGGTTTTAAACGCGCAGTTGATGAGCACAATAAGATCCTCGCTTGGCAGCAAGAGATCATCAAAGAGATAGGGAAGGAGAAGCCTTCAGCAGAAAAGCCAGCGACGCCCGAAGCACTTGTAAAACTCTATGAAGAAGAATTTGCTGAAAAGCTACAAGCAGCAGTTTTTTGCGGCAAACCAAACAAAGATGCGATTCACGAGGTGCAGGATCTTTGGAAAAAAAGTGTCGAGCAGCTCATCAAAAGCCAAGCAGCTGCAGGAGAACTTTCTTCTTTCACTAAGGTAGACGCTCAAGAAGAAAGTTCTCCTTCCGCACAACAAGCGCCTGTCACTATCACCCCCGGCATGGCCAAGCGTTTTCTTGAAGACAAAGTGGACGAAGTTATTCATGATGGCGCCTTGGAAGGGAAGCGCGCGGATAACCGCCGCTTTGATGAAGTGCGTCCTCTGTTTGCAAAAGCTGGCGGCATCTCACCGATCCTCCATGGCTCAGGCATCTTTTATCGCGGCGGCACACACGTCTTTACTGCACTCACGCTCGGCGGCCCTGGCGATGCACAGGTTGTCGACACGATGGAGGAGCATGACGTGAAGCGCCGCTTCATGCACCACTACAACTTCCCGCCATATTCTGCGGGAGAAACTGGCCGCATGGGCGGGCTCAATCGGCGCATGATCGGTCATGGCGCCCTTGCCGAAAAAGCACTCACCGCGGTGATTCCACCAGTGGAACAATTCCCGTACACCATCCGCCTCGTGTCTGAATGTTTGGCATCAAACGGTTCGACTTCGATGGGCTCGGTATGCGCTTCCACACTCGCACTCATGGACGGTGGTGTGCCTATTACTGCGCCGGTTGCAGGTATCGCGATGGGTCTCATGCTCTCAATGCACGGAGATGGTCGCTATAAGGTACTCACTGATATTCAAGGTCCTGAAGATGAATTTGGCGATATGGACTTTAAGGTCGCGGGTACAAAGAATGGCATTACGGCAATTCAGCTCGACATTAAACTCGACGGCATACCTGTACCGATTCTTATTGAAGCACTACAGGATGCAAAAACTGCGCGCCTCCAAATTCTTGAAACTATCACCAGCGCGATTGCAAACCCTCGTGAAAAACTAAACCCGCGAGCACCCGAAATACTCACCATGCGTGTGCGCCCTGACCAAATTGGTCTCGTGATTGGTGGTGGTGGTAAGACTATTAACGGTATTAGGGAGACAACCAAAGTTGATGATATTACCATCGAGGATGATGGTTCGATCTTTATCACCGGTAAAAATGGTAGCGCATCAGAAGCGAAAGCTCTTATCGAAGCGTTGGTGAAGGAATACAAAGCAGGAGAGCTGTATGAGGGAGAGGTGACTCGACTCATGGAATTTGGCGCCTTTGTAAAAATTGGCCCAGGGAAAGATGCTGAGGGGTTGGTACATGTCTCTGAGGTAGCACCGTTTCGCATCAACAAAATTTCTGATGTGGTAGCAGTGGGAGAGAAAGTACGCGTTATGATAAAGGAGATAGACGAAAAAGGGCGGCTTAATCTCTCTATTAAGGCTGCCGACCCTGAGTTCGCATCGCGCAAGGGACTCCAACCACAAACCAATGGACCAAGAGAATCAACCAAACACATCGCACGAGGAGAGTAGCCCGGTACAGCCGTTGCAAACTTTTCAAACCGATATTGAAAAAGTGTTGCGTACCAAAGAGCTCTCTAAAAAAGATTTAGCTACAGCTGAAGCGCTGCGCACCAAGAAGGAGAGCCCGACACCAGCCCCACTTCTTAAACCCATTGCGCCTCCCACACCCGCAGCGGTAGAGCCAAAGAGTGTGGTGTTGCCACCAAAAGAAATTCACTCACCACTCAATGCTGTACGTGCGAGTGCAGATAAACTCGTGGCACAAGAAGAGCACGCAGAGCTCCCAAAGGTGCAAGCACCTCCTATGCCGGCACCCAAACCACAGCCGGCAGTACCACCTATTGAAACATTTAAGACTGACGTGCAAGAGTATGTCCGTGACAATAGGGTCTCGACTGTGCAGGTGGCAGCTGCCGAAGAGGCGCGTCGTGCCCAAGACGAAAAACCCGCAGTACAAAAAGGAGCATCAGTAGGAACCAGGGTTGTGCTGTTGTTGGTAGGTCTCCTTCTTATGGCGGGAGCGGGTGGCGCGCTTGCCTACACGTACTACACACAACGAACTCTCCCTGCAGCAGAAAATCCCACCGCGCCGTTTATTGCGGTTGATGAAACCATACCAGTACTACTCACCCCCAGTGAGGCAAGCGGCGACATACTTCAAGCGCTCACTTCTGCAAAAAACAATGTGAGACTCTCACTAGGACTTGTAGCACAGCTGCAACCTTCTACCGGCACCACTTCAATCAAGGCACAACCTTTTTTTGCGGCAGCGATGCCGCACATGCCAGCCTCTTTACTGCGCGGGCTCGGGAGTCAATACCTCGTCGGCGTTCATGCATATGATGTGAACCAGCCGTTTATACTGTTGAGTGTCGACTCGTATGAGCAGGGATATGCCGGCATGCTCGCGTGGGAAAAAACAATGCAGCAAGATCTCTCACCACTTTTTAACTACGCGCCAGTAACCGCGGCGTCTTCAACAACCCCGACAGCGCCGCAGGTACTCACTAGCACATTTGCAGACGCAATCGTGCACAATCATGACGCCAGGGTACTTCTCAATACTGCTGGGAATGTAGTGTTTTTATGGACGTTCCTCAATCGCACCACCATCCTTATCACCACCAACCCAAGCTCTGTGGATGAAGTCCTATCGCGCCAAAAAACAGCGCCAACACTCACGCTGCCACAGTAGCATTGCACGCCAACTCGCAGGCGGGTATGATGCACTCATGGACAAAGAAAAGATTGACTACTTTAAACACAAATTAGAAGCAGAGTATGCGCATCTTGAAGGCGAGTTGCGCGACCTTGGGGTAGAGGACGAAGAAACGGGTGAGTGGGCTGCAACCGCTGGGGAGATCGACGAGAGCGCGACTGAGCCTGATGAAGTCGCCGATCGCATCGAAGATCTCGAGGAGCGCCAGGGCGAAACCACTACATTTCAAAAGCACCTCGACCTAGTTGAACACGCACTTGCACGCATTGAAGAGGGGAGCTATGGCATCTGCGAGATTGGCGGCGAAGAGATTGAAGAAGATCGTCTTGAAGTAAACCCATCTGCGCGCACCTGCAAAGCACACATGGAGCAAGAAAAAGAATTGTCTGACTAGTATGAATCCTGCTCCGCTTAGCGGAGCAGTTTTTGTTAGCGAACATTCGATAGGTGGTGTCAACTTGTAGCAGAAAACTATTTTGGTACAGTGCCGGCATGCAGTATGCCCGCGTATGGGGCGCACAGACATCGATGCTGACACCCTATTTGGTGTCGGTCGAGACTGATCTTTCGCGCGGGCTCCATTCATTCTCCATTGTTGGACTCCCCGACAAGGCGGTCGAGGAATCGCGCGACAGGGTAGCTGCCGCGATCAAACATGCGGGCTTTGAATCTCCTAAAAGTCGCAATCAAAAAATAATCATTTCACTAGCGCCGGCCGATGTTCATAAAGAAGGGCCGGCTTTTGATTTACCGATCGCGCTTTCGTATTTACTTGCCGCGGATGATATTCGTTTCAATACTGATGACTCTATGTTTATCGGCGAGTTATCACTTGATGGCTCATTGCGCGCAGTGCGCGGCATCTTACCACTCGTCGCAGAAGCAAAGCGCAAAGGCATGAAGTGTGTATTCGTACCAAAAGACAATGCACGTGAAGCAGCACTCGTCCCCAACATAGACGTGTATGGTGCTGAGCATTTAAAAGAAGTGATTGATCACATTAACACTAAATCCCGACGCTCTGAAATTTCAGGGGTTGGAACCCCAACAAAAACGTCGGGGAAAATCGAGCCTCAAAAAATAGAAGTGACACCGACCACAGAACTGAAACCAAGTGCATACGAGACACCATTTGTGTTTGAAGATATTCGCGGACAAGAGTCAGCAAAACGTGCGGCGATAATCGCGGCAGCGGGTGGACACAATTTAGGATTATCGGGCCCACCAGGCACCGGCAAGACCATGCTCGCGCGCGCACTCGCCTCAATCCTCCCACCTCTCTCGTTCGATGAAGTGCTTGAAGTAAACAGTATTCATTCGGTCGCGGGAACTTTACGTGGTGACATTATGACGATGCCACCCTTTCGCTCACCACATCACACTGCGTCATATGTTTCACTCGTGGGCGGTGGCGCGAACCCGCGCCCCGGTGAAGTAACACTTGCACACCGTGGTGTTTTATTTCTCGATGAATTTCCTGAATTTGATCGACGCGTGATTGAAGCACTACGCCAACCACTTGAAGACCGGATCATTGTGGTTGCCCGCTCGAAAGGCACCGCACTATTTCCTGCGCGCATCACGCTCGTCGTCGCCATGAACCCGTGCCCGTGTGGAAATTTTGGTCACCCCGATATCGCGTGCACTTGCTCGCCCAATGCGCTTGAGCGGTATCGCAAAAAAATTTCAGGACCTATCGCTGATCGTATTGATTTATGGATGACGGTGGGACCGGTTGAGTTGGGCGAGCTTGGGAAAAAAATTTCGCGCGGAAGTGAAACGAAGGAATCAAAAGAAAAAGTATCGCGTGCTCGCGCAAAGCAAACCCAACGATTTGGTAAAGAGGGGAGAGTGAATGCTGAACTTTCACCGCGCGAGCTTGAAGAGTTGGTACCGCTCTCAACCAATGTGCGCACGACACTTGAGCGCGCAGGCACGCGTCTCAACCTTTCGCCTCGCGCGTTTCACCGCGTCATAAAAGTCGCGCGCACCATCGCGGACCTCGACGACGCAGAGAGTATCAACGAGTCTCACGTGCTTGAGGCGCTTCAGTACCGCGAGCGAAAAACATAGTATTTACAAGCGTTTCTCAGTCAATCAGTGAAAACAGAATTGATCCTGTTTCACAATCCTGCGAAACATTTTATAGTCACCTTATGCGCATCGGTATTATTGGCATGCCAGGTAGCGGCAAAACAACACTCGCAAAAAACTTTCTGGTATGATTAAGGGGATATGAAACAACATCTCGGATTAGCATCAATCATTATTGGTCTTGTGCTCATTATTGGTTTGTGCGGTGCGGCATTTTGGTATACAAGCGGCGACTTGCGTTCATTGTTTACAAAACACACCACATCATCAAACGGCCTTCCTCAACAAATACCTCTACCAAACACGCAGGTGCAATCGCAGTCAGATGGCACCATCACCTTTACCCTTCCTGACACATTTGGTCTCGCAACCACCAAAGATCAGATGTTAGTGAAAAGTTATATTCCACCTTGTGAAGATGGTTTCTTATACTGCCTCTACTACAAAGGAAATCAGTTTACTGGGACCAACTTTGATAGCGCGGGAGTGACTATTACAAAGCGTGATGACTTGAGAGACGCGCATGCATGCACCACAACCGCACCGAGCGGATACACAGCAGCACAACCAGCTGCCACTGACTCAAACAGCACATATGCAACAAGCGTCTTCACTAAACTCGGCGACGCAGCTGCTGGCCACTCTGCAAGTGATACCGTGTATCGACTCTTCGCAGTACGTAGCAAAACCTGCTATGGTATTCGCCTACGCGTTGCGCAGTCTCAGTATGCAAATTATCCTGCAGGATCAATTAAGAAATTTACTGACGCAGATGTGATGACAGTACAAATGCAGTTGCGTGGACTGCTTGATACAATACACCTGGGCGACACACCGGTCACCTTTGTAACTGCAAAATAAATTCGCACCAAATAAAAAACTCCCGCTGAGGCGGGAGTTTTTTATTGCAGATAGATATACTTTTAATCACCACTACCCACCGGCAGTGCGCCAAACGGATTCGTCGCACCGCGGATTTCAAAGTGAATGTGTGATCCTGTTGCTTCACCGGTGCGACCTACTTTACCTATGAGTTGCCCTTGAGACACTGCGTCCCCGGGGGATACAAACACTGCGCTCGCGTGTGCATAGAGTGTCTGCGTACCGTTGTTGTGTTGAATAACGATGTAGTTACCGTAGCCACCGTTCCATGCACCATTCTTTTTCGCAACGATCACGGTGCCTGCGGCTGACGCATCAATACCGACGCCAGTTGGTGCACCAATATCAACGCCGTTATATCCGTGCAGTGATTGTGTGATGATACCCGCGCCTGGCGTGAGTGGCCAGATATAGTAGTTATCATATTCAGGGCCTCCTGCATTGCGCAGTGGTGCGGGTGTAAATCCTTTGGTCTTGGCTGTCTTTGATGAAGACGTGCTTTTTGTTTTAGCTACTGTTGAAGACTTTGTAGGAGTAGGTACAGGAACTTCAGCATTTGGAATAATAATAAGTGTTCCAGGGGTTAGCGTCGCATCATCCGCAAGATTGTTATATAGCGCTATGTCATGCGTGTCTGAGCGATATGTTTTTTCAAGACTCGCGAGCGTTTCGCCCTTGAGCACTGTGTGACGAATACCGGTTATAGGAAGAATGACGAGTTCCTGACTAGGATGAATAACGCCATTTTTGATATTGTTTGCTCCGATAATAGTGTTCGTGTCAACACCGAACATCTTAGCTATTCCCGAGAGTGTGTCACCGTTGCGTACCGTATATACGCTAATTTGTGGATTGGTAAGTGGCGTTGCGGTGTCTCCTGGCCTGAGTGGGTTATCTTGTGACTCGAGTGCCTCGCCGTTTACGATCGGCACTTCGCTCGGAGTTACTGTCGGGTCTAGGCTGACCGCCGCCGCAAGCAGTGGGATGGTTTGTGAATTATATGAAGCATCGACAGAGGCAGCGGCAGTGTTCTTTTGAAGCAGGTTGGTAATAAAATTTGCTGAAGCAAAGGTTGGTATGGACAATAAAGAAAAACTGCCGCCAGCGGCGAGTCCTAAAAATATGAGTTTTTTGGCCTTCCCACAGCTATTTCGTGGCGAAGGGTCTGTGCGAGTTGATGAAGACAAGATACGAGAGGGGAATAACAACCGCTTTGATACAAAGCAGCTTTGCTAAGCTACTTTCACCATCCATTCATTCGTGTGCATTAATGATACCCTTGCGATGGGGTGCGTCAATCTTGCCAATAGTGTGTTGGGGATAGCGTAATTTAGGCGTTTTTCTTCAAAATGCGGTAGGGTGTAGAGGTGTCACATCAACATCCTGCAAATGCTGCGCAACGATCAGCTATAGAAACAACCGAAGGGCCCTTGCTCGTACTCGCTGGTGCAGGTGCGGGGAAAACCTATGTTATTACGCACAGAATTTTGCGCATTGTAAAAAACGGTATAGAGCCATCGCAGATTTTAGCAATTACATTCACTAATAAAGCGGCGTCTGAAATGCGTGAGCGTGTCATTAATCTACTCCAAAAAGAAAATGTGCTTGGCGAAGCAAATCGGTCTCGCTCTGCTGCAGGACTGCAGGGGGACGCGTCGCGATACCGATTTGCTTCGCATGTCCCGTTTGTCTCCACGTTCCATTCGCTTGGTCTCCTCATTATCAAAGAGAACGCGAAACTCTTAGGGTTTAAGCGCACTCCTGTTATTTATGATCGCGCCGATTCGCTACGCGAAATGAAAGCAGCGCTCAAAAATTTCGATGAGAGTATGGAGCCGCGTGCGGCGCTCTCACTGGTATCAAAGATTAAGGGGCAGGGAATGACACGCGCCGACTTTATGGAACGTGCGCGCAATTATCGCGAAGAAGTAGTGGCAAAAGCGTGGGCGCTCTACGAAGAGGCGTTGCATAAAGACGGAGCTCTCGACTTTGATGACCTCTTGCTGCGCGCCATGTTGCTGTTGCGTGATAACGAAGCGGTGCGTCGCCACTATCAGTCGCGCTGGCGTTATGTGCACGTCGACGAGTACCAAGATACTAACTATGTGCAAGCGCGATTACTTGAGCTTTTAGTGGGCCCAGAAAAACATATTTGTGCGGTGGGGGATGTCGACCAGACCATCTATGGGTGGCGTGGCGCGGAGATAAAAAACATTATGTCATTTGAACGCACTTTTACAGGCGCAAAAGTGGTCATGCTTGAGGAAAATTATCGCTCAACCAAAGCAATATTGCAGGCAGCTAACGATGTTATAGCAAAAAACATATACCGCCCTGAGAAAAATCTGTATACCAAAAATGCGGACGGTGAAAATCTTAGACTCTATCAAGCGTTTGATGAACTCGATGAAGCGAACTTTATTGCTCGCGTGGTGCGTGAGGGAATGGTGCAGGGTATGCAACCACGTGATTTCGCGGTACTCTATCGAGCGAATTTTCAGTCGCGCGCTGCTGAAGAAGCCCTCCTGCGTGCCGATATTCCTTACCAAGTTTTGGGTACGCGCTTTTTTGAACGCAAAGAGGTGAAAGATGCGCTCTCATTTGTGCGCGCGGCCATATTCCAAACTTCTGCCGACTTGGCACGAATTGCAAATACGCCACCACGCGGCATCGGCAAGGTCACTCTCCTCAAAATCCTCGCTGGTCGCGAAGAAGAACTCACTGGCAAAGTAAAAGAAAAGGTGGGTGAGTTACGAAAATTACTCAACAGTATTGCTGAGGCAGCAGACAAACTACGCCCTTCAGAACTTATGCGGTATGTGGCGACTGAAACTGGTATGGAGCGCGCATTTAAAGAAGACAAGCTCGAAGGAGCGGAGCGTTTGGAGAACCTCAAAGAGTTGGTATCACTCGCCGCACGCTACGACGACTATCCCTTGGTCAGCGAAACATCGCTCCACACTGGGCTTGATGCGTTTTTGGAGAGCGCAGCACTTGCGAGTGACCAGGATGAGTTGAAAGATGATGCTAACGCGGTGCGTCTTATGACCGTACATGCATCCAAAGGGCTTGAGTTTAAGGTGGTGTTTATCACCGGGCTTGAAGAAGGACTCTTCCCTTATCAGCGTGAAGGGGGCGAAGAAGCAGATACTGAGGAAGAGCGCCGGCTCATGTATGTGGCTATAACTCGAGCACAAAAGAAGCTCTATCTATGCTATGCCTCCTATCGCACTGTTTTTGGTGCAAAATCTGCAACACTACCCTCATCGTTCCTTTCCGACATTCCGAGCGAGTTACTTGAGCTTGAAGCGCCTGAACGACTTGGAAAAACCATCTATCTGGACTAGAGTCAGGGTATGTATAAGAAAAAGTCGCTTGGCCAACACTTTTTGAATCGTGGCGCGCACACATATGCCATAGCAGAGGCGGTGGAGATAGTGCCAGGTGAACTGGTGGTTGAGATCGGCCCAGGAGAGGGAGCCCTCACCCGCGAGCTTTTGGACTGTGGCGCCCAGGTTATAGCACTCGAGAAAGACAGTCGCCTCCTACCAATACTTTCAGAAACTTTCGCTCAAGAGTTACAAAGTGGTCAGTTGCATATTATAGAAGGAGACGCACTTGAATTTGCACTCCCAAAAAAGCTACAAAATAAAAGATATAAGGTGGTGGGGAATATTCCGTACTATATAACCGGCGCTCTCTTACGTGCCTTTCTTTCAGCTAAACACCAGCCAACTCTCCTGGTGTTTCTTATACAAAAAGAGGTCGCACAGCGTATTGCCCGCTCAAAAAAAGAAAGTTTACTCTCTTTGTCAGTCAAAGCATACGGTGAGCCTCAATATATAAAGACGGTCCCTAGAGGTGCCTTTTCTCCTGCGCCAAAGGTTGACTCAGCCGTATTACGGGTGCGAAACATTTCTCGCGCTAATTTTAAAAATAATGCTGCAGAACAACGATTTTTCGACCTAATTCATGCCGGATTCGCCCAAAAACGCAAACTTGTACGCCGAAACCTTGAAAGTGTGTTAGGAGAGAAAGCAGCGGTGGCTCTTCAGAATGCTGCTGTGTCAGAAAACGCCCGAGCAGAAGATGTGCCGCTTAAAAAATGGCTTGAAATAACAACTTAGATGCCTTTGGGGTTAAAAAATTTGCGGGGCAATGCTTGACTGCATATTTTGCATACGTAGACCAACGAGAGGTGGCGCAAAAAAGTATGGGGGTATGTAACACGTATACGGGGCAGTAGGCACCGACGGTGGTGGACAGCAGAAATAGGGGATATCGAATCTTCCCAGTATACCTTGACCCTCTTGAAGTGGTGGGATAGATGGCCCAGTGGGGGATGGAGGAATGTTGGTGAGTGTCAGCGGTGTCCAAATAAAAGAATACGGTGGAAGCAGTGGACCAGAGGGGTCTTCTTCTACCCATAACGAAGGGCCGAGGTAGCTTGTGCAGGGGATAGACACAATAACCTTACCTCCAAACGAATTTTGGAGTACTGCGGCTCCAAATACTATAGCGGTATTCTCAACCGAAGTGGTTACCACTGATCTCAGCGGCGAGGAGTACACCAAAACTCCCAACGCCCCAATAAGGATACCTAGTGTAGAGAGTAATACGGTAAGAGTTTTAGTCATAACAGCTCCAGTATACCGCCAAAAAGAGTATACTGTAGCGTATGAGCATTCGTCCGTACCTGCCTAGTGCGCAGTTTGCCTTCCTAGTATCTTCGCTCTTTATATCTATTGGGTTGGTGTATGGAGCCCAACTAGTAACACAGCCTCATACCAACAGCCTTACAGCTGCCACTCAGAAGGATACTATGACTGCGGCGGTGCAAAATGCGACTTGGCAAGCGGATCTCTCTGAGATACAAGCTCAGTCCGGAGCCCAATTACCAGACACACCTAACCAAGACACGGTGAATTCTCTCCGCCAAGCGGCAAAAAGCGATAATTTGACCGATTCGGTGGGAAGAACACTCCTGGTAAATCTCACTAATGCTAAAGCTCAAGGGTTGGGTGATGATATACCTACCCAAAACCAATTGCTCGCATATGCTAAACAACAGTTAGCATCTACACCTACCAAAACATATAAAATCCAGGATTTGCACATAGTGGCCGATTCACCAGCTAGCTTACACACCTATGGGAATGCGATTATGAGCACTCTCAACTCTCATCCGTTGGCTAATATGCCGCGCGTATTACAGATATTGGCAGAAATTACTGACACAAAAGACTCCGCGGCTCCCCAAAAACTTGCCCCCATTCAAAAAGAATATAAAAACATTGCAGAGCAGCTTGCTGCAGCCCCCGTACCTAAAACTCTTTCTCCCTTCCATCTAGAACTTATTAATGAATACGAGCGGCTCGCAGGAAGTTTCGATGATATGCGGTTAATAATCAGCGACCCTCTTCGTGGACTACAAGGGCTGCAGGTATATCAATCGGCAGCAGGTATGTCCGTAAAAGTGTTTACAAACATAGCCCAAGCATTGAATAAAAACGGTATACTTTTTAAGAAGGACGAACCAGGCGCAGCATGGGCTGTGCTTTTGTCCGCGCACTAGCATGAACAGACAAGTCATCATCACAATAGTCGCCGGCCTCATGGTGGCTGCGCTCATTGGCTTTGGGTGGTGGTGGTTTCTTAATCATGCACAGACCACTCCCTCTCAAAACAATGGTTCGTTTGGTACATCACCCAACAAGACTCCTGGGGGAAACAGTTCGACCACTCCAACAAATATTGGTTCACCGGTCATAGGGAGTGGGCAGCCGGCAAAAAATATTCCCGGGGGGAAGTATGCGGTCCAGGGAGTGAATGGGCAGCCGGCCGGAAATTATGCCATCACCCCTGCGGGTAATGGTGCGTATGTGGTTAATCCACTTGATGGGGCGGGTGTGTTGGGTGCAGGAAACTACACCATCACCATAGACAACGTCACTAGCAATTATCTGGCGGCCCCGGTGGGCACCGGCACAACCACCTTGTACACCATTGAACTTGCTCCGTATGGGACAGGCGGGAACACTGGAGTCATAGGGGGCTCAAGCACCACCACCATTGGTGGCACCTATGTACCTGGCCCCAACAACTTGGGCACCACTACCATTGGCGGATTCACCCCAGCAACCACGACCGATATTGGACTTGGCAACTTTAATACGGGAGGCGTAGATTGGCTCACTCAAACAGGTGGGAGTGTATTTAACCCAACTCCCATTAATCAAATTAATGGTTCTAACTCATCAGGGGTTGGGGGGATTTTGCCCAACATTGGTGGGGGTAATTTTGGATCTGGAGGGGGTGGTGGATTAGGGCTCGGTGGAGCATTACTTGGCGCAGCTGCGGGTGGCGCAGTGTCTTGCGCGGGGCTGTATGTGGCGGCTCAAATTGGCCTCATTACTCCGAATTCAATTATTTCAGTCCAAACAAATAACGGCATAGACAATGGTAAGGATGTGCTTGATTGTATCACCCGTGGGATAGCGAGAGCTGTTGTCCAACAGCTGACCGTAAGTGTTGTTAACTGGATTAATAATGGTTTTAATGGATCTCCTGCATTCGTGACTAACCCGACGCAATTTTTTACGAACGTAGCTGATCAGGCGGCAGGTAATTTTATAAAAGGCGGGTCACTTTCGTTCCTCTGTAGTCCCTTCCAATTACAGATTCGTATTGCCATAGCGCAAAGTTATGCAAACCGAAACGCTAACTCCTGCACCCTCACCAGAGTCATGGGTAATATAAATAGCTTTATGAACGGTAACTTCTCGGCAGGGGGGTGGCCTGGCTTTCTTGACTTCACGACCGTCCCCACAAACAACCCGTACGGTGCGTATGCATACGGCCAAGTTGGCCTTTCTGCTGCAGTCGCAGTTTCTATAAATGGTTATCAGACTGAGCTCTTCCAGGGGCAGGGGTTCCTTACCTTCAAGAAAAAACAAAATTGTACCACCTCCGCAACACGACCAGCAGATTCAGCTTCTACATCGGTATCACCAATCGACGGCTCTGCTGCAGACACCGGCACTCAATTATATGAAGTGTGTGATGTGGTAAGCACCACACCAGGATCCGTCATTGCCTCTTCTATTAATAACACTCTTAATCAGGGCCGAGACTCCCTTAACCTTGCTAAGAGTTTTGATGAGATCATAGGGGCGCTTATAACCCAACTGATGACTCGCGCACTGCAAGGCGGGCTCTCCAACCTAAGTGGCAGTAGTGGCAATTATGCAGACAACTTCTATACCAGTGACCAGTTGGCAACGCTAAACATATCGCAAAATAGTGTTGCGCAAATGCAAGATGACATTCGTGCGGCTCAGCAATACGCCAGCCTTGCGCAAGGCAGCATTAATGATATACAGAATTCTCAAGCACAAGCACACGACCTCTACAACTGTTGGAATAACCGCGCCGCACAATTGCAAGCAAGTGCTGCCACAAATGCTGCGCAATCAACTAATACACCAGAGCAAGCGCTCCTCAATGCTCAGCAGGCATCTTCAACGTTCAACTCACTGCAAGCACGGGTTGATTCGTTTAATGACACAATAACGACTGCGAATAACTCGATCGTGCTAATCAACCAATTTGAAAGCCGCGCACTTTCTGCAGGATCATCAGATGAAATTACTGCTATACAAAGTGAGTATACGAATGCTAAAAATAGCGGCCAAATCTTCACCGCTGCGGACGTAGTTTCTGCACAACAAGACAGGACTACGTTACAATCACAACTAAATACCCTCAATCAGCAAACGGCGGCTGGTATCCAACAATGCAATGCATTCTAAACTCCTCAAAAAGAAAACTTCACTCGTAAGCAAAGCACTGTTTGGTGCTTTGCTTGTTACTACTTTCTTCGCTCCACTACAGGGATTGTTCGTATCTCAGGCAAAAGCTCAATCTGTTGTAAACGCAAGAGCAACCAGTGATGCAAATAATCCAAATATTAGCCCCACCGCTTCAGGGGCTACGGCCTCAGGACAAGGGGGAACAGCCGGACCCTCTGGCGCTGGGCAAACAGCGGTTGAGTGCTCGTGGAGCCCAAGTAATTGGGGGATATGTTTTACCAACGTGGTATACGTCTTCACCGTAGGCCTCATGAGCGTCTTCGCGTACATAGGCGCATTTATTTTCGACACCGCTATACAAATTACTCTGCAAAGTGTGACGTATTCACAATACTTCCTCACCCAGTCGTGGGCAGCGGTGCGAGACCTCGCGAATATGATATTTATCTTCCTGCTTGTCTATCTCGCAGTAACCGTCATCCTCCAGGCTGAGACGCAGGGGACCATGAAGATGCTCGCGGGTATCATCATAGCGGCGCTCCTTATAAACTTCAGCTTCTTCTTTACACGACTTGTTATAGACGGGGGGAATATATTAGCCACACAGTTTTATAACGCTATACCAGCGCCTACACTGAACTCCTCTGGAGCAACAGGGACAGGAACTGTGGGCGCAGTTCAATCAGCAGCGAGTTCGCTCTCTTCCAACGGGAATGTGAAAGACCTCACTCGAGGCATCATGGATGTTGTGGGGGTGCAGAGTATTCTTGGCTCTGGATCTTTCGCGCGCTTTTCACAACAAGGCGCTAATGAATTTACAAAAATCATAACCCTTGTGTTCGTCTATATAGCAGTTGCGATAATACTCGCCATGCTCGCGTTTACCTTTATAGCGGTTGGGGTGAAGTTTCTCGTGCGCATAGTCGTTCTATGGCTGGCTATCATCGCATCACCATTAGCCTTCGTATTTGGTGCAATGTATAAGAAGGGGAGCGCAGACCGGTTTAATGTTTTAAGTCGATGGGGGAAGGCGCTCATAGAATACGCCTTTTATCCGGCAGTATTCCTTTTTATTTTTTGGATAATAAACTTTTTTGCTACCCAACTTGCTGGCAATGGCACTAGTTCAATCCTCGCAAATGCACTAAATGATGCAGGGAGCGCCGCGACCAATGGGCAGCTCTTTACTATCGCCTCAGCAGTAGCAGGCGTTTCAGTGCGTCTTGGTATCATCGTCGCCCTTATGTATATGGCCATGCGCGTCTCCGACTCCTTTGCGAAGACTGGGTATCAAGCTGCCGACAAAACTATTGGTCTTATAGGAAACAAAGCGACCACATTTATTGGCAGAACGGTGGGTAATGCAACTTATGGCGCCGTTGGGCTCGCTGGAAGAAACACCATCGGCCTTGCAGGAAGAACAATTGCCGCAAGTACCACACGAGGCACTGGCGTGCTATCAAAAACCGCAAACCGGGCTGGTGGTTGGGTGGGGAATAGAAGTTTTGATGCTCGTACATCTGTAGTTCGAAAGAACTTACAGACTATTAGTAAATTAGATATTGGTCCACAAAAAACAGGGTGGAAGTTGCCGGGAATTTTAATTTCAAGACAAAATAATCCCAACCCTCCACAACCACAGTCGAATCCACAGAATCCCCCGCAACAAGGACCACAAAACCCTGCACCACAAACACCCCCACAAAACCCACAGGGGCCAAATCCACAAAACTTACCACAACCACAAAGCAATGAACCGGGGCAGACTCTTTCATCTGGGAGGTTGGATGTACCTTCCGGAGTTCCTGAAAGGAGCACCCGTCGTCTAAACTCTCCTTCTGTTATAAATGAAATGAATTCAAATTTAGAAGAATTTAGGAGGGATGGGGGTGTGCTTGGACAAGAAAGCCAAAATTATTCGTCAAACAACACATCGAGCGCTGCAGAGACTCGTGGCACAGAATCTGGATCACAAGCTCCGGTACCAGGAGGAGCTGCTTCTCAAAACTTACAACAACCAAGTCTCCAAGGATCACACACAGGCAGTGGGGGACCAAGACAACAACAAGCGGGTGGAGCTAGACCATATCAGCCCACTAACAACCTTAATGACCCTCTTGGTTTAAGGCAACAGCGGGCATTGCACGAACTACGCAATACAGATGTGTTAGGTGATTCATTAGGTGTGAGAGAAAGGGGTCCAATACCTACTGGCTCGGCACCAGCAAGCAGAACCGCGGTAGGAGTATCCAATCGCGAATTGAATACAGCACTAACTGAACAAACCACAAGAGTTACGGATGCTATAGAAAATCTTCAATCAACTGTTGAAACTCAACAAAGAGGTGCAACAAGAGCTACTAATGAGCTGCAATCCGGTATGCGAAATGTAGCAGATGAGCTTCGTCAACTTAGAAGAACAACTGTGGAGGGGACTGCATCTTTGCGTGAATCGTTGGTGCAACCTACGATATCTTTGAATGAACAACTCAATAACACATTATCTTCTGCCCAAAGGAACGCCATACAACCTCCCGCTCAAACGCAGCCGATCCGCGCAATTCCGCGTGTAGAAACAACGCCTCCAGGAAATAGCAGTAATAGTACATTAAACACTATAGTTCAATCAGGACAGAACACAGCGCCACCAAGTACCCCTCTAGAAAACAACCAACACAACTAACATGGATGAAAATCTCCAACAAACACTTCAACAACGCATGGCTGAGCTTCCTCCTAACGTACAGGAGGCTATACGATCAGCTGACTTTACAAAAAAACTCCAGAGTATCGGGCAAAAATACCTTCTACACATTGACCAGTTAGGGACACTTGAGAGTGAAGTCTTGATGGTCATGCTTGGTTTTGTAAAACCAGAAGATTTGGTGGGTAATATTGTTTCTGAACTCAAAGTACCTCTTGTCACCGCAAATCTCATCACCACCGATGTTTCTCAAGAACTTTTCTTACCAATACGCGAGTCAATGAAGAAATTTTCGGGGCTTACCACTCAACCCACTGTCCAGCCGACTGTGCCGGTCCAACCGGCAGTGACTGCTGCGTCTGCCGCCTTACAGCAACCAACAGTCACTCCGGTGGCTGCGATGCCTCCGACTGCGACAGATCCAAACAAGCCAACAAAACAGTACTCGACTGACCCATACCACGAGCCGCTTGAATAAAAAGGGGAGTGAGGTGCGGTATACTTGAGAATACATGCAGTACCAGGTCCCTCAATTTATCGAAATTGAAGACAAGATCTTCGGCCCACTAACGCTCAAACAGTTTCTGTATCTTGCGGGCGCGGGTGGGATATGCCTCGCACTGTTCACCCTTTTGCCGTTGTATTTAGCATTCATTGTTGCGATACCGTTTGTAGTCTTGGGTCTTGCGTTAGCGTTTTACCAAGTGAACGAACGCCCGTTGGTGACTACGCTTGAGTATGCGGTTAAATATTACTTAGGTAGCAAGCTCTATCTCTGGAAGCAGCGCCAATCGACACCAATCAAGCCAACCGCTCAACCACAAACAGCCCAGCCGGATATACTCACTGTACCCAGTTTAAGTGAAAGCAAACTCAAAGATCTCTCTTGGTCGCTTAATATAAAAGATAGAACGCAAATGGGTGTTATTGATCCAGAGCGTCCCGAGCCCAAGATATAATATGCCACCAACTAAAGTAAAAGCAGAAGCGACCCAAGCCTTTGTCCCTATTAAAGAGGTGCGAGACGGCATCATCATTCTCAAAGACGGCTCTTTGCGCGCTATGGTTATGGCCTCAAGCATCAACCTAGCCTTAAAGTCACAAGACGAGCAGGTGGCTATCATTGGACAATTCCAAAACTTTCTTAATTCTCTTGAATTTACCGTTCAGTTTTTTGTCGAGTCACGAGATCTCGACATTCGCCCATACATCGCGCTTCTTGAAGAACGCTACGCAGCAACACTCGACGAACTTATGAAGATTCAAATTCGAGAATATATCGCCTTCATAAAAGATTTTACCGAACGCGCCAACATTATGACTAAAAACTTCTTCATCGTGGTGCCGTATGATCCAGCGCTTATAGCGCGCGGTGGGGGAGTTGCTGGAGCTGTGGGCAGCCTGCTTCCTGGTGGGAATACTCAAGCAACCGTCCTCACTGACGAACAGTTTGAGCAGTATCGTACGCAAATAGAAGAGCGTCTCGCAGTTATCGAACAGGGTTTGGTGCGCACCGGCGTGCGTGTGGTAACACTCGGTACTGAGGAAATTATTGAGCTCTTCTACAAACTCTTCAACCCTGGTGAGCTTGAAAAACCATTACAATTAGCGAAATAGTATGGCACTTTTTGACGTATTCAAACCAAAAGATTCAGCGAACGCTCCTGTGGCGCCCATACTCCCTGAACAAATTTATCGCCAAGGCATACTTGAACTACAAGATGTTATTGCGCCTTCAGCGCTAAAGATAACTCCGCGCGAAATAAACCTGGGCGACAAAATTGCCCGTACCTTTTTCGTTATGTCCTACCCGCGAGTCCTCACTGACTCGTGGTTCGCTCCCATCATCAACCTCGACCGAGTGCTGGACATCTCCATCTTTGTACACCCCATAGATTCGGGCGAAATTCTTAAGAAATTACAAAAAAAGGTGGCTGAAGTACAGTCGCAGATTATGACACGAGAGGAGAAGGGGTTGGTGCGTGACCCTATGCTCGACACCGCATACCAAGACATTGAATCTCTGCGTGACCAATTGCAACAAGCACAGGAAAAGCTTTTCGATGTCGGGGTGTATATCACTATCTACGGTAAAACACCTGAGGAGTTGGATAAAATCGAGTCAGAGATAAAGTCTGTCCTTGAGTCACGTCTTATTTATGTAAAACCAGCACTTTTCCAGCAAGAACAGGGCTTTCGCTCCACACTTCCACTTGGTTCAGATGAATTAACTGTTAATTCAAAGCTAAACTCTTCACCACTTTCTTCGATTTTCCCCTTTGTGTCCTTCGACCTCACTTCTGATAAAGGGATTCTCTATGGAGTGAATCGTCATAACGCTTCGCTCGTGCTGTTTGACCGCTTTTCGTTGGAAAACTACAACTCGGTCATCTTCGCTAAATCTGGTTCAGGTAAATCATACGCTACTAAGCTCGAAATATTGCGTACTCTTATGTTCGACACCGAGGTCATTGTTATTGACCCAGAGCGCGAGTATGAATTCTTGGCTCAAACGGTGGGGGGTCGCTACTTTAATATCAGTCTTAACTCTGAACACCACATCAATCCTTTTGATCTTCCTGTACCCAGAGAAGACGAAAGCCCTTCGGACGTACTGCGCTCAAACATTGTGGCGCTTGTGGGTCTTTTTCGCATAATGCTCGGTGGCCTTTCGCCCGAGGAGGACGCAATTATCGACAAAGCAATCACTGAAACCTACGCACTTAAAGATATTACTCCTGATAGCAATTTCGCTGACATAGAGCCGCCACTGCTCTCAGATTTCGAGATGGTACTCTCGGGTATGCAGGGGAGTGAAAGTCTGGTGCAGCGCCTCTCAAAATACACAAAGGGTTCGTGGTCAGGCTTCATTAACCGAGCGACTAGTGTCGATATAAACAAAAAATTCGTCGTTTTCTCAGTGCGCGACATGGAAGATGACCTTAAACCGGTCGCTATGTACCTCATAACCCACTACATTTGGAATGCGGTGCGCAAAAACCTAAAAAAGCGCCTGTTGGTCATCGATGAGGCGTGGTGGATGATGAAAAGCGACGACACCGCATCCTTCCTCTATGGTATGGCAAAGCGTGGTCGCAAATACTACCTTGGTCTTGCTACTATTACCCAAGACGTGGATGACTTCCTCAAATCGCCGTATGGGCTCCCCATGATCACCAACTCATCTATTCAGTTGCTCCTAAAACAGTCACCAACCACCATCGATAGTTTGCAGAAAACATTTAATCTCTCTGACGAGGAAAAGTATCTCCTACTTGAAAGCGATGTGGGGGAGGGGATATTCTTCGCAGGACTTAAACATGTAGCAATAAAAGTGATTGCTTCATACACCGAAGACCAAATCATCACCTCTGATCCTTCACAAGTACTTGCGTTGCGCAGACAACGTGCAGCTGAAGGTGGGAGTATCCCTCTGACACAAGACACAAAGGCGGTACAATAAAGGCATGGTAAGGTACATGCCGTACATTGTCGTCGCACTGTTTATTGACGGGCTCAAAGCACTTGTGTACTGGGCATGTTTTGCCCTTGGTGCGGGTATTGCTGCGGTACCTATTGTAGGGCAGGTGGTTGGTACTGTGACCATACCACTAGGTATCGCACTAGGTATAGCTTTAAGTATTTGTATTAGCATCACCCTTGGCGCTGGCTTTTTACTGCTCTTAGCATTTAATGGTTTATTTAATATGCGCTATGCAATCGGGGGTGGTATATCGGGAATTTTGCCCGTACTCGACATTCTTCCTGGTTGGACCGCTATGACGGTGTTGTGCATTTTGCGCAAAACAAAAGAAGAAGGTGCTCTCGAAGAGAATACGTCTGTGGCACTCTCTGTGGCACTAGCACCCACTACAAAAATTGGTGCTGCGTACCGCGCCATAAAAGATATTGATCGTAGTAACTCAGGCCCTTCGTATGCTGCGTAATTTTTTGTTCACTGCTGTAGGAATAGTGTTACTGACCCCCTTTGCGCATGCGCAGTTTTCTGCAGTGCCTGACCCAGTGGAGTACACAATCGCACCTGAAACACCAGGACCTAACCAAACTGTATATATCGAAGCACAAGGTGTAGGACCATTTATTGGTAATGCAACCATAACCTGGCAAGTAAACGGCAAGACAGTGAAAAGTGGTGTGGGGCTTACTACTTTTTCATTTACGACCGGCGGGGTAGGAACAGCGACCAGAGTGCACGTAAACATACAATCTAGCCAAGGTACGTACACGCAGGATTTTGAGTTCGCACCCTCCGTGGTGCACTTGATATGGGAAGCTGATACTTCGGCCCCCCTCTTTTACAAGGGGAAAACACTGTATAGCGCTGGCTCATCGATTAAAGTGGTTGCATTCCCTACCGTAGCCTCTGGAAAATCAATAGTTTCATCCTCTAAACTTAGTTTTCAGTGGTATAGAAAAGACTCAATAGATACGAGCGCTTCAGGTCTGGGTAAAAATGTATATATTTTTACTGGTGATGGTATCCAAACTGGTGAGGAGGTGCGTGTCGACGTATATTTAAACGGCTCTAAAGTAGGGAGTGGGGAGGTGTTCATCCCCGCAATAAACCCTGGTGTGGTGCTCTACAGTCAAGACCCTCTGCGTGGTGAGTTGCTTGATATAGCGCTTCCTACCAATTTTAACCTTAATGCAAACGAAATAACCCTGCGTGCTGAGCCGTACTTTTTCGCAAACAGTAGTATACGTACTAACTCTCTTACATACACTTGGACACTCAATAGTAATGAAACTACTGGCCCGGATGCGAAACGCGGCCTACTTACCTTACGACAGGCCGGGTCAGGATCTGGCTCAGCCCAAGTCGGCATCTCTTTGCAGAATACCGATGCTGATAAGTTTACCCAGGCAGCGCAGAGCTTGGTCGGCATTGTGTTTGGACAGGGGAGCGGCACATCATTCACTTCACTCTTTGGCTTATGAAAAAAATAATTCTCAGTATATTCTTTTCTCTCGCTCTAACTACTCCTGTGTATGCTCAGGAAGCATATACACAGGGCGGTAATCCTATTAGTCCAACCCAAGGAGTCCTTCAACAAACCAACCTCACCTATACCCCACTGGAACCTTTGCCGGGGTTAGCACAGTACGAGACAGGTAATAGTAATTTTGGCCAACTTTTAAGTATGGCGTTTAAACTGCTCATTGTTCTCGCGGCGCTTATTGCGGTCGGGTCGTTTGTCTACGCAGGTATTTCATATATGGTCTCTGATGTGCCGCTTGTTAAATTTAGTGCGAGCAAACGTCTTCAGGCTGCCTTTTTAGGGCTCGCTATTCTTTTAGGATCGTGGCTAATTCTCTTCACCATCAATCCTCAATTAGTTATGTTCAGTAGTGCACTTAATCCCACTGATGGGTATCAACCTGTAACAACAGGTGGGACTGGGTCCACTGAACCTATTGTGACCACTAATAACGGTACTTCTATTCCTGTTATTACTGCCTCAGGACAAGATGTTGTGATACAAAATGCAAAAAATAATCCGACGGATGCGGCCGCACAAGCAGCTGCTGCAGCTGTTGTTCAACAACGAGAGGCTTCTTGCACTTCAAACTATGGTGGCGTGATCGCTCCTGCAAATAACCCTTGTACACAAGATGTTACTGAGCATTATCTAGGGAATAAAATTTACAACTCTTGCGCAACAATAACAACTCCAACAAGGATCGAATCCTGCTATTACAATCGATAATATATGATTCTCAAAAAAGTAGGTGTAGGCATAGCGATGGTGGGAGTGGTGGTGCTCTTTCTGTTTGGTGCGTGGTTTATGTTCTTTAAACAAGGAGGTACTCCAACAGGAATTCCTACTACCACCAATCAAAACACTCAAATATTTGGAAACTCCAATAGCAGCAATACTACCCAGACCCAAACAATACCAAGCAACACAGATACTTCCAACCCGACCGCAAAAAAGATTTTTAAATTGGCTGATGGTCCTATAGCTGACGCGGTATTTATCCAGACCTATACTCCGACCACCACACTCGCTCGCTATATGATGCAAGACAGCGGACACATCTTAGATATCCCTGTTGATGTCTCTGGAGCTGTTAGTCGCGTTGTCTCCAACACCACAATACCAGGGATAGGTAGCGCGCACTGGTTCGCCGATGGTACGAGTGTGGTGGGACAGTACGCCGAGAATGGTGTGATAAAAACAGTTTCGATTAGTGTAACAAATACCGCCACAACAAGTAACAAGATACGTTTTTTACCCGACAACATAACAGATCTCGCCCCATCACCTGATAGTAAAAGTTTGGTGTACCTCCTGCCTATGAGTGGGGGTGTGAGTGGATATATTGCAAAAGCAGATGGTTCTACACCTGTGAAGCTTTTTTCTTCTCCATTAATGCAGGTGTTGATTGCGTGGCCCACAAACAAAACTCTTCTTTTACAAACAAAAGAGGCGTATGGGGTGCCGGGAGTTGCCTTTGCTGTATCAGGAGAAAACGGCACCATGACTCCTTTAGTACACGCGCAAAGCTTATCTGCAATTGCGAATCAATTGTTCTCAAAAATATTATACCAAAGTGCTCAAAGTGGTACGGTACGTACCACCTACGCGCACGATGTAGCAAGCGGTAAAGACCTTCAATTACCATTCAACCCATTTCCAGAGAAGTGTGTGTGGTCTCCTTTGAGCACCACTGTGGTGTATTGTGCAGCTCCACTTACCGCGACACCCGCGAACTACCTCGATCTGTGGCACCAAGGTCTATATAACGCTGCAGACAGTATTTTTCAGTTTGATATTACTAACGGTATTACGAGCCTCACCGCAACACCAGGAAGTTCGCAAGGGGGCGTACAATCAAATATCGCAGCCCTCCATATTTCTCCTGACGGCAAATATTTATTGTTTATAACAAAAGGGGATAGGGCGCTGTGGGGTGTACGCCTCGCGCAATAGGAGACTATTTGGCGCCATATTTAAGCACAATATGGCGAAACTTTCCTTCGCCTGCTGACTCAGTCTTAATTTCTGGATCTTCAGCAAACAACTCGTGTATTACGAGGCGCTCGTATGCACTCATAGGTTCGAGTTCAACATCGTGTTTAAAAAGTCGCGCGCGTTGTGCGAGAATACGCGCCTCTTGGCGCACTTTTTCCATCTTACTTTCGTAATACTCGTTCACATCAACAAGAAAATTTGCTGCCTCTTCTCCCACTTCCTTCTCTACCAACTTACGCAAGAGCATATTAAGCGCACCCAAATGCTCACCATGAGGACCTATGAGGTTTTTTGAGTCTTCTGATTGTACTGCAACAACAGTGCGGTGACCTTCTTTAATAGTTATATGTGCCTTTACACCTAACAGTGATAAAAATCTTTCTGTTTTATTCTTTAGAATTTCAGCACTCATATTAGAGACAATACTCCAAAGAGTACGGTCTGCCAATCTAGCGTTATACCGTACCTTGTCTCCTAATGAGTAATTCCTGCCCTAGTGAAATGGCATTCGTGGCAGCGAAGTATAAACCTACCGCCGCAGGGAGTGAGTAGGTAACCACCGCCATAAGTGCGGGAAAAAAGTACAGCATAAGTTGTTGCTGAGTGCGTAGTGCTGCCTCGCGCGCAGCGCGGTCAGAAGAGTTGCTCTTTGGCGCTTGCTTCATACGCGCAATAGAGAACCACATTACACAAAACTGAAGTCCTGCCACGAGCATCGTTAGGAGGAGATTATGGTGGTGGCTAAGGTCTAGTAGGCCAAAAAAATTCATTTGCACCTCGCTTGGAGCATGTACAAAGCTATAGAGTAGGTGTGTAGCAATAGCTGGGAGTCCTTCTTTAAAAAGCGCGATATAGAGAGCAAAGAGTATAGGGAGCTGGATAAGAAGCGCTAGAAACGAGCTAAAGGGACGAATTTTATGTTCCCGAAAGAGCGCCATAGTGTGCTCAGCTCGTTTTGTAGGGTTGTCCTTGTATTTGTCATTGATCACATCTATCTCTCCCTGGATCTTCTGCATCCCTAATTGGGTACGGATAGAGGCAGCGAACGCTGGGTAAAACACCGCACGCACCACAAGTGTGAGAGCTATGATAGCCAACCCCACATCTCCATGCGGCATAAAGCCTAATATGGCGACAAAAAGGTTATAGATCGGCTGGACAATAAACGTCTGAAACATGGAGTTTATGCTTTATATAGTACCTTGAGATCTTCTAAAAATGCAGGGGTAAGAGGGTTTTTTGGGATTTTTTGAATAAATATAACCGCACTACCATTTACCCTCAACTCCTCTAGTGCGCGGTAGAGGGCTCGACGCTGACGATTACGCTCCACCGCGCTCTTGGCGACCTTTTTTGATATCACAGCCGCAGCCCGCAGGGGAGTGGGGCCAGGGACCACACGTGCCGATAGATGCCCAGCACGTCTTGGTGTGCCGGTCTTGATAATGTCGCGAACCTCGCCAGCGGTAAGGCGTCGGGACTTCTTAAGCATTATTAGGCGCTCAGGCGCTTGCGACCCTTGGCACGGCGACGGGCAATAGTCTTGCGACCACTCGGGGTGGCAGTACGCTTCAAAAAGCCGTGGGCTCGTGAGCGCTTACGCTTCTTTGGCTGGTATGTAACTGACATGGCGC
>CAYRHY010000003.1:0-34653 GCA_964424235.1 uncultured Candidatus Saccharibacteria bacterium
TGCGCGTTAAAGGGATAGGCGAGTGGACGGCGCACATGTTTCTTATCACGACTTTGGAGCGGCTCGATGTGCTCCCGGTGGGCGACCTCGGTATTCAAAAAGGATTCAAAGCGCTCTACAAGCTGCGCCAACTCCCCACACCCAAAAAGATGGAGCAGCTAGCTCGGCCTTGGCGTGCTCACGCCTCTGTGGCCTCCTGGTACCTATGGCGCGTCGCGGATGATGAGAAGGTAAGGTCGGTATAAAATTGACAAATTATAAAATAATTATATATTAAATTCAGCAGTTACGGGAGTCAAGGAATGCTTCGGTTGGAAAAGTTAATGATCGTGCAGGACGGAATGTTTTGTACGCCGATAGTCACGATGGTGCGAGAGCAGCGGGTGATTGTTTTGGTTGGTACAGTTCATCTGGGAACTCCAGTCTACTATTCTCAGATACAGTCTAAACTGGATAATCTAGAGCGTCTTGGCTATTGCACCACCCACGAAAGCGCCAATTGGTATTCAGACCAAAGCGCAGTCTACAGCGCAGTCTACGAAGGAAGATCTCCCGAATGGATTGCTGCATATAAAGAATCTCAACTCGCAATGAAGGGCGCTCTCGCTTTTTTTGGTTTCGTAGAACAAGTAAACGCGCTTACACCTCGACCTTCCTGGGTGTTTACCGACCCATCCGCGATTGAGGTTGTAAAAGACCTAATGCAGCATGTAACACTAGAAAACTTACAAAAGACCATTACAGATCCTTTGAAATTCGCGCGCCGTTTCATATCAATTGCAATGGGTGTATGTCAGCGCAGGTCGCAAGGTGTTCCTTTGAATGAAGAGGTTGCAGTCAAAGTTCGTGCGTACGAACGTGATGTCGATGCTATTTCTGGGATCCTTCAATTTGTGGGTGATAAAAACGTCGGGTCGTGCTGGGGAGTTAATCATTTGAAAGGAATGATTTCAGCTCTGGAAGAGAGTAATTTTATTGTGACCAGCATTGAATGGTTCAAATGCTTTCCTACACGTATACCCGAACTCGAGTAGAGACAATAGGCCGCCCCGTGATGGGCGGCCGCTTCTTTTATTTTCTTACCCCTATGGTAAACTCTTTTAATGCATATCGAACTACCACATCGCACGAATAAGGACGCCGCAGTTGCGCGCGTGAAGAAGGCGCTCATCGACGCGCGCCCCCACATGGCAGGCCAAGTGACTATTGATAAAGAAGAGTGGAATAACTCCATGCTCACCTTTGCCTTCACGACGCAGGGCAAGCAAATAACGGGCACCGTGCGCGTTACCGACACCGACTACATTGTCGACGCCAAGCTCCCGCTCTTGTGGCGTGTATTTGAAGGGAAGATCGAAAAAATGATCAAAGAGCAGGCTTCTGCCATGCTCCCGCAGTAGCATTTCCTTTTATATATTTTCGTGGTATTCTGAAAGTAAGAGGCCGGCAGCGGCTTTTTATTATGGAAATACGAAACATAGCAATCATCGCGCACGTGGACCACGGTAAGACTACTCTTACCGATGCTTTGCTTGCCCAAAACGGCGCCACTGAAGCAGGTGTTTCAATGGACTCCAACGACCTCGAGCGCGAGCGCGGCATCACCATCTACTCCAAGCCCGCTTCACTCATATATAAGGACACGAAGATCAACATCGTCGACACCCCCGGCCACGCCGACTTTGGCTCTGAGGTTGAGCGCGTGCTGCGCTCTATCGACTCGGTGCTCCTCATCGTCGACGCCCAAGAGGGCCCGATGCCACAGACGCGCTTTGTGCTGAAGAAGTCGCTGGAGTTGGGCCTGAAGCCTATTGTCGTCATCAACAAGATTGATAAGCCTGCGGCTGACGCTGCACGTTGCGAAGAGCAGGTGCTCGAACTTTTCTTGGAGCTTGGTGCAAACGACGAGCAAGCAAACTTCCCAGTCGTCTACGCAATTGGCCGCCAGGGCATTGCCGGCAAGACGGTTGAAGAGGTTTTAAAAAATGCAGAAACTAATAATGGCGACCTCAAGCCGCTTTTGGATACTGTGCTCGAGCATGTCCCTCCTGCCTCCGTCCCGTCAGACGGAACTTCGCAAAACACAGCCCTCCGCATGCAGCCATTTAACCTTGGCTATGACAACTTCCTTGGTCGCCTTGGTATCGCCCGCATTTATGAAGGCACGGTTAAAGCGGGGCAGCAAGTGTTTGTAAAAAAACCAACCGGTGAGACCCGCAACGGCAAGATCCTCAAGATTTTTACCTTCAAGGGTTTGCAGCGCGTTGAAACTCCTGAGGCGAGCGCAGGTGACATCGTGCTCATTGCAGGCCTCGCTGACATTTTTATTGGTGAGACGGTGACCGATAACGCGGATGCACAGCCTCTGCCTGCTATTGCTATTGATGAGCCAACCATCACACTTAACTTTTTGGTAAACAACTCGCCGTTTGCCGGCAAGGAAGGGAAGTTCGTCACCGGCCGCCAGATCCGCGAGCGCCTCGAGCGCGAGTTGGAGATCAATGTGGGCCTCAAGATCGACTTTAGTGACGATACTGCATACAAAGTTTCGGGACGCGGTGAGTTGCATGTTGCGGTGCTTTTGGAAAATATGCGCCGTGAGGGTTACGAGATGCAGGTCTCACAGCCACAAGTTATTTTTCATGAAGAGAATGGGGTGAAGCACGAACCATTTGAAGAAGTGGTCATCGATACGCCAAGCGAATTTCAAGGGGCAGTCATGGAACGCTTGGGGCTGCGTAAGTGCATCATCAAAGACATGCAGATGCATGATGCGTCAGTGCGTCTTATTTTCGAAGGTCCAACGCGCGGACTTCTTGGCTATCGCAGCCAGTTTGTTTTGGACACGAAGGGTGAAGGTATCTTCTCATCGCGCTTCATTGAGTTTCGCCCGTACGCTGGCGAGATAACTAAGCGCGCCGTGGGTTCAATGATTTCTATGGCGAGCGGTAAGGCGCTTGGCTTCTCGCTCTACAATCTTCAAGACCGCGGCGTCCTGTACATTGGCGCAGGCGTTGAAGTCTACGAAGGCATGGTGATTGGTAACACCAGTAAGGGCGAAGAGATGACAGTAAACCCAACCAAAGGAAAGCAGCTCACCAACATGCGCGCGTCGGGCTCTGACGAAGCAATCATGCTCGTGCCCCCATATGACATCACTATCGAGCGCGGGCTCGAAATCATGTCTGAGGACGAATATCTCGAAGTAACGCCGAAGAATGTCCGCCTACGCAAACAAGGCCTCACCGAAATCGAACGCTCCAAAATGAAGCGAAAGGGATAACTAAATAGATTTAAACTTCGAGGAGCTTATCTAATTACGTTAACTATGGACAGAACTTCACGATTTATCGAAGCGACAAAACAGACCCTCAAAATAATGGAAAAAAATGGTGATATTAACTCACCAACATATAAAGTCTATTCAGGTTGGGCAAATGGTTGGTGCGGTTTATGCAATATAAAATTAGAAGTTCTTGAATTTCGCAAAACAGGAAGTGGGGCTGAACATATTCTAAAATGTGGGCATAGTTTAACAGTAATTAGTCTAGAAGATGAAGTATCATCTTTGTCTGAAGGAAGCAGTTACTCTCGAGTAGGATTACAAGAGTCAGGTGATTTAGATATACATGTCGAGCATAGTGGAAGCGATTTAAATAAAGAAGCACAGGAGATATCCATCACAAAATTGTTTTGCCATTATATATATCCGGAATTTGATTTTTTCATAAATGATAAACAAGACTCTCCGTATGATGTTATAGCTGAAATAAGTAGGACTCATAAAAAAGAGTTTTTCCAAATAACAAAATTAAATGATAAGGATTTTTGGAAGAGGTTAAATTTAAATAGAAAAGTTGATGCTGTGTTATCTGATATTGAAAAACTTGTTAGTGAGGCAATTAATAGAAAGATTAACTTTGACCCAAATGAAAAGTGTAAAATTATCTTACTAATAGATGCAAGACCAGGAGTAATAGAATCGATCGGTAAGGAAATACAATTAAAGCTCGCGAATCTTCTCCAAAATAGTGGTTTCAAAGAGGTTTGGCTAACTGGAGCAACTCGAGAAATTACATTTAGACTTATTTAGCACTGAAACCCGCAGGTTAAACCTGCGGAAAGACTAAGAGTAACCAATTTCTCTCCACGAGCGCTTCAGTGTGACCCTGGTTAGATAAGGGTATGAAAATTGCACAAATTGCTCCCATAGCGGAGCGGGTGCCGCCTAAAAAATATGGTGGTACGGAGCGTATTGTCTCGGCATTGACCGAAGAGCTTATTAAACGCGGGCATGAAGTGACTCTCTTTGCGAGCGGCGATTCCCTCACGAAAGCGAAACTCGAGTCAGTCTTCCCCCGAGGCTTGCGGGAAGCGCATTTTAAAGATATTTACGGCACCAATAATTGGTCGCTCTTAAATTTTGGGCTCGCGTATGAATTGCAAGATGACTTCGACATCATCCATGACCACTTAGCGCCCATTAGTGTACCGACCGCAAACATCGCGACAACGCCGGTTGTCATGACTATGCACGGGCCGTTTACTGCTGATAATCGCCGCATCTTCCAAACGCTGCGCAACCCCTACATCGTCACCATCTCGCAGTCGCAGGCCTACCCAGTCCCGAGCATGAACCACGCCGGCACGGTGCACCACGGGCTCCCCATGCAGGACTATCCGTTTGGCGAAGAGCCCGAAGGGTATCTGCTCATCGTTGGCCGCATCTGTATGGAAAAGGGAACACACCTAGCGATTGAAGTGGCGGTGCAGCTTGATCGACCACTCATTATTGCGGCAAAGTTAGAGAGTACAGATCGGGCATACTTTCGTGAATATGTTGAGCCGCGCCTCTCTGACCGCATCCGCTGGGTGGGCGAAGTTGATGAAGAGGAGCGCAACCAACTCATGAGCAAGGCGTACTGCCTTTTACACCCCGTGACCTGGCGCGAGCCGTTTGGTCTCGTCATTATCGAGGCGATGGCCTGCGGCTGTCCGGTGGTTGGGTTTAACCGTGGCGCAGTGCCTGAGCTTATAGAGACAGGGAAGACCGGTTTCGTGGTCGAAGATATTGAAGGGATGATTGATGCGGTACAGTCAGTCAGTAGCATTTCGCGCGCAGCGTGTCGCGAGCACGCACTAAAAAATTTTAGTGTCGAGCGCATGGCGAGCGAATATGAAGAGATTTATGCAAAAATCTTGTCACCCAAAAGTGAGTGAGTATACTCTACCCACATGCGCGAAGATCTCTGGCAACTCGCATACTCAAGTATTCAAGCGCTCGAAGATGAACGGGGGATTGTCGCCTCTTCACGCAGCGAAGTGTACGGTGCCGTGTTTGGGCGCGATTCACTTATCACAGGATTAAAACTTTTAGAGGTATATGAAAAAACACGAGATACGTATTTGCTTTCGCTCGTGCGTAAAATTTTAGATAGCCTCAGTGTACTGCAGGGCAAAGAGTTGGTGATTGAAAGTGGCGAAGAGCCGGGCAAAATTATTCACGAATTTCGCCCCGAGGGGCATGAACATCTCACGAACCCCTCCACTAAGACTATGGCAGGCGCGGCCTGGTATCTCTACCCCGATGAGGTTATGCGCAATTATGACACCGTCGACGCGACGCCGCTGTATCTCATGCTCATGCACCAATATAGAGAGCTAACTGGCGACACGGCGTTTATTGAATCGCATATTGAACATATAACTGCTGCGCTTGAGTGGCTATTGACCTATGGCGACACGAACGGTGATGGCTTTATTGATTATCGATTCCACCCCGACCGCTCCTCAGGGGGACTGCGCGTGCAAAGTTGGATGGACTCCACTGAGTCGCTCTTTTTTGAAGAGTCGGATGATGTGCCGCAGTATCCTATCGCTCCAGTTGAGGTACAAGCGTATGCATACGTAGCGCTGCGCGCGGCGAGCAAACTTCTTGCTACAAACAATGCCTCACTTTCAGCGCTCGCACACGAGCGAGCAGAGCAACTCCACGAGAAATTTAATGAAACGTTTGTCTTGGGTGTGCGCGGCGAGCGTGTGGCGCTCGCCTGCGGCCTCTCTGGCGATGGGCGACTCTTGGTGAGCCCGCGCTCGAGCATGGGGCATGTGCTGTGGGCGACGTTCAAAGAAGCTGATGACACACTCTCGCGGGTGCTTAGCCCCGCCTATGTCGAAGGAGTAGCACGCCGACTACTGGCACCCGACCTTTTCGTACCCCAAGCGGGTGTTCGCACGCTCTCGGTGCAGTCGAAGCGCTATGACCCGATTAGTTACCATAATGGCTCCATTTGGCCGCACGACACGGCGATATTGGCCGAAGGTTTGCGCCGCGCTGGTATGCGCGAAGAGGCCAAGGTGGTACGCGAGGCACTGTTAACAGCGTATGAATTCTTCATGACGCCAATCGAGCTGTTTGGCTTTGCAGGAGACGGCTATGTCGAGTATACGACCCCACAGGGAGGCAAAGCATGTCGCGTTCAGGCGTGGAGCGCAGCATCACTCCTCTCACTACTTATCGACGAGCCCTAGCTGCGGTATACTAGTGCTAATGACTACGAAACTCTCGCGGGTTCTTGGGGCGGCATTAGTAGTTTCTTCTCTTATGGTGGCTGTGCCCGCACTTGCTGCATCACGCACACTCACGAGTGGCATGAGTGGTGATGATGTGACTGCGCTGCAAAAAACTCTTATCGCGAAAGGGTATCTCTCAACGACCGCCACTGGCACTTTTGGGCCAGCGACACTCGCGGCAGTGAAGAAATTTCAATGCGAAAAAAAGATAGTTTGCTCGGGCGCAGGCTACGGCTCGGTGGGCCCAAAGACTCAAGCAGCGCTCGGCCCCGCTGAGCCGCTCTCATCGCGCGAACTCAATGGGACGCTCGCGGGCCCCTTGTGGACCGGGGCGCTTGAAGCGGGTGGATGGATACCGTACTGGCGCGAAGCAACCGGCACGGCAGATGTATTACCGCGCCTCTCCCAACTCACTGAAGTGAGCCCGTTTGTGCTGACACTTAAAAGCGACGGCACCATATATGATGCGGGTGGGCTCGACCAAGAGCCATGGACCTCGTTTGTCGCAGCAGCGAAAGCGAAGAAAGTGCGCGTCATCCCCACTATCATGTCGGGCAGTGGCGATGTGATACACGCTGTCTTGAGTGATCCAAAAAAACGAGTAGCACTTGAAGATGAAATTGCTGCGTTTGTAAAAAATGGCGGCTATGATGGTATCGACATCGATTTTGAAGCGAAGCACGCCGCCACCAAAGATTATTTTTCAACCTTCCTCAAGGGATTGTATCAGCGCCTGGGTGATAAGTGGCTGTACTGCTCGATTGAAGCGCGCATGCCGCTCGTGAATCGCTATGGCTATAACGGCACCGTGCCTCCAGACGCAACTGAGTTTTCAAACGACTACGCAGCGCTCAATAAATATTGTGATCGCGTCGAGATCATGACCTATGACCAGGGTGCTATCGATGTACTCCTTAATCAGTCCCGCGCCGCGCCATACGTCCCCGTCGCTGACCCAGCGTGGGTAGAGAATGTCATTAACCTTGCTAAACAATCGATCAATCCAAAGAAGATTTTGGTCGGTATTGCGACCTATGGGTACGAATACTCGGTGACCCCGCTGCAGCAAGGATTCCGCTATGATCGTAATTGGGCATTTAACCCGACATACGCAACACAGCTTGCTGCACAATTGGGTATTACGCCGGTACGCAATGCGGCAGGAGAACTCTCGTTTATCTATAAGTCGAACGACTCGACGCAAGCTGCTGTCACACTCGCAAGCATCCCTGGTGGGGTAACGACCACCGCTGCAGCTGGCAATACTACCGCTCCTCCAGATGCGGTCTACTCGCAAGCATCGATCGCGGGTGGTATTCAACCTCCATTCAATATAGTGTGGTGGAGTGATGGCCAGGCGGCTGCCGACAAGGTGGCGCTCGCAAGAAAGCTCGGGGTGCGTGGAGTCGCCATATTTAAACTCGATGGCGGCGAAGATCAAAAGATGTGGAACTATCTCCCTGGAGGCTCACAGTACGCCGGACGTTAACTTAAGCCTCTCTTCACCCATACTGTAGTGCTATAGAGCTATTACTTAGCTTAATTTCACTACTATGTTGTGGACTATCGCCGTTATCCTCGTTATTTTGTGGCTGTTGGGGCTCGTTACCTCCTACACGCTGGGCGGGTTTATTCACATCTTGCTAGTGCTCGCCATTATTGTCATACTCATCCGACTCTTTTCAGGCGAAAGTATTTTGTAGGGTGTGTAGTACACGTTTTTTGCATGCTAAAATTATTGCATGTCGTTGGCAGAGGAACTGCGTAGTGTTGTGCATGGTGAGGTGGATGATTTAAAAGAGACGCGCGAAAAATTCTCGCGAGATGCGAGTCTTTTTCGTGTTGTGCCTGAGGTAGTGGTAGCGCCGCAAAATACCGACGATGTGTGCGCAGTCGTGCAGTTCGTCAATCATGTAAAAGAAACTCCAGGAACGCATATTTCAATCACCGCGCGCTCTGCGGGCACCGATATGTCTGGCGGTCCCTTAAATGACTCGATCATTCTTGATATGACGAAGCATTTTAACCGACTGCTCGAGCTTAAGGATACCCACGCAGTGGTTGAGCCGGGTATGTATTTTCGTGATTTTGACCGAGAGACAAAGCAAAAAGACCTTGAACTCCCGAGCTACACCGCGTCGCGTGAGTTAAATACGGTGGGTGGCATGATTGGTAACAACTCCGGAGGTGAGAAGAATCTTAAGTACGGAAAAACAGCACGCTATGTGGAAGAGCTCGAGGTGGTGATGGCTGATGGTCAACCACATACCCTGCGGCCACTGAAAGGGCATGAGTTGGTATTAAAAATGGCAGAGCAGTCCTTTGAGGGCGAGGTGTATCGAAATATTGCTGCGCTTGTCAGGCTCCACAAAGAAACTATCGAAAAAGGAAAGCCCCAGGTCGAGAAAAACTCCAGCGGTTATGCGCTGTGGGATATCGGCGATGGGGTAGAGTCGCTCAATCTCGCGCGCCTCATGGTAGGTGCGCAGGGCACTTTGGGGATTATCACCAAGGCGCAAGTCGGACTCGTGCATCCAAAGCCGTTTGCCTCGATGACGGTGCTCTTTTTAGATGATTTAGCAGAGTTAGGTGCCGTGGTGCCCCAGGTGCTCAAGCACGCGCCGGATAGCTTTGAATCATACGACGACAACACGCTAAAGCTTGCTATAAAATATTTTCCCGAATTCGCAGCACAGATGAAAAGTAATATGCTTGCGCTTGGGGTGTCGTTCATCCCCGAAGCTTTTTTGATGCTGCGCGGAGGAATGCCGAAACTTATTCTGATTGTTGAATTTCGCGCCGGGACACAAGCGGAGGCACTCCAAAAAGCAGAGACGCTTGCTGATGAAATCCACGCGACACAGCCACACATTGGCGTGCGTATCGCGAAGGATGAGGTCGCGGCACATAAATATTGGACGATTCGTCGCGAGAGCTTTAACTTACTGCGCAAAAAGGTGCGTGGAAAGCGCACCGCCCCTTTTATCGACGATTTTGTCGTGCCCCCGCTGACACTGCCAGAGTTTTTACCTAAACTGCAAGACATATTGAAGCCCTATGGCGATGTGCTGCAGTACACAATAGCCGGGCATGTGGGGGATGGGAATTTTCACATCATCCCACTGGTAGACCCTACCGACCCAAAAGTGGCGCGGGTGATCGATGAGCTGTCGCACAAGGTATATGACCTGGTCGTCTCCTATCATGGTTCGATCACCGGTGAGCACAACGACGGCTTCGTGCGCACGCCGTATGTTGAAAAGATGTTTGGTCCCGAGATGTACGCACTATTCATCCAAGTGAAAAAGATTTTTGACCCGCATAATATCTTCAACCCGGGTAAAAAAGTTGGTACGACCTTCTCTGACGCCTTTGCGCACCTTGATTTAACGTTACCTACTTCATCTAAATAATGTTTAGGGACACGGTATACTGCAGGTATGCGGATAACAAAGTTGGGGCATTGCGCTATGGTGCTTGAGATTGATGGCGTAAAGATTTTGACTGACCCGGGGTCATTTACGACCGGCGCACAAGAAGGGGTGACAGGATTAGACGCCATACTCATCACGCATGAGCATGCCGATCATTTTCATATAGAGTCTTTGCACACAGTGGTGCGTAATAATCCCGAGGCCACCATTATCACTAATGGTTCGGTAGCGAAACTTATCGCAGAGGCTGGCATCACTAACACCGTCACGGTGGTAGGTGATGGGCAGTCAACAACGCTCAAAGCGGTATCAATTGAAGGATTTGGCAAGGATCACGCACCAATCGTTGAGACCATGGGTATGGTTGAAAATACGGCCTACATGATCGGAAACAAGTTTTATTTCCCTGGCGACAACTTTCATGCGCCAGGCAGAGCGGTGGATGTGCTCGCGCTCCCTGTGGCTGGCCCCTGGATGAAAATTTCTGAAGCGGTGCACTTTGCGCAGACTATTGGTGCGCGTATCGCATTTGGTGTACATGACGGGATGCTAGTGCCAAGTTTTCGTGCTTTTCCCAAAATGGCAATGAATATGTTTGTGCCACACACCGAATATGTGACGCTTGCTGACGGTGAGTCTCGCGAATTTTAGTCGGGGAAAAGAAAAAACGCCATCGTTGCTGCCCCCAACCACGAAGCGAGCGACACCGCGCCGCTCATCAGCAAGAAACGCTTTTTACTAGGAGGCACATCCCGAAAGGGCATGTGCTGCGCCACTGTCATGAGATGGTCAATTACGAATGCGTTAAGAATCAATACGAGCACAAACGTCATTTTTATATAAAACGACGGCCGCGTGATGAGGTATTCGCGCGCGGGCCAAAAGAGCAAGAGGCCGCTGAGTATCATGAGCGTAAGCGCCACGCCCATAGTATTGTGTAATCGAGAGAGTGTACGGGGTGCGAGTGTTTCAACCTTGCCCCAAAACCACGAGAAGCCGATTTTGTCTGCTATGACAACGCCGCACCCCGCAGCACAAAGTGTTGCTATGTGCGTGTAAAAAATAACATCGCGTGGTATGCCAAACATATGTTATTGAGTGAGACTCCCAATACGAAAGCTTGCAAGTTCAGAAGCGGGGCGGGCTTGTCCGCTGTGCTGCCCATTGAATGCGCTTGAACCATCTTTGCCACACAAGCTGAGGATAGCTTGCTGACCGCCTGGATGCTGTTTGATCCAGCTCGTGACGTCATACACACCGCCATTAATAGCAGTCCAACAACTACTCGAGTTGTTATGTTTAGCAACCTCGGCGAGTGTGTAACCACTTGGAGTGCCACCTGTTTGACTCGAAGAGCCTGAACTCGAATTGGTGTTGCTAGATCCTGCAGAGGTTGTGCTCGTAGCTTCGGGATTAAGCGCGCCCGGGTTGGTTGTTTCAAGCGGTGCTGAAGTGCCGCCACTCGTTGCAGGGTTTTGAGTGGTCTGTGCGCGTGAGCTGTAGACTGTGTAGCCAATAGTACCAACAAGCAGTAGACCCACCAGTGCGAGAATCCATTTGATCATACAATTATTGTTGTGAAGCTGGTAATACGCGAATAACTCGTGCCTGCAGCATGTTGTCACTATTGGGTGAACCTATAATGACGACCGTTTGGTTAGGAGCAAGATCCGCAGGAGTGTGGGCAGAGCCGCCAACCACTACCGTGCTTGAACTCACCACAACCGTCACCATATCATTTTCACGAGAGCGCATGGTAAATGTTGGCAAAGAGGTTGAAGATATGGTGCCGATCGCGCCATGTCCTTCAGGCATGAAACTGTGTGGAAGAAAACCGAAAAATGGTGGTGGTCCACCTGCGCCATGCCGCATACGCTCCATAGCGGAGCGTTCTCCCCAGGAGGCGCCTGCATGAAAGATGAGCGCGAGCGCGAGCATTACTACAAAACAAATAGCAACCAAGAGTATAACTCGTGACGAAAGGATCTTATGCAAGATAGCGAATTTCATATCGTGTGCAAAGAAGTGAATGCCACTTTCAGAGAGAGTAAAGCACGGCGCAGCGACCATACGAGAGTTATGATCGCAGCGAGTATGAGTAGCATAGCCATTGAGGGGAGCTTTTCCAAAAGCGCATAGACAAACTCTTGCCACGAATTAAGCACTGCTTGGCGGTCTGAGAAAAACAGTGAAAAGAATTCATAAAAACCAGAGGTGTATATCTCAGAGCCAGTATATTGCGCTAGTGGTACTAAAAGTACTCCCGAGACAAAAAAGACACATGAGTCTGCAGCAAGATGAATGCGTGCGCGGCGGCGGCGAGCCAGCGCTATGCGGGCAAGTACCGCACTATAGAGCCCCGCGGGAGGCTCCAGCATATCAAGTACCGTGTGACCCTTGCTTTCCATGAGAGTAGTATACGGCTCTATCCCACTATTTGGTGCTTTGTACATAGGTTTATATGGTGGATAGCACCTTGCGCAGGCTTAGTACCGCCCGATGGTGCCGACTTTTAACGGTATTTTGAGGCTGCCCCAGTAGTTCGCCGATTTCTAAAAAAGTAAGACCGCTGGTGTAGTGGAGCAGTAATATTTCACGAGCCTCAGGGTTGAGCGACTGCATGGCTTTATTGAGAGACTCGGCATCCTGCGCCTTGGCAAACTCTTCATCCGGCAGTGGTGCGGTATCGGGCACTGTCTCGGCGAGCATATTGAGACCCTCGTCAGTATCAAAGGCAGAGAAGGGAACTTGTTTTCGTTTGCGTAGATGGTCTATAGCACTATTGCGCGCGATGCGTAGTACCCAGGTTTTAAATTTGCTCGCGTTTTCGTTGTACGACTGAGCGCTCTTCCATGCCTTCAAAAATGTTTCTTGCACAATATCTTCGGCATCGTGTTCGTCGCCGACAAAACGCACCACAAAAGAGTAGACGACCTTAAGGTAACGATCTACTAATATGCTAAATGCTTCTTCATTGCCACGCAGATACGCTGCCAATAGTTCTTCATCACTACGCTCCATATAAAAAGTCTACCAGATTACTACGTACTGAGCGCTTCATGTGGTGCAATGCATCGTTTTGGCATCAGAGGTCGTATACATACACGTCGACGTCGAATTACTAATCAATACGTACTTATTATCTATGATCAATAAGCAACACATTCTTGGAGCAACACTTGGTGCGGTGACTGTTGCGGCGCTTGGTGCTGGCGCGCTCACTTTCGCACAAACCAACACCTCGAGCACTTCACAGCCAAACCTGCTTCCACAGGGGGTGATGGGTACCGTAAGCGCAGTGAGCGGGGACACCATAACCCTTACGGGCAAAGACGGTACAACCTACACCGTTAATGCCGGTAGTGCATCAATTACTAAAAACATGACGGTAGGTATTAGTGACATCAAAGTTGGCGATACACTGATGGCACAAGGTACAGTGAACGGCACTTCAGTTACCGCCACTAATATTCATGATGGTGTCCCACCTATGGGCAGCATGATGGGTGGTCATATGGGGCATGGTATGGGCCACGGGGTGCATGGCACAGTCACCGCAATACAAGGTACTACTCTTACGGTGAATGCGACCGACCCACGCACCAACACGACCTCGACCTACACCGTTGATGCTTCCAGCGCAAAAGTGCTGCTTCCTGGTACGGGCAGAAAGCCAACCGAAGGTAGCGTTTCGAGCATCAAGACTGGCGATACTGTCATGGTTGCGGGGGACGTGAGCGGACAGTCGATCACGGCAAAAATGATCTTCGATGGTCCTGTGCCGCAGTGGGGGAAGAAGGGCCAATCTTCAAATTAGCAACTCTTGTGCGATAGTCTTATCCAAGCGTATACAGTAAAAACCGGCGTTCCGTTAACGGAACGCCGGTTGCGTATGGGGGCTTGATTTTCTCCTAAGTTTGGGTCAACGACTGGTAGATATATACTTCCACTGCTCGAGAAGATCACGCACTCGATCTCGAACGAGCCACCAAAGAATTATGATGATGGCGCCGATGCCTGCACCGACTAGGACGGCGTTAAAAAAGTTGTAGGATCCGGCGGTGCCCCCAGGAGGATATCTGTAGACCATCACCCATAGCATTAGGAATAATCCAATTACACTGGCGAGAAGTGTTGCAACAACTGTCTTCTCCAGCCATGAAGTACTCAGGTGCCGGGAGTATGCAAGACGTACGAAAGTTATCAAGGCTACTCCGGCAAATAGTGCCGTTGCTGTAAAGCAAATCCAAGAGTTCATCGTAGACCTCGGTGTTAGGGTTTCAGAGAGAACGCTACTAAATTATTTATGTCAAAATTGTGTAAATTGTCAATCATCCAAAATGATACAATATATACATGGAACCTCTGGCATCGAAAATACGGCCGAAGGCCCTTGAGGAATTTGTTGGCCAAGAACATTTAGTTGGCAAAGGAAAGCTTGCCTCGACTGGTACGAAAGTACCAGGCGGGCCGCTACGCGAAGCGATAGAAGGGAAGCACCTTTTTTCCTTTATATTATGGGGCCCACCAGGGAGCGGCAAGACGACGCTCGCGCGCATCTATGCCAATGCGCTCGATGCAGAATTTCATGAACTCTCTGCAGTTGATTCAGGAAAGGAAGATATAAAGAGAGTGCTCGGAAAAAAAGACCAAATACAATTTTCGACTCGGCCGAAGATACTCTTCATAGATGAAATACATCGTTTCAATAAAGCGCAACAGGATTATCTGTTGCCGTTTGTAGAGCGCGGCGATATTACGCTCATCGGTGCTACGACTGAAAATCCAAGTTTTGAAGTCATTGGTGCGCTGCTTTCGCGTTGTCGCGTGTTCGTACTCAATGAACTGACTGCAGAAAACATGGAGCAGATCATTAAGCGCACCAAACTCAAGGTGCCCAAAGACGCAAAAGAGTGGCTCATCGAGTTGGCGCAAGGTGATGCCCGCCAAGCAATAACGGTGCTTGAAAATACGTTTAAGTTGTATGGCAAGATAACGCTCGAGTCGCTCAAAGAAACGGTCCAGAGTAAGCACCTACGCTATGACAAAAAAGGGGAGGAGCACTACAACACTATTTCAGCATTCATTAAGTCGATGCGTGCCGGCCAAGCTGACGCTGCGCTCTACTATTTAGCGCGGATGGTTGATAGTGGTGAAGACCCACTTTTTATCGCACGACGCATGGTCATCTTTGCGAGCGAAGATATTGGTTTAGCGGTGCCTACAGCGCTTGTGGTAGCAAACGCGGTCTTTCGCGCCTGCGAAACCATCGGCTATCCTGAGGCACAAATTAATTTAGCGCACGGTGCTGCCTATTTAGCTGAGTGTAAAAAGAGTCGTCGCTCTTATGACGCCTACTTCGAAGCGCTCGCTGATGTACAGAAGTTCGGCAATCTACCCATCCCGATGAATATTCGCAATGCTCCAACTAAGCTGATGAAAGAGCTTGGGTATCACAAAAATTATACGATGTATGACAAAGAGTCATATCTGCCTGAAAAATTAAAAGGAAAGAAGTATTTAAAATAATTGAAAAGGCCCACCTTGTGGAAGGGTGGGCCAGGCCTGTTAGGGCCAGTAGGTGGCTGCTCGCCAGTAGTAGACTAGCCAGGGCCAGGATTTACGGAACAAGTTTTTCTTGTTCCAGCTGCGGCGCTGGTACCAGGAATGATGTTGATGTGGTCTAGTCGGATAGTGCGGGTTTTCAAAATTGATTTGACGCTCAGTCCGGATTGCCAACCAAGCCAACCACAACAGAAGAGGTATGAAAATGAGGATGATCCCTTTCCAGGTCAGCATTTGCTGCAAATCGCAAATGCGACTTGTTTCGCTGACCGACAAAACCGTGTATGTGTAACCTCCACGCATTGTGGGGACTCCGAAATGTTGCAACTAGTACAATTATACCATATTCGATATATATGTCAAATATGTGCTGTTCATAACACAATAGTGAAATGCTAAAATAGACGCATGGAACACGAGACTATAGTTTTTGGTGGAGGTTGCTTTTGGTGCACCGAGGCGGTGTTTTTGATGATTAAAGGAGTAGAGAGTGTTGAGCCGGGCTATGCCGGACCTATGCATATACGTTCCATAGGGCCAACGTATGAAGAAGTTTCAACGGGGCAGACGCCCTATGTTGAATCAGCGAAAGTGGTATATGACCCGGACAATATTTCTTTTGCTGAGCTCCTGCAGGTGTATTTTGGTAGCCATGATCCAACGACGCCAAATAGGCAGGGGAATGACGTGGGCCCACAGTATCGCTCAGCCATTTTCTATACGACAGAGCGACAAAAAATGATGAGTGAGATGTATATAAAAAACATCCAACCCATGTATGACAAGCCGATAGTAACGACCGTTGAGCCGCTGGTGCAGTTCTATATAGCCGAGGACTATCATCAAAAATATTATGAGAACCACAAAGACGCCGGCTACTGCCAGCTCATCATCGCGCCTAAGCTAGAGAAGGTGGAAGAAAAGTTCCAAAACCTACTGAAGAAGTGATACAGTAGTGGTATGACCGCATCATCAAAGCCGCTTTTGGCGCCCTTTTATCTCATTGCTGCGACATTTATTGGTATCGCGGACACACTGTATCTTTCGTACTACCACTACCTCGGTATCACGCCCGGCTGTGCACTCAAGGGCTGTGAAATAGTTCTTAACAGTCCCTATGCGACCCCGCTTGGGGTGCCGTTTGCCTATATCGGGCTCGTCTACTACATCTATATGTTAGCGCTCGCAATATTAGTTTCTATCGATCCGTATTCCCGTGCGCTGCGTCTTGGTGCGCTTGTCTATACGGGCATCGGTCTTGTCTGTTCGATTAGTTTTGAACTCATCCAAATATTCATTATTAATGCTATCTGTATGTACTGTGCTATTTCTGCTGTGACGACGCTCGTCCTGTTTAGTCTCAGTGTGTGGTATTACAAGATAACAAAGTAAGTGTATGCCGAAAGAATCCTTTTTTAGTCGTCCATTTGTGTGGCCAGCAATTATTTTGGGCATTGCACTGTTGGTCGGACTGGTGATGGTGGGATGGGGTATCAGTGCACGTGGCACCAGCGACACTATTTCAGTAACTGGCTCTGCTACTACTGCGGTGCGTGCTGATGAAGCAACGTGGACTATCGATGTGCGCCGCAACGCCTTGGCAAGCGGAGTCTCGACCGCCTACACCCAAATTGCTCATGATGGGCAAGTGATAGCTGATTTCTTTACTACACAGAACCTTGCGTCCTCGAGCGTCACTGTATCGGTCGTGTATGTGGACCAAAATTATACATCAGATGCAAATGCGCCAACGACGTATAACGTGCATGAGACGGTAACGATACGCACCACTGATGTGGATGCTATCGACAAACTTTCACGCGCGATCAGTAGTCTCTCAAGCGCGGTGACGCAAGGGAGTGTCGTGTCGCCGAATCAGCCGCAATACTATATACGTTCGCTGCCGCAATTGCGCGTATCACTGGTGGGTCAGGCTATCGCTGACGCAAAGGCACGTGCAGTGCAAATTGCTAAAGCGGGAGGATCTTCGGTCGGCGCACTAAAAAGCGCATCCAGTGGCGTGGTTCAAGTGCTCGCTCCAAGCTCAACAAACGTTGAAGACTATGGTAGTTATGACACTTCAACTGTAGACAAAGAGGTGATGGTAACCGCACGTGCTACTTTTTACGTAAAATAAATTAGCGGCGCGCTAGGCGATAGAGGCGCCAGAGAATAAATAGGAAGAGCAGCGCAAAGGCAGGATAAAATACGCCTATATTGTGTACCAGATAGCTCAGAGCCGAGCAGATATACAGTACCGCGGTAACCGCTATGAGCCATAGTGTGTTTTTCCAACTTGAGGGTCGCGCCGAAGCGTCTTGTAATGACTTGGTTGACCATAAAGTGCCGTTTGCTAGCTTCTGTGCACCTGCGCTGCGCGCGGAGTCGATTGATGTAAATACTGGTGCGGTATATTTGCCTACCTGTGGTGTGTACTGCATGACATACTGCTGCAGTGGCTCGGAACTTTCAATAAGGGCTGGAGTTGTGGTGGCAGAGGAGGTTGCGTGTACTGTATCACTTTGAGCGCTTGTAGATGAGTTGGTGGCTGATGCAGGAGAGGGTTTAGGGTTTACATAAAAAATAGCATTCTGACTCTCCACCACCGTGCCATCGGCGATAACGAGCTTGGCGGTGACATCATGCTGGCCAGCTTTTGGTGTCCAGGTAACTGACACAGTATCAGCGATACCTGCTTTGAGCGCTACAGGCGTCTGGCCAATGGGCCCGCTGGTGTCTGAAAATTTTAATGTGCCGCTGAAATTATTGGGCGAAACATTTTCAACAACCGCATAGATAAAGACAGCCTCACCCTCAGTGACGGTCGATTGAGATAAAAACATCGACTGCTTTGCAAAACCTGCTGCAGACGCAAAAAAGGGAACGAACAAAAAGAGCATCACTGTACCGCTACCCACACGCATGAGTCTATTGTACACCACAATTAGTGTTACAATTTTTGTATGCATCGTGTGTGGAAAACGTTAGAGCACTATATAACGCCAACAAAAGAGAATACCTACAGACCCCACGTACTCCAAAAGTCTTGGCTGCTATTTTTTCTCGTACTCTCGCTCACCCTTGAAGGGTTTTTAGTTTCGAGCATGGTGGCGCGTCAAACTGATTCATTTATCACTCGTGCCTCCGTGAATGAACAAACAGCAGCTGTGTTAAGTATGCAAACCGCGCAATCGGTGGTGCGCGAGCTTGTTCGTATCTTTAGTGACCCAAAGGTAGCAAATACAGCATTAGCATTGGTGGGCGTGTTCGTTTTGGTGGTGGTTGTCCTCACCTTTGTTATGCATATAGAGGTGCAATCGCACGAAACTTTGGCAGCAGGGCTCGTCATAGCAGCGGTCGCCTTTGTATGTCTTGCTGCCAATATGCACTATTTGACATCCCAAAGTGATATGGCGGCGGGGATAAATGTGCTTGCGCCGTAGCGAGGCTTTAGTATGGTTATCGTATGAATAAAAAGCAATTTACGACCGCTCTCGCGGTAGTTGTGGGGCTAGCTGTCGTGGCGATCTTTTTTGTATTTCAAAATCCATTCGCTATGCAAACTGGCTCTGCAGCTGCACTCGAACAAGCAGCTGCACCCGAACAGCAACTTATTGTGCAGGATGAACGAGTGGGCTCAGGCACAAGTGTCAAAATCGGCGATATTGTAGTGGTTAACTATATTGGCAAACTCAAAGAGGGCGGTAACGTATTTGACTCATCATATGGTCGTACGCCACTACAGTTTCAAGTTGGAGATTCACACATCGTCGCAGGTCTTAATGCCGGTATCCAAAACATGAAAGTCGGTGGAAAGCGCCTTATTATCATTCCTCCAAATCTCGCCTATGGTTCGCAGCAAATGGGCCCTATCCCCCCAAATTCAACGCTCGTATTCGAGATTGATCTCCTTTCAGCTGCAGCAACCACAACACTGCCACGATAATACGTTCGCAGGTTGTTTAAAAAGAGCAACTTTGCTACTGTCTTTTGCATGCGCCCAGTAACGTTCAAAACAGCGGCAAAGCTCAAAAACGGTCGTGGCCGTGCGGGTGTGCTTTCGACCCCGCGTGGTGATATTCAGACGCCAGCGTTTGTCGGTGTTGCTACCAAAGCAACCGTCAAGGGTGTTGCAACCGAAACACTCAAGGAGCTCGGGCTTCAAACTATTATTGCGAATACCTACCATCTCTACCTTTCGCCTGGTGAGGAGATTGTGCAAAAGGCAGGCGGAGTGGGGAAGTTTATGAATTGGAGCGGCCCCACGATGACCGACTCTGGTGGCTTTCAAGTCTTCTCGCTGGGCTCAGGGTTTGGGAAAAAAGTTTCGAAATTTGGTAATGAAGACGCTTCGGCAGAGTTGGATTCTTTTGCTGCAGGTCAGCAAGGGGACGCGTCAGAATCCAACTCTGCCTTAGCGGAGGAGGAACTTTCTTTTAGAGCGTCTACCCTAGCGAGAAAAGAAAGTTCCTCCAAAGCGAGACCCGTGCTATATGACGAAGATCTCGCTACTTCACACGGTAAGCTCGCCATAGTCGATGAAGATGGTGTTACCTTTACCTCGCACCTCAATGGCGACATGCATCGCTTCACGCCCGAGCGCTCGGTCGAGATCCAGCATAAGCTTGGCGCTGATATCTTTTTTGCGTTTGATGAGTGCACGGAACCTACTGCGACCTATGAATATCAAAAAGCGGCTATGGAGCGAACGCATCGTTGGGCCAAACGCTCGCTTGCTGCACATCGTCAAAATATAGAGGCAAATAACCACCAAGCAATTTATGGCATAGGGCAGGGTGGACAGTTTGATGATTTGCGTCAAGAAAGCGCTCGCACAATTGGCGACATGGGCTTTGATGGGTTTGGCCTGGGTGGCTCGTTTAGCAAAAAATATGGCGAACACTCCCTGCAATCGGCGCTCAATATGCTTGACTATCTGCCGAGCGACATGCCAGTGCACGGCCTTGGGGTAGGCGAGCCCGAAGATATCTTCCTCGGCGCCGAGTATGGTGTGGACACATTTGACTGTGTTATCCCAACGCGCAATGGCCGCAGCGGCACCGTCTTTACCGAGAATGGTTCCATAAATATTGAAAATAGGCAGTATATAGAAGATTTTTCACCGCTTGATCCTGAATGCGTCTGCCCGGTGTGCCAACAATATACAAAGGCATATATTCACCACCTGTTCCGCTCTAAAGAAATGCTGGCGCCCATGCTCGCCTCACAACACAACATCTATTTCCTCGCGAACCTTACCGAGCGTATTCGCCAGTCAATCCTTAACGGTTCGTTTGAGCAGTTTCGTGATAGTTTTTTGGATAGGTATCGAAGGGCTTGACAATTTTAATTAGGTAGTATAAGATTGTATGTGGTTAGTTGAGTCGGTAGTTCATTACTGCCGATGACAGCGAGAGTCTCTATTGTCCTAGTCAAACAAAACTAGGGAGGCGGGCTTTTTACCAGGCTTTCTCTCCATTGGGGTCAATACCTGGGCTATTTAAGACCCAGAAAATATAGCAGGGACGGTGAGCAGCCATAAGGCGCCGCCGTCCCTTTTTCGATTTTAATTTTTCATATTCACCTGCTAGAGTATTTTTATGAGCAAATTTGAGCTTAAGTCTGAATATGCGCCGGCGGGGGATCAGCCCAAGGCGATCAATCAACTGGTGGATGGCCTCAAAAGTGGCGCTCGACATCAGACACTTTTAGGTGTGACCGGCTCAGGGAAGACTTTTACGGTTGCGAATGTTATAGCGCAGCTTGATAAGCCGACTCTCGTTATTGCACACAACAAGACTTTGGCGGCGCAGCTGGCACAAGAATATCGAGAGTTTTTCCCGAACCACGCAGTTCACTACTTTGTCTCCTACTATGACTACTACCAGCCGGAGGCATACATCCCAACCTCTGACACCTATATTGAAAAGGAGGCGCAAATTAACGAGGAGATAGACCGCCTGCGTCACGCCTCGACCCAAGCGCTACTTTCACGCAAAGACGTGATCATTGTTGCCTCAGTTTCGTGCATCTATGCGCTAGGGAGCCCTGAAGAATACAAAAAGGTGCATGTCGAGCTAAAAGTTGGCGCAAAGAAAAATCGCGCCGACCTTATTCGCGAGCTCATTCATGTGTACTTTGAGCGCACGAATGCAGATCTTAAGCCTGGCACTTTTCGTGCGTTAGGTAACTCCATAGAAATAATGCCAACCGGTGAGAAGGTACTCTACCGCGTTGAATTTGGGGGGGACACGATTGAAAAAATTCGTGTAATTGACGCGATTACGCGTTCAGAAAAAGAAGCATTTTCCTCGCTTTTTCTGTTTCCGGCGAAGCATTACGTGACGCCCGAAGATGAACGCGGGCGAGCGATTGAGGAGATCAAACTTGAGCTTAAAGAGAGACTTAAGAAACTCGAAAGTGCTGGTAAATTGCTTGAAGCTGAGCGCCTCAAGCGTCGTACCAACCACGACCTCGCGCTTATCCGTGAGATCGGCTATTGCAACGGGATAGAAAACTACTCGCGTCACTTCGATGGGCGCAAGCCGGGCGAGGCGCCCTACACGCTGCTCGACTACTTTCCGCATAAAGCTGACGGCACCCCTGACTTTCTTACCATTATCGACGATTCACACGTGACTGTGCCGCACATTGGCGGCATGTATGCGGGCGATAAGGCGCGTAAAGAAAATCTCATTGATTATGGCTTTCGCTTGCCAAGTGCCATCGACAACCGCCCATTGCAGTTTGAAGAGTTTGAGGAGCGGGTGGGCCAAGTGATTTATACCTCTGCGACACCTGGCCCTTATGAGCGCGAAAAAAGCGGCTCACACATTGTTGAGCAGATCATCCGCCCGACCGGTCTTATTGATCCAGAAATTATTCTGCGGCCAGTCACGGGAGGCAACATCGCTTCAGAAAAATCTTCTTCTCAATCTGCAGGTCTGCAAGGGGACGGTATCGAAAAAGATTTTTCTTACGCAGGTGCCGGAGAAGAATCCTCGGAGGTTTATCAAGGTCAAGTGGCAGATGTGCTCGATGAGTCGGCTGCGGTCATTAAACGTGGTGCACGCGTGCTCATCACCACCCTCACCAAAAAGATGGCTGAAGATCTTACCGAATATCTAAAGGATAGAGAGTTCAAAGCCGCCTACTTGCACAGTGATGTCGAGACGCTCGACCGCATCACTATCCTCACTGACTTCCGCAAAGGCGAGTACGACGTACTCATCGGCGTTAACCTGCTTCGTGAAGGACTCGACCTGCCCGAGGTTGAGTTGGTCGCTATTCTTGATGCCGATAAAGAAGGGTTTTTGCGCTCTGAGACCTCGCTCATCCAAACCATTGGCCGCGCTGCGCGCAACGTCAATGGTCGCGTTATTCTCTATGCCGACCAAATGACCAAGTCGCTCGACTTTGCCATTAGCGAAACCAACCGTCGCCGCTCCATACAGATCGCCTACAACAAGGAGCACGGTATTACACCTAAAACAGTACACAAGGCGATTAAAGATATTACCGACCAACTGCGTAGCGACCACGGCAAGGCCGTGAACACGCTTTTGGCAGTTGATGCAGAGCTCTATAGGCAAAACCCAAAGAAATTTATTGCTGAGAAGAAAAAGCAAATGGCACAGGCGGTGCAAGATCTCGACTTTGAGACCGCGGCACTCATCCGCGACGAGTTGTATACGCTTATGGGCGAAGGAGGGAAGAGTAAACCTACACGTGCCACGCGTCCGCGCTCTCGGGGCAAGAAATAAGTTATACACACCTGTCTTCAGGGGCGTCGATAAAGAATGGCATACTAAAACCATTAGTTGGTAAGCGTTTTCACAATGAAAAAACTACACAAGCGGTTGATGAAGAAGAACGATATGTATGCTACGTGGCACAAGACCCCATTTATCTCTGGCGCACACTTTGTGATGCTCGCAGGTTTTGGATCGGGGGTAGCGCTCATGATGCAGCAGGTCCTCGCCTAACTCTCGTACATATCACAATATAGATACCGGCTCACCAAAGTGAGCCGGATACTGTTACATTCTATTGTGCAGCACATTTTCCCAGTGTGCCATTTCACGCGCTATATTTTTTCTTGCTTGAACTTCATAGCGTTCTCTAAAGATCGGCAGATAGTATATATATTCTTGTCGAGCGAGAGACTCGAGGTTGTATAACCGCCAGCCTGCGTAATGTACATTAGTAAGGTGTCTATTTTCTCTGCGGATAGAGCGTGTCATACGGTCATACTCTTGTGCTCCCCTGGCAAATTTGAGTAAATCAAGATCACATATAAATTGGTGGTCGGGAGCGTATTGTCTGCGGTCATGCTTGGTTGCAAGTATGAGTGATGCAACTCGTTCTTGTGTGTCAGTGGATTGCTTCAGTAGATGCATAAGGACGCCCGCGAACTGAGCACTTTGTTCTTCGTTATCTTGTTGCCGGGGGTTGCGATATATTTCTCGAAACCAGAGCGCCTTTTCGACATCATCGAAACTTTCTCGCCGTGGTAGATACACGTGCCGTTTTAATGAGTCTAATTCATACAAGAGTCGCGCCAGATACCCTAAATGAAAATAGGGTCGCCCTTGGTAAAACTGCGCAATTGTCTCATACCACTGGAAAATGGTTTTCTCAATATAGCGACTTCCCCAAAGAGTGTCCCACCGTTCACGTAGGTGCATTACTTATTTTCCTTGTACTACCATTGCTAGTAAACAGAGCGTTGCGTGACGTTTGGATGAGCGTTTATCCCCATTAAAGATACGTAGAGCGTCACAATGGTGCGTATACTGATGGTATGGATGATACACATAAGCGCTTGTTGAAAGAACAAGCTTGGTATAAAGCGTGGCACTCGGTACAACATATTTCAGCTATTCACTTCATGCTTTTGGCTGGTGCTACAGCATGGATGGGCCAATTTGTGCTTAGGCAGGTAGCACAAGATATACCACTGCAAGCAGCGGCTATCACCAGCCAGGCCAATTCATCTGTAGGACAGCTTACTTCACAAATGCTCAAGCTCTCAAAAGACTATATTGCCGCAGAGACGCCAGAGGAAGAGGCTGCTATCCTCAGCCAGCTCACTGCTGTTGTGTCTGAGCGTAAGGCTGCGCTTGTAGAACTTATGGAACAAAACCCAAAGCAATTTCTTCTTGCTACTATCCCGCCGGGGCTTGCGCGCAGACTTCCTGATTCGATTCAACCACTACTCGAGGATGATGTTGACCTCTCAGGCGAACTCACCGTTATCCACCGTGACTACGAGAAGGAAAAACACGCAGAATTTCAGTATCAAGTGAAGGATGAGGCTTCCGGAAAGGTATACACAGTGCATTTTGCTGATGGGGTGACTGGTGCGACCACCGGTGCTCGTGTCAAAGTCCACGGCGTAGCGCTTGCACAAGACGTTGCGGTTGCATACGCTGGTGGCACCACCTTCCAAACACAAGCTGCAGGTGCAGCAGCGGCAATTGGTGTGCAGAAGACGATCGTTATACCGGTCAATTTTACGGATAAATCGAATCAGCCATACAGCCAAACACAAATAGCGGGAATTTTCTTTACTGACGCAAACTCGCTCAATATGCATTACCAAAACGACTCATTTGGACAAACATCGTTTAGCGGCGATGTCACCCCATGGTTTACCGTACCGTATGCTGCGAGCACGGTGTGTAGTAATGATTACGCGGTGCGCTCAGCTGCTGATCAAGCGGCAACAAATGCTGGGTATGTGTTGAGCAATTACACCAGAAAGGTATATGTCGTGCCGGATGCGGGATGTGGATGGGGTGGATTTTCAACCGTGGGTGGGTCTCCCTCATATTCAGTCGTGAATGCATATAACCAACCATATTTCGTGCAGGTAGTTGAACATGAGCTCGGGCATGCGCTTGGACAAAACCACGCTTCAACACGTGCGTGCGGCAGTAAGGCTATCGACGTATATAGTAACTGTTCGTTCTCTGAGTATGGTGATAATTTTGACCCGCTCGGGTATTACAGTAGCAATGATTCAAATTCGGCACATAAATTCTTCTTTGGATGGTTTGCAGCAGCTAATGTGCTGAAGCTCGGCGCAAATGCGAGCGGTACCTACACCATTGCACCGATTGAAGGAAAATCTTCGAGTGTACAACTTATACAAATTCCAAAAGCAAATACCAACGAGTATTACTACATCGGCTATCGCCAGCCAATCGGCAATGATACGAATCTTTCAAGCACGCTGACGAATGGTGCTTCTATTCACGTCGCAGGTGCAGGTTCAGGAAACACTGCGTGGCTCGATCTTACACCGGGAGATAGTAACTACACGAATGCTGCGCTCACTGATGGTGCAACATTCACCGACTCGATAAACGGTCTTTCAATTACCCAGGTGAGTCATACAGCCGCGGGAGTAACAGTTACTATAGCGTCGTCACAGCCAGCCTGTACTCCAGCGGCGCCAACCCTCAGTATCACGCCAAGCAGCCAGACTGCTGGAGCAGGAGCGAGCGCATCCTATACTGTCTCTGTCGTGAATAAAGATAGCAGCACCTGCCCGAGCAGCACCTTCTCGCTTACGTCCGCAGCACCTGCTGGCTGGCCAGCGACTTTCTCACCGGCAAGTATTTCACTCACTCCGGGCGCGAGCGGCTCAGCTTCATATACTGTCCAAGTGCCGGCAAATACTGCCGATGGAGTGTATACCACGTCACCACAAGTAGCGGATGCTCAGGTTAGTGCGCATAGCACCTCAGGGGCTGCATCGCTCACTGTCTTTACTGACACGGTTGGCCCGCTTATTAGCATCACCTCGCCAAGTAGTGGTGCGAAACTAAAAGGAAACGGCAGTACTAATGTCGCGGCTTCAGCAAGTGACTCAAGTGGCATTAGTGCTATGGTGATATCAATGGATGGTAGTGTACTTAAAAACTGTGGAGCAGTAAGTTCGTGCTCGTATAGTTTGTCGAACAAATCTGTTAGCACGGGCTCACACACTATTACCGTATCTGCGACTGATAAACTCACCAATACAACCACAAAGTCTATTACCGTTACTAAATAATTGTGGTATACTATTGCCACAGCACTATAGACCCCTAAGCAGCACGCTTCGGGGCTGTGCGTGTGTCTATGGCAGAAGATTATATCTACATAAAAGGTGCGAAAACACACAATCTTAAGAACGTCGATCTCAAAATTCCACGAGGTAAGATGGTTATTTTTACTGGGCTTTCAGGCTCGGGGAAGTCATCATTGGCGTTTGATACTATTTTTGCCGAAGGGCAGCGACGATATGTGGAATCACTCTCTGCGTACGCACGCCAATTTTTGCGCCAGATGCAAAAACCGGATGTTGAAGAGATTAGCGGTCTCTCGCCAGCGATTTCAATTGATCAAAAAAGTCGATCAAATAACCCTCGTTCAACAGTAGCGACGATTACGGAGATTTATGACTATCTGCGCATCCTCTATGCGCGCGTGGGTAAGCCGCACTGTCTTACGTGTGGGCGCGAGATCCGCAAACATAGTAATGAAGAAATAATTCACAGCATTATTGAAGGGGTCACCAAACTCGCTCCTAAACAGACGCGCAATGTGATGGGTATTCAACTGCGTGACGACATGGTGCGTGTTTTTTCGCCCGTGGTGGTTGGACGCAAGGGTGAGTACTATCAACTTCTCTACGATCTTCTCGGTAAGGGATACGAAAAGGTCAAAGTGGACGGCAAGCTCATGAGTTTGCGCGAACAGATCATCCTTTCAAAAAATAAGAAGCACAATATTGATGTGCTCGTGGACGAAATCCTTATCTCTGACTTTTCATCAAAAGATAAGCAGCAACTCGCTTCAGCGAAAGAGCGTCTTTCGGAATCAGTCGAGCGCGCGCTGAGTGAAACCGAAGGGCTCGTCAAAATCGAAGACACTGCGGGCGAGCGGCTTATCTCCGCAAAGTTCATGTGCCCCTACGATGGATTTTCATTCCCTGAGGTTGAGCCGCGCCTCTTCTCCTTTAACTCGCCGTATGGCGCGTGCCCGGCCTGTAATGGTTTGGGTACCAAGCACCTCTTTTCAGATGAAGCATGTCCGGTGTGTCATGGTGCGCGCCTGCGCCCAGAAGCACTTAATGTGTTTTTGTACAAGGAAAAAACTAAAAAAACTTCCGCAACTGAGTCCGTCGCTGCTAGGGTAGACGCAGCTCAGGACTCAGTTGCTTCAGTTTCTAGTACTCAAAAAGAGGGTGCTTTTCCTGAAGCTGACGGCATACCAAAGGGAGCTAAAAACATCGTCGACATCACCAAACTTTCTATCAAAGATGCGTACGATTTTTTCATCGAACTCGACTTATCGAAAAAAGATCAGGAAATTTCTAAAACAGTTATTAAAGAAATTACTGCACGTCTCAAGTTCATGCTCGATGTGGGGCTCGACTATCTTACCCTCGAGCGCCGTGCGAACACACTCTCTGGCGGCGAAGCGCAGCGCATCCGCCTTGCTTCACAACTTGGAAGTGGACTCGTGGGCGCGCTCTATGTACTCGACGAGCCGACTATTGGTTTGCATCAACGTGACAACGAACGTCTCATCAAAACACTCGTAAATCTCCGTAATTTAGGTAATACGATCATTGTGGTTGAGCACGACGAAGACACTATCTATGCGGGCGACTTCCTCGTTGATATCGGGCCTGGCGCTGGAGTGCATGGTGGCAATATTGTCGTCGCTGATGATTTGGAAAAACTCCTAACGGCTAAAAAGAATGATAGCGGTTCAGTAACACTCAGCTATTTGCGTGGTGAAAAGGCGGTGCCTGTACCTGACGAGCGCCGCGAGAAAGACAAAGGTTGGATAGAGATTAAAGGCGGTAGTGCATTTAACATCAATAATCTTGATGCGAAGATTCCCCTGGGCCGCATGGTGGGTATCACCGGTGTCTCTGGCTCGGGCAAGTCGACCTTCTTGTATGAAGTGCTGTATGAAAATCTCAAAGCGCGCTTTGACAAACGCTACCGCACTAATCAAGTGTTTAATGCACACTCGATTAAAGGTCTTGAGAATCTCAGTCGCGCCATTTTGATTGACCAGTCGCCAATCGGGCGTACGCCGCGCTCAAACCCCGCAACCTATACCGGTTCGTTTACGTTTATTCGCGATCTATTTGCCTCAACGAACGAGGCGCGAGCGCGTGGATGGAAGGCGTCGCGCTTCTCATTTAATGTGCCGCAGTCGCGTTCGGGTGGTCGCTGTGAGGCGTGCGAAGGTAATGGCGTTATTGCGGTTGAAATGCACTTCTTACCTACTGTATATGTCACCTGCGACATTTGTGGCGGTAAGCGTTTTATGAAAGAGACGCTCGAGGTGAAGTACAAGAAAAAGAGTATCTACGACATTCTCGAGATGACAATTGAAGAGGCGCTCGACTTCTTTATCGATATTCCAGCAATTTATGACCGTCTCAAGACACTCGACGAAGTGGGTCTTGGCTATCTAAAACTCGGACAGTCAGCAACCACGCTTTCGGGCGGTGAAGCGCAGCGCACAAAGATCGCTGCGGAACTATATCGGCCACATCTCCAGAAAACAATTTATCTGCTCGATGAGCCAACAGTAGGATTGCACTACGAAGATGTGCAGAAACTGATTGATATTCTTAATCGTCTCGTACAAGCAGGCAACTCAGTCGTGCTTATTGAGCACAACATGGATGTGATCAAGAACGCTGATTATCTTCTCGACTTTGGTCCTGAAGGGGGAGTGGGTGGTGGTAAACTTGTCGCGAAAGGCACACCCGAAGAAGTTGCTAATAATCCCAAAAGCCACACCGGCAAATATCTCAAACGCGTATTAAAAGGGCGATAAGTGGATAAGAAAATAGGAAAGAATGTGTTGTTGTGCTACCGTGAAAATCTAGGAGATCTACTGCGAAGAAAATTTCTTCTTCGCAAGCATGCGGGAGTTAAAGATGCTTGAAGTGCATCCAAACGGCCTTAGCCCGAGTATTACCATGATATGTGCAACTGGAATTGTCGTAGCAGACGATCCGCAGACTCGCGCTCGGGATGTGGTGCGTAGAGTCATGGGGCTTGGTCATAATGCTGTGCGCACCGAAGCAGATGAAGCTTGGTTTGCGGATACACTACATACGGCCACTTCCAATCTTGGTGAAGCTGCAGCCATTCAACGTCTTCTGGCCCTTCGCCGTTCAACCTGAGTACTAGCGCTCCCGTACGGGGGCGCTCCGCTTTTTGTAGGAGCACTTTTATGGTAAGGTGTCAATGTTGTGACACTCGACCAGTTTAAAATTAAAGCCAAAAAAATGCCCGATGAACCGGGCGTCTATTTCTTTTTAGGACCTAAAAAGGAGGTTTTATATATTGGCAAAGCAACCAGTTTGCGCGACCGAGTGCGCTCATACTTCGCGCCTGATATTGCTGAAGTTCGCTCACAGCTCATAGCTAACATGGTCGCGAAAGCGAAAACCATCGACTGGCGGCAGACCGACTCAGTGCTTGAGGCGCTCATTCTCGAAGCGCACCTCATCAAAAACTACAAGCCGCGTTATAACACCGACGAAAAAGACGACAAAAGTTGGAACTATGTCGTTATCACTAACGAAGAGTTTCCTATTATTGAGCTCAAGCGCGGAAAAGAACTGCAAGCAAGCTCCATAGCGAAAGCAGCAAATGATTTTAGAACGTCTACCCTAGTGAAAAAATCATTTGCTGCTGGAGCCTCAACCGCTTCAAAAAACCACCCCCTCGCAAGAGGCCTTCACAAAACTACCCCCCTGTCACTAGATGAACCGTTCCAGAAGGGTAGTTTTGCTTCGGCAACTGAGAACGGTGGTTATTTGTATGTGTTTGGCCCATTTCCGCATGGGTTGCAGTTAAAGGAGGCACTTAAATTAATTCGCAAAATTTTTCCCTATCGCGACGCGAAGTGTGTGCCGTGCAATGTACAGATGATAAAAGGCGCCAAACATTGCCGCCCGTGTTTCAATCGCTCCATTGGCCTGTGTCCGGGCGTATGTACGGGCGAGGTGAGCAAGGTTGAGTATCGAAAGATTATTCGCCGTATCGCGCTCTTCTTTGAAGCGAAAAAGCCCACACTCATCAAATCGCTCGAACGTGATATGAAAGCTGCTGCGAAGGACGAAGATTTCGAAGAGGCAGCAAAACTGCGCGGCCAAATTTTTGCACTCAATCATATTCAAGATGTCTCGCTTATTAAGGATGAATACCGTAGCCTCTCGACTTCGCTCGGGGCAATTCGCCCTTGGCGAATTGAAGCGTATGACGCAGCGCACCTGCGTGGTACCGCTGCCGTAGGCGTCATGACGGTTGTTGAAGATGGTGCCGCGCGCCCAGGCGAGTATAGAAAATTTCGCTTACGCCAAGCAAAAGCAGGTGACGATCCAGGGGCGCTGAAGGAAATCCTCTCACGCCGTCTGGGACACGAAGAGTGGCCGCTACCGCGGCTCATTGTGGTTGACGGAGCGACTGCGCAGATTAATGTCGCTGAGGCGCTTTTAAAGGAATTAGGGATCAAGATCCCGGTGGTAGGTGTGGTGAAGGACGAAAAGCATCGTCCGCGCGAAATTCGTGGCCCCTCGACTACACTCGGGACAGGTGATCGAGATCTTATTAAAGAGCGCGAGCGCGACATTCTGCTCGCTAACGCCGAAGCTCACCGTTTTGCTATCGGCTATCATCGCAAGAAGAGCAGAAAAGAACTCCTCGGATAAAAGATTGTGCTGCCGGTAACCCCGGCAGCATTTTCTTGGTATACTCCTGTATATGAGGACAGTGGTGGGAGTGCTTCGTGGTGGACCATCGAGCGAGTACGAGGTGTCGCTCAAATCTGGCGCGAATGTGCTCGAACATCTCAACAAAGATAAATACGAAGCACGCGATATTTTTATAGATAAAGAAGGGCAGTGGCATGTGCACGGTCGCGCAGTAGTGCCTGAGAAAGCGCTCACTGGCGTGGATGTGGCATTTAATGTGCTCCATGGCGAGTATGGGGAGAACGGCGTCGTCCAAAAATTGCTTGAAGAGATCGGCGTGCCGTACACCGGTTCGGATGCCTTTGCATCAACTATTGCGTTTAATAAGCACTCGACGCGCGAAATTGTAAAAAAACTTGGCGTCAAAATTGCTCAAGGAGTATTGGTCGAGCCTGGTGAAGATCTCGATGCGCTCTCGTTGCATCTTTTTCGCAGCTTCCCACACCCCGCTATCATCAAACCAGTCATTGGCGGTTCATCGGTTGGCATGACGGTGGCCGATAGCTACCACGCGCTGCGCCGTGGGTTAGAGCATGCACTAAAAGTCTCACCGACAGTATTGGTCGAAGAGTTTATTAAAGGACGAGAGGCGACTGTGGGTGTTATCGATAATTTTCGTAACCAAAAGTCATATGCGCTCTTGCCGGTAGAAATTATCCCACCACCCAAACACGGCTTTTTTAGCTATGACGCGAAGTATAGCGGAGAGTCCAAAGAAATTTGCCCCGGCAATTTTAGTGATAAAGAAAAACAAGCACTGTGCGAAGCGGCTATTAAGGTGCATGAAGCTTTGGGCGCGAAGCACTACTCACGCTCAGACTTTATCGTGAGTAAGCGGGGCGTGTATTTTCTTGAAATTAATAGTGCTGCGGCGGTGGGGATGACTAAGGAGTCGCTCTTACCCAAAGCGCTTCATGCTATAGGCTCTAGCGTGGGGGAATTTCTCGATCACATCATCCAAATGGCGCATAAGCGTTAAAATCATTGATTTGCTAGAATATGAATATGTCAGAAAAGGACAAGAAAAATGAGCCGCTCGCACAGCGCCGTTGTATACCGTGCGAAGGGGGAGTAGACCCCCTCTCGCTTCAGGAGGCACAAGAGATGATGACGCAGCTGAATGAGGAGTGGATGCTTGTTGATGATGCGCACCTCCTCGTGCGTGAGTTTCGTTTTAAAGATTTTAAAGATGGTATAGCGTTTGTAAATAAAGTCGCTGACATCGCTGAGGAGGAGGGGCACCATCCTGACCTTGCTGTCTCCTGGGGCGCGGTCTCAGTCGAGCTCACCACCCACGCTATCGATGGTCTCTCTGAGAATGATTTTATCCTGGCGGCTAAGATTGATGAGTTGAAATAAGTGAAAGGCCACTGGATCACTCCAGCGGCCTTCGGGTACACACCCAATCTCTTGTGCAGCTTTGCTGCATTTTTTCTCCTGTGAAGATATTTTGGACCATGTTTCGTGAGGTTTGGTGCCAAACCATGGCGTCTGCAGCGTATGCCGCAAAGCCAAGGATGAAAACAAAGCCAAGGAGTCTTAGTAACCAACGTTCACACATGATACACCTCCTGATTTAAAATAACACGAAATATTTAAATTGTCACTACGGTGGACCCTAGCGGAACACTCACTGCTCGCCGCCAAAGGCGGCTGCGCTTGCAAACCCCTCGGTTTGCATAATTCCGCCACGGGAAACTCCCGTTTCCCGACCCCTTCCCATGTTCGAATCCGCTAGCAGCAAAATTAAAACGCACACAAGGTGCGCTTTAATTTTCTCTGTGGACCCTAGCGGATTCGAACCGCTGACCTCCTCATTGCAAATGAGGCGCTCTACCAACTAAGCTAAGGGCCCAATATGTTGTTTTAGAAACCTTCTACCTGCTGCTGATTTAAAATACAGCTCGCGTTTTCTTGCTTCTTCAAAACTATCAAACTGCTCGGTATAGACAACTATGAGGTTGTGCATCCGCGCAGTAGTTCTGGTGTGTTTACTTTTGTGATCGAACAATCGCTTGCGCAGATCTTTAGTCATTCCCTTATACAACTTTCCATCATCGCTCCTAAGAACGTATACGGTATATTGCATATGAGACGCTCCCCGCCCGTACCGAACGGTACGTTCGGGCGGGTACCAACTAAGCTAAGGGCCCGCATCACTATCTATACCATAAAGCGTTAAAAAAGTCGCCCACCTTTCCCCAAAACTCTTGTTTGGCTCTGGTGCTGGTGTGGTAGCATACAAGCGGTACAGCACAAGGGGAATCATAATGGCTGAAGCTCGACGCTTAGGTGACAAAATGGGCGAGATGCTCGATTGTCTTGATGACTGGATGACAGCATTCTGGCTGATAATTAGCGTCCCTGCGCTGATAATCAGTCTCGCACATACGTACACTCCTTAGCCTGCTTAAGGCGAATGAAGATTTCACACTTCGGCCACCTTTCGGTGGCCATACTTATTTCATATTGTAAATAAAGGGTATTTTTGACTTTTCCACAGGGGTATTTACAACGCCTCCTTTTGCTGTTATAAAGGGTCTGCGTACATCCGTGCGCATAACTTCGTTTCTAGAAGAGGAAACAGGATGTTCTTTCTCAAGCGCATGGCGATGGTCGCCGTGTTTGCACTGTTTGGAGGTGCCTTGCTGGCACCATCGGCAAAGGCAACGCTCACGTTCGACTTGAATACGGCGAATATATCGGGGCTGACTGGCCCCTACGCAATGGCTGATGTGACCTTGGTTGATGCGACCCACGCATCGATCCTGTTCACCGCTCTGAACGACGGAACTTATTTCTACCCGTTCATCGACGGAGGTGCGGCGGCGGTCAATGTGAACGCCCCGACGTTCACCCTCTCGATTCCGACGTATACGTCGGTCCCAGGCTTCGGTCCGCCAACGTTTGATTCGTGGGGCTCAGGGAATAATAATGGGTGGGGTAACTTCGCCGCTCGTCTGAAAAATGGCGATGGTTCGAGTACTCCTGCAAGCACCATCGCGTTCATCGTCACCAACACGGGCGGCACGTGGAGTAGCGAGAGCGACGTTCTCACCCCAAACAACGCCGGCGTGAAGGTGTCAGCTCACCAGTCGCCCTGTCTGATCACCGACTGCACAGGGACGATCGGCACGCCAGAGACCTTCTTCTCGACTGGCCGCGCGCGCGGCTGCCGTCGGGGATTGCTGCCGATTGCTGGGTTCACGGGCATCTGGACAGCGTCGCCCAGGCCCTGGAGAACCTGCTGCGCAACGCGATCCGCCATTCGCCGCCAGGCGGCACGGTGCGTTTGGA
>CAYRHY010000003.1:34663-61891 GCA_964424235.1 uncultured Candidatus Saccharibacteria bacterium
CGTCGCCGCCACAGGCATCGGTTTTGCGGCTCTCGGTCTTATCCGGCGGCAGCGCAAGCGCAGCAAGAGCGGCGATCGCGCCGCGGCGGCCTAAGCAAGCCCGCGTTTCCCCAAACCTTCGACCCTGGTCTTCGACCAGGGTCGTTTTTTTTATATTCATGTGTCATTCAGCGGTACTTTGCGATACTACTGTTCTTAGTAGTAACTACGTATCAGTATGAAAACTTTGCTGTACAAGAGCGGCGTCGTCTTTTCTTTTTTTCTATTGCTCGCGCCGTTGCTCTTGCCGACCCAGGCGCAGGCAGCGGTAAGTGGTTGGGTCTATAAGGGCGCAAGCTTTATCCCACAATCTACTACTGATTTTGGGAGTGGCGATTTCCAACAATCGGTACGGAATTTCAAGGCAGCTGGCGGCAACACGGTAAATTTTATTATCCCATACTATCAATCTAACTCAGGTGCTACCGACATTAACGCTGGGTGGAACACACCCAGTGATAGTTCACTCATCTCAGGGATTCAATACGTGCACTCTCTTGGGATGAAAGCGGAGATTTCCATATACCTTGAGAATTACAACGGTGAGTGGCGCGCCAATATTAACCCAGGGGATAGAAATACTTGGTACCAAAAGTATGGTGATGTGCTTGTACACTACGGCCAGTTAGGACAGGCGCAAGGAGTCGAACTCTACCAGCTCGGAGCCGAGCTGGTTGATATGGCCTCTGCTTCACAAAATGGTGACAATACACAGCGTTGGGTTGGCATGATCAACCGGGTACGCGGCGTGTATAAAGGCGCACTTACCTACAGTGCTAATCGCGGCCAGCAGGGGTGGGCGTCAGAGCTCCCGAACATTCAGTTTTGGGATAAGCTCGACTATATTGGTGTCTCGGCATACTACGACTTTACTACCGACAACTCAGTCGCCTCACTGAAGAGCCAGTGGCAAAACGTAAATAATTATGACATCGCACCCATAGCACAGCGCTGGAACAAGCCAATTATTTTCGCTGAAGTTGGATATCGCAGTGTCACCAATGCGCATATACATCCATGGGACTCGAGCATGGGTGGCGGGTATGATGCACAAGAGCAGGTGAATGCGTATGAAGCACTATTCCAATATTGGAATGATTATTCGACGGTACAGGGCATGACGCTGTGGTGGTGGAGCCCGAATCCAAATTATGGCGGTAGTGGTAACACCGACTACACACCGCAAAACAAGCCGGCTCAAGACACGATAAAAAAATGGTGGACAGGTGCGGCGCAGCCCCCGCCAAATAATCCTCCACCAACAACTCCACCACCGACCACTCCTCTTCCAACAGGTGGCTCAACAAGCGTATGGTGGCCAGTACCAAATGTGCACCTTGGCGGCTTGCAGCCGTTTAAGGCGCTTGTGGAAAATACCGACACGTCACAATACGATATGTTCTGGCAGGTAGATAACGGCGGGCAAGTGCCTATGTATACCAGTACCGACGGTTGGCCGCACAAGGAGGCTATGGTCGACTTCACCGGTTGGAACTGGAAGGGCAGCGCGCCCTACACCATCACCTTCACGAGTAAAAACAAAAGTGGCACCACTATCTCAACTAAATCAGTACCGATTTATACTCCGTAAATTTAACGAAATACAATTGTTTCTCAATAAGGCCGTCTGCACTGTGCAGACGGCCTTTCGCTTTTAAACATTTCCTTATATATTTTGTCGTATCGCAACAGTTTGTTGCGTATGCAGCCTTAGCTCAGTTGGTAGAGCACACCCTTCACACGGGTGGGGTCATAGGTTCGAATCCTATAGGCTGCACCGGGATGTGGTATAGTGGCATTACGTACGCTTCGGGTGCGTAAAACCCGAGTTCGATTCTCGGCATCCCGACTCACGATCGCCCTTTTTGGGCGGCAGGGCCCTTAGTTAAGTGGTAAAACGCTGCATTCGCATTGCAGAGGCGCGAGTCCGATTCTCGCAGGGTCCACTATTGTATGGAGCTTCGAAGTGCGAGCACTGAAATTATCTCTGTATCGTACTCACACTCGCGGGAGGAGTGATGTTTGTTTCAATACCATTCGCGCGGGCGGCGGCTGCGGTGGCGAGCAGTGAGACGGTCGTTTGCGCGGTACGCAGACGCACTACTATGGGAGCGAGGGCGAGTTGGACCGAGAGAGAGCCTTGTGTACTAGCGAGTGCGAGAGATTCTGTTTGGTTTTCTAATGTTTGGTATAGCGTTTTTGCAATTTGTGCGCCTTGGGCGTGCTTTTTTTGAACTTCGAGACGCTCGAGCACTTCAGTTATTGCTTGTATACGGCTCGCCACTTCTTCAGTAATAGCTGCTTGGCCGGCGACGGTAAGTTTGTTTTGTAGCGCAAGTGATTTTGCTGCGGTGAGATGCTCGTCTATGAGGAGGAGATTAAGGCGGGCCTTATCCTCATCATTTTTCGCTAAAAATTCTTCCACAGGCTCATTCACCATCGAGCGATACGTAAAAAGCACAGTCCCGGGCGGCGCCTCGTTTGCAAGGTAGGAGAGTGAGCCTCCAAGCGTTGCCATAAGTGCGATTAAAAGTGAGAGGTATACCATATCGACAACTTTATGGTAGCATGCAAGCAATAGATATGGAGAGCGGTTTGCACATAGCGCTTGCTGCTGAGCGCGTCGGGACCTTGTGGGGAATTCCGATAACCAACACACTCGTGGCCGAGTGGGTGGTCATGGCGCTGCTTATCATCACTGCGGTAATTGTGGGTCGCAATCCAAAACTTATCCCCGGGAAGGTACAAAACTTTTTTGAACTTATTTTCGACTTTTTGATCGACTATATGGCGCAGATTTTGGGGAACCGCAAGCTGGCGATCAGATTTTTCCCGCTCATCGTCACCGTTTTTCTCTTTATCGCATTCTCCAATCTCTTCGACTTCTTGCCGATTATGGGTGCGCTCGTAGTGCACCACGCGGGTGAGACGGTGCCGCTGTTGCGTCCGGTCAATACTGACCTTAATGTCACGCTCGCGCTCGCTATCATCGCAGTTTTCTCGATTGAAATCAGCGGCATAGTGCTGCTTGGATTTTGGCGCTATGGCGGCAAGTTTTTTAACTTCTCCTCGCCGCTTAACTTTGTGGTAGGTATCATCGAGTTTGTCTCTGAACTTTCGCGCTTTATATCCTTCTCTTTTCGTCTTTTTGGCAACATCTTTGCCGGTGAGGTGCTCTTGGCGGTGGCCAGTTTCTTCATGCCCTACGTGCTGCCGGTGCCGCTCATGGCGTTCGAGACCTTTGTTGGTGTGGTGCAAGCGGCAGTGTTCGCTATGCTCATGCTCTTCTTTATTAAGCTCGCGATAGCAGAGCCACACAGCTCGCACAGCGAAGCACACGCCGAGGCTCATTAGAAAAAAGTGTCTACGTGTGGTAGAGTAAGCGCATAAACGTTATTAGTTAGTTGATTCTTGGATATGGATATTGAATCCGTAAAGGTGCTTGCTATGGCCATTGCCGCTGGTTTGGGCGTGCTTGGTCCTGCAATCGGCATTGGGCTTATTGGTGGTCGTGCTATGGATGCTATTGGTCGTAACCCTGAAGCGAGTGACAAGGTTGTTTCAAACATGATCTTGGCAATCGTCTTTACAGAAGCGCTCGGCATTTTAGCCCTTGTTGTTTCGTTTATTATTCGCTTCGTCTAGCGCGCCTAAACTCGCATGAGTGATCTCTTCGCTGCATTTGGTATCGACTGGAGGCTTCTTGTCATTAACCTGATTAACTTCGGGTTATTGCTCGGTGCTTTGTGGTATTTCCTCTATACGCCGCTCACTAACATGCTCGAAGAGCGCCGCCGCAAAATGGCACAAGGCGTCGCAGATGCTGAAGAGGCGAAGCGTCAGCTCAATGAGATCGAAAGCTCACGCGCAGACATGCTCGCAAAAGCGGGTAGTGAAGCTGACGAAGTTATCGCGAGCGCTCGCAATGCTGCGCAGCAGAAAGGTCACGAGATCGTAAGCGCGAGCGAAGCGAGTGCCCAGGCACTGCTTAAGGATGCTGAAGCGCAAGCTACTGAACTCAAGCGTGAAGCAATTGAACAGAGTAAGCAGGAGGTCGCGAAGCTTATTGTTCTGGGTATGGAGAAAATGACGAAATAAGTATGAAGAAGGAAGCCCACTATGCTCAGGCACTCTTCGCACTCGTTACTGATAATCCAATCAAAGGCCGCGAATACCTCAGTAATTTAGAAAAAGTATTAACAAGTAGAAAGGAGCGCCAACTCCTACCGCGCATCCTCGCTGAAATAGAACGGCTTAGCGAAGGGAAGCGCAGAAGCGAGCAGTATCGCACTATTACTCCCGCAGACATTCGTTCGCGCCAATTGGTCGAACTGTATCGCACACTCATCGCTACACACTAAACACTATGCAAGACTTCATCGAACAATTTAAAAAAGAGATAGAACATTTCTCTCCTTCGGCACTCCCTAAAAATGAGATGACGGGCACGGTCGTGCGTGTGGGTGATGGCGTCGCAGAGATCGAAGGACTCAAAAATGCGGCGATGTCGGAGATGATCCGTTTTGACACGGCGCGCGGCAAAGCGCTCGATAAGGCACTTGAAGTGAAGGATGTGTTTGGTGTCGTGCTCAATCTTGAAGAAGACTCAGTGCGCGCAATTATTTTAGGTGACCCAGCGCTCGTGACTGAGGGTATGCCGGTTGAAGCAACGGGGAAAGTGCTTTCTATCCCGGTCGGCGAGTCGCTCCTAGGTCGAGTCGTCTCACCGCTGGGTGAGACACTGGATGGTCAAGGTCCTATCAAAGCTGAAAAGCACAATCCAATTGAGCGCGAAGCGTATGGCGTGATGGATCGTCACTCAGTGAATCAACCGCTGCACACCGGTATTAAAGCTATCGACTCCATGATCCCGATAGGTCGCGGCCAACGTGAGCTCATTATCGGCGACCGCTACACCGGAAAGACGACTGTCGCTATCGATACTATTTTGAATCAAAAGTCAGAGCCAAAGGAGTCGCGACCTATTTGTATCTATGTCTCTGTGGGGCAGAAAGAAAGTAAGACCGCTCAGCTCGTGGGTATGTTGCGTGAGCAAGGAGCACTGGAGTACACCATCGTTGTTGACGCCGGCGCCGCTGCGCCAGCTGCTTTGCAATATTTAGCACCATTTGCAGGTGCTGCTATTGGTGAGTACTTCATGGACAAAGGCCGCGATGCACTCATCATCTATGATGACCTCTCCAAGCACGCAGTAGCGTATCGCCAGCTCTCGCTCCTCCTGCGCCGTCCTCCAGGCCGTGAGGCATACCCGGGTGATGTGTTTTATCTCCACTCTCGCTTGCTTGAGCGCGCCGCAAAACTCTCCAAAGAGAAAGGAGGCGGTTCACTCACTGCGCTCCCAATTATCGAGACACAAGAAGGTGACGTCTCGGGCTACATCCCAACCAACGTTATTTCCATCACTGATGGACAAATCTTCCTTGAGACTGACCTCTTCAACAAAGGATTCCGTCCTGCTATCAACGCCGGTATCTCAGTCTCTCGCGTAGGCTCCAGCGCTCAAACGAAGGCGATGAAGCGCGTTTCAGGAAAAATTAAACTTGAGTTGGCACAATTCCGCGAGCTCGAAGCATTCATGCAGTTTAGCCAAGACCTCGACCCTGACACGAAGCGCCGCATCGACGCAGGTCAACGCATGATGGCAATCCTTCGCCAAAAGAATGGCGCGCCCTTAGCATTCGAACGTCAGTCGGTCATTATCTATAGCGCAGTAAACGGCTATCTCTCGAAAGTTGCGGTAGCACGCGTGCCAGAGTTCGAAGAAAAATTCCTCACTTTCCTCGACGCACAATACATAGACTTGCTGCCAGAAATCGCAAAATCACGCGAAATGAGTGAAGCGTCTGAGAGCACACTGAAAGAAGCTTTAAAAGAGTTTGAAGAAACGCACCCCGACCTCTTCGATAATAAATAATCTATGGCAGGGCTCAAGCAGATCAAATCAAAAATACGCTCTATTGAGAAAACCGAGACCGTGACGAAAGCCATGGAAGCGGTTTCGGCTGCCAAGATGCGCAAGGCGCAGTTCATGGCGCTCAATGGTCGCGCGTATGCTAAAGCTGCAGTCTCTATCCTTGCACGAGTTTCTGGCTCGGATGTGCTTAGGAATCACCCGTTACTGAGAGGTTCAAGCAGCTTCAAAACTTCATCTTCACAGACCACTGAAACAGGAGCAGTAACACCTTCTGGAACGGTTCATCTAGTGACAGAGGGTGTTGCTGCTCCGGCACTCTATATAGTAATCACTAGTGACAAAGGCTTGGCTGGTGGTTTAAACAGCGCAGTACTTCGCGCTGTATCAAATGATATTCGCGCAAGCGGCCTCTCTACTGAAGACGTCTCGATTGTTGCAGTAGGGAAGAAGGCGAATGATTTTTTTAGCGCCCGTGGATTTACTGTTGTACTGTATCGCCCTAACACTCAAGAGCTCGATGTAGAGCTTATGAGTGAGATTATTGCGCGCGCAGCAGATGAGTTTTCACGCGGCGCAGTGAATGTTGTGAAAATCGCGTATCAAAATTTTATTTCAACTTTCGAGCAGCGCCCAACAGTGCGTGTTGTCTTCCCGCTCATGCTCTCTGAGCTTCAGGCAGTGGTGAGCGACATCACCCCTAAGCGTGGCGCGTTTGCCGAAAGCGAAACGCGTTTACAATCAGGCACCTACACCATCGAGCCATCAGAGGCTGAGGTGTTCGATGCTGTCTTGCCTCGTCTCGCGTCTATCTTCGTGTACCATGCGCTGCTGGAGTCACAAGCCTCCGAGCACAGCGCGCGCATGGTCGCGATGAAGTCGGCCTCAGACAAGGCACGCGAGTTGGAGCACTCGCTGACGCTGCAGTTTAACAAGGCGCGCCAAGCGGCTATCACCCGCGAGGTGTCCGAAATTACTGGTGGTATGGAGGCAATGGCTGTCTAGAGTTATTAAATTATTACAAGGAGTATGAAAGGAGAAATTACACAAATCATTGGCCCGGTCGTAGACGTTTATTTTGAGGGCGCTTTGCCGCCGATTAAGCATGCGCTTACTACAAACGTAGGGAATCGCGGCGTTGTGCTTGAAGTTGCACAGCACGTGGGCCTTGGCCGTGTGCGCACCATCGCGCTGCAGGACACGACCGGCCTCACCCGCGGGAGCGAAGTTGTCGACACTGGCGCGCCAGTGTCTGTCCCGGTCGGCGAGAAGGTACTCGGCCGCCTTTTCAACGTCGTGGGCCAGCCGATTGATGGTAAGTCTGCTCCTCAAGGCACCCCTCTAAGCTCCATCCACCAGCCCGCCCCTTCCTTCAAAGACCAGCGCACCAAGGCTGAAGTGTTTGAAACAGGCATTAAACCAATCGACCTCCTCGCACCCTTCATACGTGGTGGTAAAGTCGGACTTTTCGGCGGCGCAGGGGTGGGTAAAACAGTGCTCATGCAGGAGCTCATCCATAACGTGGCTAAAGAGCACGGCGGCTACTCAGTCTTCGCAGGCGTGGGCGAACGCGTACGCGAGGGTAACGACCTCTATCATGAAATGACCGAGTCGGGTGTTGTTGAAAAAATGGCCATGGTCTTCGGCCAGATGAATGAAGTACCTGGTGCTCGTGCGCGTGTCGGCCTCACTGGTCTCACTATGGCCGAGTACTTCCGCGACGAGATGGGTAAGGACGTTCTCTTCTTCATGGACAACGTCTTTCGCTTTGTGCAAGCGGGCTCTGAGGTGTCGTCGCTCCTTGGGCGCGTACCATCAGCGGTAGGCTACCAGCCAACACTCGCTGAAGAGATGGGCCAGCTTCAAGAGCGTATTACCTCAACCAAGAAGGGTTCAATCACCTCAGTGCAGGCAATTTATGTGCCGGCCGACGACGTGACCGACCCAGCGCCAGCGACAACTTTTGCCCACCTCGACTCCACTATCGTGCTCTCGCGTAACCTCGCCTCGATTGGTATTTATCCAGCCATCGATCCCTTGGAGTCCAGCTCGACCGCCGTTGATCCAAACATCGTTGGCCAAGAGCATTACGAAGTAGCTCTGGGCGTGAAGCAGGCGCTCCAGCGCTACAAGGACCTCCAAGACATCATCGCCATCCTTGGTATGGATGAACTCTCCGACGAAGACAAGCAGACGGTCTACCGCGCGCGTAAAATTCAGCGTTTCCTCTCGCACCCGATGCATGTGTCTGAAGTCTTCTCCGGTATCCCGGGCGTCTACGTGCCGCTCTCTGAGACGGTGCGCGGCTTTAAGGAAATTCTTGAAGGTAAGCACGACGACAAGCCTGAAAGTGCGTTCTATAACAAGGGTTCAATTGATAGTGTCAAAGCTGAATAGATCCGCGATCTTAGTGGTAGAGGCGCTTCAAAAAGCTGCATTCTCAACACTGCAGGTCATCAAGGGGACGGTCTCGAATGCACTTTTCTGAAGCGCCATAGAGTCTGAACAGAATATCAAAAAAGTAAAATATCATGCATTTAGTAATAGCAAAAGTTGATCACGTATTTTTTGATGGGGAGGCCCTGTCTGTTACTGTGCCAGGAGGCCAGGGCGAGATGACTATTTTAGGTGAGCACATGCCGCTCATTACGACCTTGCGGCCTGGTACCATCACTGTACGTAGCGAAGCGGGCGAGCAATCAATGCATGTTGACGGCGGCATTTTGGAAATAAACAGAGAGGGGGCGACTGTCGTACTGTGAATTACTCACATACTGCCCAAGAAGGGCAGCTTATACTGAGCCTATGCACATACCCCAGCCACTTAGGGCATCAGTCCTACGTATTTTACTTATTACTGTATTTTGTACTTTTTTTGCATTTCTTCGTCCTGCCACCGCTTCGGCAGATACCGGCCGGTATCTTATAGACATAGGAGTATCGGGCTCATACCAAACTTCCGTACAGGGATGGAACAACATTTACTCGGGCAACTCATACAATGTTCCTTTGGTGGATAGCGCGGGCACTGCAACAAACGTCAAACTTACCGTAACTCCCACACCCCCAGCATCGCTCGGAAACACTAATGGTACGACCGGTGGACCGTATCCAGCAACAGCAACACAAGACACCTTTTACACATCAACGACAGGATATAACGGAACTCCTGCTCAATTTGTATATACAATCACCGGACTATCATCAGCTCAGACCTACAACGTAACACTGTACGCATCGCGCATCGGCACAGGGGGCGAGGTGCGCAGCACGCTATACACCATAGGTTCAAGTAATGCGGTACTCAACGCATCTGAAAATATCAACAATTCAGTCACTATCTCTAACGTTACCCCAGTGAATGGTCAGATAGTGATCACACAGCAAAAAGATGCCAGTAACACGAACCCTAATGGGTTTTCATATTTGGGTGTCATTGATATTGCAGGTCAAGCAGGAGCAGGTGTAACACAAGCGGTAGTTTCCACCCCACAGGTAACCGGTAAAAAGATAGTTGTCCTCGGTTCTTCAACCGCCGCCGGGACAGGTGCAAGCTCATTTGCAAATTCATGGGTAGGCAAATTCACCACCTATATGCAGTCGCTCAATACTAGCAATTCGGTCGTCAATCTTGGTGTCGGTGGGTATAACACCTATACCATCATGCCAGCTAACTGGACCATACCTGCGGGCCGGCCTTCGCCCGACACTTCGCGCAATATCACCTACGCACTCTCGCTCAAGCCAGATGCAATTATCGTTAACATGCCCTCAAACGACACCGCCGCTGGATATCCTATAAGTGAACAGCAGGCTAACTTTCAGACGATAGTATCACTCGCTACGGCGGCGGGCGTCCCTATATGGATAGCGACCACACAGCCTCGAAACTTTGATGCTACTGGTATTGCCAAGCAAATCACTATGCGTGACTGGATTACTGCAACCTATGGAGCGCGCTCGATAGATTTTTGGACAGGAGTGGCTAACCCAGACGGCACTATTAACTCGGTGTACTCATATGGCGACGGTATTCACTTGAATGATACTGGTCATCAGCTTTTGTATAGTCGCGTGGTCGGCAGTAATCTCGTTAACACCATAGCTGCTGGGGCCATCTCTACCGCTCCAACAACAACACAATCCACAACAACTCCCGTCCCAGGTCCGACAGTGGAGGCTACTGCGCCGCAAACGATTACCGCTCCAGTAAGTACCGCTACTCTTGCCGGCTATGTGAGCGTTGCTCCGAGTAGAACAATTGCAGGGTATAAGTGGGAGGAGACATCGGCCCGCGGCGCTGTCATACAGTCGCCAACATCTCGTACAACACTCGTTTCCAACCTTTTGCCTGGCACATACACATTCAAGCTGACTGTGACCGACAGTGGTGGTGCAGCAACGAGCGCTACGGTGAGTATGACGGTACAAAATGCGGTGCCGACCGTGGGCACTGGCCAATATCTTATTGACATAGGGTCGGATGCATACAAAACAACAACACTGGGATGGAATAATATTTACACTAGCAACTCATATAATGTCCCGCTCGTGGATAGCACTGGCGCTACAACGGGAGCTACGTTCACTATTACGCCGACGCCGCCCGCTGGCTGTGAAAATACAAACGGCACAACAGTAGGGCCGTATCCTGCAACAGCCACTCGCGACTCGATCTTTACCTCAACGACAGGGTATTGTGGCTCTCCATCACTTTATACGTACACAATTTCAGGACTTTCTCAATCGCGTACCTACAATGTGACTCTGTATGCGTCACGAATGGGAGCAGGTGGTGATGCTCGCTCGACCTTGTTCTCGGTCGGTATGAATAAGGCAGTTTTAGACGCCTCGGAAAATGTTTCCGGTGTAGCTACTATATCTAATATTAGTCCGGTGAATGGCCAAATAACCATTACCCAAGAAAAGGCGCCGAGTAATACAAATACGAGCGGGTTCTCTTATCTTGGGGTCATCAACGTAACAAGTCAGGCAGCTTCAGGCACCACTCCGCCCCCTCCACCACCAGTTCCAGCTCCTACCGCAAATGCTGGTACAACACAAACAATCACCGCCCCAGCAAGTAGTGTTACACTCTCAGGCTCAGGAGTAGCAGGAACAGGAAGAACTATCACCGCATACAAGTGGACACAAACTGCCGGAAGTAGTGCTACCATCACCTCTCCAAACGCTGCAGTAACTTCAGTTACCAATCTGTTGCCCGGTTCATACACCTTCCAACTGACAGTCACCGACAGTGCAGGAGTAACAGGAACTGCGACTGTTGCGGTTACTGTGCTCAATGCTACCCCTGGTCCAACAGTTAGCGCAGGATCTGCACAAACGATCACTGCACCAGCGAACAGTGTCACACTTGCAGGCTCTGCGAGTGCTGCGTCAGGTAGAACCATCACTGCATACAGTTGGAGAGAGGTGACGAGTAACGGTGCACCCATACAATCACCAACCTCTGCCACGACTCTCGTATCCAACCTTGTACCGGGCTCCTACACGTTCCAACTTACTGCTACCGACAGTGCGGGCGTGACGGGGAGCGCAACAGTACAAGTGACTGTATTGAATGCGGTTGTTGTACAACCAACCGCAGATACTGGGCGGTATCTAATTGACTTTGGGTCACCATCCTTCCTCTCCACTATGCAAGGATGGAATAATATTTATACAGGCAAAACCAGCAACGTTCCTTTGGTGGATAGTACTGGTGCAGCAACGGGACTCACTCTTACAATGACACCAACACCGCCAGGTGGGTGTGAAAATACCAACGGCACGACCGCAGGCCCATACCCCGCATCCGCCACACTAGACTCCTTCTATACTGCTACTTCAGGGTATTGTGGTGTGCCTTCGCGATATACCTACACTATCTCGGGTCTCTCATCTTCACGCACATACAACGTGAGCTTTTATGCATCACGCATAGGGTCAGGAGGGGAGATCCGCACTGCCGCCTATACCATTAATGGTACAAAAGCTGTGCTTAATGCGGCAGAGAATATCACTAATATAGCGACTATTTCGGGCGTCACACCGGTAAATGGCCAGATAGTGATTACGCAAGAAAAAGATACGACCAATAACAATGCAAATGGATTCTCCTATTTGGGTGTTATGGAAATAACAGCACGCACAGTAAGCATGGATACTTCATCCATGCTCGCAGGGGTGCTTAATGCAGTCGCTTGGAATACTGAACGCGCGTCTGAAAATGCCGCGACAATATCAGCGGCCCCGACAGGTCGAGCATTTTCTAGGAACTTGAAGACCAGTATGACCGGTGCTGATGTGCGAGAGTTGCAGAGATACCTTAACGCGCATGGGTTTGCTGTTGCTACCGCCGGCGAAGGGTCGCTAGGTAATGAAACCACCAACTTTGGACAGGGGACTAAGCAGGCACTTATACGATTCCAAAACGCACATGCGGCAGAAATTCTAACTCCCGCAGGGCTTTCGCAAGGGAATGGGTATCTTGGTGCACTAACCCGTCAGTACATAAACACTCATCCATAAAACCTATAGGGTAACCGTACTAAAGAATTGGTTTTGAAAAAACGCTATTTTTGCGTTACAGTTTTGGCTGTACGGGCCCATAGTATAGCGGTAGAACGGTTCCATGGCATGGAACAGGTCGGGGTTCGACTCCCCGTGGGTCCACTACTTATACATAAAGAAAAGCGACCAGTCGGTCGCCTTTCTGTACTCTTATACGGTCGCCGAAAATTGCAATCCCGAAGTAGTTATTGTAGTTATAAGCGCTGCCGCACTCTTTTCCCCCAGATTCGGCCAACGCAGGATTGATGGAAGATCTTTATATTCTGTAACAAACTCCCTCATGCTCAAAATCCTTGGGCGATCTATAAATTGTACCCTTTGACCATCGAAGTGCATTCTAGTTTTAGCCATATCTATAGCATGTCTCATTGCCATGGTTCGCAGACTTTTTGATTTGATTCCGCATTGTTCCATACGTTCAGCAGTGAAGAAGTCGCGAGCGGTAAGGTTGAGTAGTCTTTCAATCTTTTCCGGGTGAACTTTCGTCATTTGCTTGCTTAGCCAGACAGGATATGGAGGAATGCCCGCAGGCTTTTCTTCTGCGTCACGCAGCATTGCGTCAAACAAAGCGTGTAGTGCGCGGCGGGTATGTGGGCTTTCGCCACCACCACCGGCAGTATTACAGAATTCGACACTCGCTTTAGTCCCGTCGTTGTTCTCGATCTGTGCACCATCTTCATGAATGCACACCACAATATCTCCATCAGGATGTATCTCCATATACAGAGATCTTTTGCCTCCGCTCATCTCATCGAGACGAGCAGAAACTCGCGGTTCCCATTCTGACATATGTAAGTTCCCTATGTGCTCTAGCAAAAATCTACAATAATTTATAAATAAGTCCAGTTTATTTCCTCTCCGTATAATTCGGACAATTGTTTTTTATTGCTTCAAGCGAAGCGCGGACACGGTTGGCAAGGGCGGGGCGCAAGAGTTGGAGCGCTTCGTCGGTTGAGACAAATTTGCACTCATCCAGCTCATCAGTTTGGAGTTTAATGGATGCAATCTCTTCGTCAGTAAGCGTGCCACCCAAAAAGATAAACTGGAGTGAGTCATACGCGGGGGCACCTTCGCGCGCTGGGTTTTGCTGGTACTGAATGTTTAAAAATTGTACTGAAGACACCTCAAGACCTATTTCTTCTTTAATTTCACGCACGCAGCCGTCCTGGGGCGACTCCATGGCGTCAATGGTGCCGCCAGGAACTAACCAACCATCGTCTCGATAATTTGGCTTCACTATTAGCAGCTCATTTTTGCTATTGAAAAACAGCGCCCCAGCCGCCACATGTTTCTTCGGGAGGGAAGCTATGTATTCTGCGTGCGGCACATGCATATAGCCAGTATATAAACACTATTCATATAATCAAATTTACTTTTCGGCCATATTTTTGTATGGTCTTCTAGGAACTCAGCTCGCGGTGAGTTGAGTTAAAACTTCATACAGTGTAAGGAGTCTTGGTCATGCTATTGTCCCCAGAAAAGTGTCTGATAGTTGCGGCTGATTTCGAGCTACCTGAAATAAACAGGATACTGTGGATCGAGAAGGAGGTCCTGGAGCTCGCAGATGAATTGGCTGACACGGGAGTAATAATAAAGGTAAACACTGCACTACGTGCAGTAGGTTGTAGACTTATTCCCAAACTTCATGAACGCGGTGTCGGAGTTATGGCCGATCTCAAACTCCTGGACATTCCAGCAACACTCAGGAATGACGGGTATCTTCTTGAGGAGGTAGGTCCGGAAATGCTGACCGCTAGCTGTACGACTGGCGTTGATTCAATGAGAGCTCTGAAGGAGAGGTTGCCGCAAACAGAAGTACTGGGAGTAACAGTACTCACAACTTTTGATGACGCTGATGCACAGGCTATGTTCACCTGTCCAACGATGGATGCAGTGATGCGTCTTGCTCATTTAGCGATGCAGGCTTCACTCGACGGCCTCGTTTCTTCGCCACAAGAAGCAGAGATACTTAGGGCTGAGTTTGGACTTCTGATGTCACTAAACACTCCAGGTGTTCGGCCTGAGTGGGCTATGGTCCCAAATGATGATCAGAAACGAGTAATGACACCAGCAAAAGCAATTGAGGCAGGTGCCAATCGTGTCGTGGTTGGCCGGCCAATAACCCAGGCAAGAAACCGCCGCGATGCGGTACTTCGTACTATCGATGAAATTGCAGAAGCGGCATCGTAACTGTCCACAGCCTCGTCCCCTAAACTTCCGCACCCGCGGGCTCCAGCCCCTGGGTGCATTTTTCTTTTGGGGATAAAATCGCATGCTACACTTTTGGTATGTTTCTTGAGCTCGCCGAACTCGGGCTATATTGTGTGCAACAGTTGGGGGTTATGCTGGGCGTTGGCGCACAACTCATCGTCCTCCTGCTGTATCTTATTGCGGTTAAAGACGGGACTGTTGATAGTAAGGAGCAGTATTTTCTCTCTGCGACGAAGCGCGTCCTCTATTTCGGTGTCATATGCATTGTCATCTCCGGCATCCTTATCACTTTTATCCATCTACGCGAAGCGCAGGCAGCTATCATTTTTTCACCCGCCTATCTTTTTAAATGGTTACTTATTGGGTTTGCGGTTGTACTTGCACTTTTTGATTACAGCGACCAGCCATCACTCGCTATTATCAAAGGGCTCGCGGGCGCAACGTGGTTTGGACTTTTTGCGATACACATATTAGCGCCTCAGACAACTTGGCTCTTGCTGGGCCTTTTGTTTGGCACATGGGTGCTTGGTTTTATGACACTCTGGCTCTCTATCACCTTTATGCTTAGTGGAAAAAGTGTGTTCAAAGACGCGGTAGGTGAGTCAAAGCCTGAACCTAAAAAAGAAAAACTTCAAAAGCTCATTGAGCCTACGCCAACACCTCCTCCCCAGCCCGAACCCGAGCCTCAAGAAGAGGCAGAGCCTATTATTGAAGAGCCTATCGAGGTGGAACTTGAGCCCGAATATGAACCGGCCCCTGAGCCTGAGGTTACGCCTCTACCACCACCAAAAACGGTGCCGATTCCGCCGCCTGTTTTTATACCCCCGCCAATGCCCAAACCAGCACTCCCCGGTATGCCACCTATGCCAAAGCCCGCGTTTTCTATCCCCACCGCGAGTACAAAGTCACCATTCATATCATCTCCTGATGAACCGTTGGCACTGCATCCGCATATCAATGAGAATCTTTCAGTATCATCAACCTCAGGGCACACTATTTCTGCGGGTTCTGACTTAGGGAAGGCGCAAGCGACTGAACATGTACCCGCACTGCGGGTCATGCCTCAAAAACCGGAGGATCTTGAAACACAGCATCGCGCACCACTCGTGCGCTTCGGGTAAATTTCCTCGTGTATACTTTTGAGTAATGAGTTTTTTTAGTCGACCAACACAAAAAAAGATAGTCATCCTGCTTGGCCATCCGGATACAGCGCAAACTCGCTCGAGCGAAGTCGCTCTTTTGTATGAAGCGGCGGCTCGAAAAGCTGGTCATGAGGTAAAACGTTTTAACGTTGGCGAGATGAAGTTTGATCCAATCCTCCACCATGGGTATCGCACTATCCAAGAGCTTGAACCTGATCTGAAGGCATTCCAAGAGGCGCTCAAATGGGCCGACCATTTTGTCATCGTGTACCCCAATTGGTGGGGGACGATGCCGGCGCTTTTGAAAGGTCTGTTTGATCGTATGTGGCTGCCAGGATTTTGCTTTAGTTATATGAAAACAGGCATGGGCGCACATCTAGGGCTTTGGAAACGTCTGATGAAGGGCAAGACTGCGCGCGTTATCGTACTTTCTGGCACACATCCATTTAAAATTTGGCTCTCGATCGGTGACTACACCAACGAAATTTATAGAAATATTCTGTGGTTTGTAGGCTACGACGCGCGCATCACCCGCCTAGGGCCGTCCGAAAAGGCGCCGGAGTGGAAGTGGAACGAGTGGCGTAAAAAAATTATTCGACTTGGACGATTGGGTGAATAATGGATCCTGAGGTTACAAACTGGAAACTCATCGTATACGGCATATTTTTTTGTGCATGTGTGTGGATGGTGGTGGCATGGGGGCCCGCACAGCTGCTGCCACTATACGCACAGCAATCCCAAGCGGCTCCAGTACTCACGTCAGTCTCTACTGCACAGCAGGCATACGCTGACGCTGATGCACTACTTTCAACGCTTGCGGTTGCTACCACTTCACTACAAGGCTCGACGACGATAACGTATATCTCAGCGAGTAGTACGCCGCCAGGACAGTACCCGTATATTGAAGTTGCTGATGGCTGCGACTATGCGTATCGAGGCGATTGTGTGCATATGCGCGCTGCCCCAAACACAGACGCTTCTATTGTTGCCAACTTGCGCAAAGGCGTGGTACTTAAAGTATCTGACTTGGTATCAGCCAATGGGCGCTACTGGTACAAAATTGCTATTGATAAAAACTTGCACCATCCCGAGCGCGTGACGAGCGATTGGTATGTCGCCGCAGATGTGGTCGCAGCGTTTTATAACCCCGGCTTTCTTACCAAACCGCCTAGTGATGCCACCACGACAAAAACTATTGTGGTGAATCGTAAAGAGGAAATGCTGTATGCATACGACGATGATGTTTTGTTTATGAGCGAACATGTATCGACTGGTTTAGAGCTCACGCCAACACCAAACGGTGAGTTTACTATTTTTCAAAAGACACCGAGCCGATATATGCAAGGGCCACTGCCCGGGGTGAGCGACCAAGAGTATGATCTCCCGGGCGTGCCGTGGAATTTGTACTTTACCCATGATGGCGCAGTTATCCATGGTGCCTACTGGCACAATAAGTTTGGCCAGCCTTGGTCACACGGCTGCGTCAACCTTCCACTGGACTCGGCTAAAAAGCTGTACGACTGGGCAACTGTCGGCACCAAAGTTATTATTGAAGAGTAAAAGCAGAAGGCCGCCTTTTAGGGCGGCCAGGCTCATATTTTGTTGCATGAGTATGACATCTTATAGTCCCATTCAGGGAATGTGGTTGTTATGTGGCTCGCAATCGCTTCAATATCGGCGATTGCTTCCTCAACCGCAATCTGAACAGATTCATCCCACACCCAGACGCGGCCGGTAATGCTCCAAATAGAATTTTCAACCATAACCTCAATTTCTGCTTCAATAGGCAGAGCGTGTAACGCCATCAATATGGCCTCTATTTCATTTATTTTTCGCGAATATCCGAAATATCGTATTGAGGGTTGTAGTGTCTTCTTTTTTCCCACAGCTTTCCCTTGTCTGGCAGGTAGAGAACCGTCAGTGGGATAGTCATCAGGCTTACCGAAGTATTTGACGCTAATAGCCAACGTAGACCTCCTTTTGTGCTTTGTTATATAATACCAAATAATATATGTTTGTCAATAACGTCACAGTGTAGTAAGGTAGTACCATCATGCAAATTTCGATCGGCATAGTAGGCCTCCCGAACGTCGGCAAGTCGACGCTTTTTAATGCGCTCACCAAAAAGAGTGTGTTAGCTGCAAACTATCCCTTTGCCACGATCGACCCGTCGGTCGGGGTTGTTGCGGTGCCCGACGAACGCGTCGATAGACTCGCTCAATTTTCAAACTCAGAGAAAAAAGTTCCTGCGATTGTTGAATTTGTCGACATTGCAGGGCTTGTGAAAGGCGCTGCCCAAGGTGAAGGTCTTGGCAACCAATTTCTCTCACACATCCGCGAGGTGGATGCTATCGCTCAAGTGGTCCGTACTTTTGATAATCCAAATATCGTCCATGTTGAGGAGGGTGAGGTCGACCCCGTGCGTGATATTGAGATCATTAATCTTGAACTGACCTTCGCCGACCTCGACACGGTCGAAAAACGTCTTAATGCACTTGAACGTGATATTAAACGTGGTGCTAAAGAGGTGCAGGTTGAATACGCTGCGGTTAATAAGGCAAACGAGGTGCTGCAAGCAGGGAAGTTAGCAAGCAGCGCGGATTATACGCCCGAGGAGCGTGCGGCTATTAAGGGGCTCCATCTCCTGACCATGAAGCCGATGCTCTACGTGCTTAACCGTGAAGCTGGGGGGCATAATCTCGACGAGATGCGCGACGGTCGCTATGGGCGCTTGCTAGAATTTATTGCAGCAAACGGTGCACACTATGTCACGGTCGACGCAAATATTGAAAGCGAGTTGCGAGACCTGCATCCTGAAGATAAAACCTCCTTCCGCCAAGAGTATGGAGTGTTTGATGATGGCATCAACGACCTTATCAAAGCCGGCTACTCACTCTTGGGCCTTATGAGCTTTTATACGACAGGTCCTGATGAGACGCGCGCCTGGACTATCCGCAAAAATTCGACCGCGCCTGAAGCGGGTGCCGCCATCCACGGCGATTTTAAAGACAAATTTATTCGCGCGGAAGCGATACATTGGCAAGAGCTTATCACCGCAGGCTCCTATGCCGCCGCTCGCGCTCAAGGCCTCGTGCGCACTGAAGGTAAAGAATATATCGTCCACGACGGCGACGTCATTGAGTTCTTGCACAGTTAGAGCTTGCCTTGCGTAGCCTTGTGTGAAGCAGGATGATAGAATTTACGTATGCAAGCGAAAACAGGGGCGAAGGATTTCTTTTTGTGGCTCGGGGCTATGGTGGCGCTCTACTGGAGTGTCGTCGCTTTTATTTTTTTAATGTTCGATTACATTAATTACGCACTCCCCAATGCGCTCTCCTATTACGTTGACCCATACCAAAGTAGTATCCCGAGTGAAATGGCCTCTATCATTGTGCTGTTTCCCATTGGTCTTTTCTTGATGTGGCTTATTCGTCGCGATATGGTGAAAGACCCGTCGCGCGCAGGGCTCTGGGTGCGACGTTGGGCACTCATTTTTACCTTGTTTGTGGCAGGTGTGACTGCAGCAGGCGATCTTGTCACACTTTTGACCACCTTTTTGCGTGGGGAAGATATTACACTCGCGTTTATCCTCAAAGTGCTCGTTGTCTTTGGGGTCGCCGCAATCGCATTCATGCACTTTATCGCCGACCTGTGGGGCTATTGGATCCAATACCCAAGACGTGCGCTGAGCGTTGGGGTGGGGGTAGGAATACTCGCGTTATTCTCTATCATTGGCGGGTTCTTTATCGTAGGCACACCCCAGCACGCGCGCCTTATGCGCTTGGATGCCCAAAAAATTAGTGATCTTCAATCAATCCAATCTCAAATTATTTCGTACTATCAATATAAGCGTGCGCTTCCACCGTCGCTCAATGACCTCAGTAATTCCGTGAGCTACTTCACACTTCCTATGGACCCACAAACAGGCCAGCCGTATGAGTATGATGGCACTATCCATGTTGCTCCTGGTGCAAACCCCATGTTCTCACTGTGTGCGCAGTTTAATGATGTTGGTGACAGTGGCGCATATGGCCGCACCGCTGCATACCCAAGCATGCCTATGACTGAAGGCGTAAAAGGGTTGGACAACTGGCAGCACGCCGCGGGGCGCGTATGCTTCGACCGCACAATTGATCCAGTATTCTATCCTCCACTTTCTCCGAATGGTATTAAAGGAGCGCCAGCAATCGACTAAGTTTTCTTTTTCGTAATTTGTGGTATTGTGTGCCTCATGAGTGAGAAGTACGATCACCACAAGATCGAACAAAAGTGGCAAAAGCACTGGGATGAAACGAAAGCGTTTGCCGCCACAGAAAACTCGCAGAAAAAGAAATCATATTTGTTAGTGGAGTTCCCGTATCCCTCTGGTGAAGGGCTCCACACCGGCCACGTGCGCTCTTACACCGCTATGGACGTCATAGCACGCAAGCGCCGTGCACAGGGGCAGGAGGTGCTATACCCAATCGGTTGGGATGCGTTCGGCTTGCCAACGGAAAATTACGCAATCAAAACAGGTATTCCACCTGCTGAAGTTACGAAAAAGAATACCGATACCTTTCGCCGCCAGCTAAAAAATCTTGGCCTCTCCTTCGATTGGGATCGTGAAGTAAATACTACTGACCCGGCGTACTACAAGTGGACGCAGTGGATCTTTTTGCAACTGTATAAAAAAGGTCTTGCCTACAAAGCCAAGACGACTATTAATTGGTGCCCGAAAGATAAAATCGGCCTTGCAAACGAAGAGGTGGTCGACGGCAAGTGTGAGCGCTGTGGCAACCCAGTCGAGAAACGTGAAAAAGAGCAGTGGATGCTCGCCATCACGAAATATGCCCAGCGCCTCTATGACGACCTCGACCTTGTAGATTATATCGAGCGCGCCAAGGTGCAACAGCGTAATTGGATAGGGCCCTCTGAAGGGGCTAGGATTGATTTTGCACTTCACTTTGTGTACAAGCCCGACGCGAATGAAAACCGCGGCCCAAATGGCGAGAAGGCAAAGATCACCGTCTTCACCACTCGCCCTGATACTCTGTTTGGCGCGACATATATGGTACTTGCCCCTGAACATCCTTGGGTAATGCTTGCTTTAGATGATCAGCACGATGTTTTGGAAAATAAAGATGAGGTGCGTGCATATGTTGCCTCGGTTAAAGACAAAACAGAAATAGACCGTACTGCTGAAGGGAAGGAGAAGACCGGCGTAGAACTCAAGGGAGTGAAAGCAATTAATCCTGCTAACGGCGAGGAGATCCCGATATTTGTTGCTGACTATGTACTCGGCTCATACGGCACGGGCGCTATTATGGCCGTTCCAGCCCACGACGACCGCGACTTTGCGTTTGCAAAGAAATTTAATGTTCCTATTAAGCAGGTGATTGTGCCATGTACTATTGATGCAAATAATCCGCCGCGCGCTGGGTGGGAGGAGGTGAAGCGTGATACTGCGGTAGTGCACCTGCGTAATAAAGCGACAGGTACATTTGCACTCCTTAATTGGCACGGATCTTTAGAGGGTATTACTACTGCAATAATGGGCGGTGTTGAACCAGGTCAAACTCCAGAAGAGGCAGCTTTGGCTGAAATCAGTGAAGAGGCAGCTATTTCTGGCGCAAAAATTATTAAAACCGCTCCTTGGGTTACTGCCGCACGCTATAGCGCATCTCATAAAAATCAAAATCGATGCGCGCACGCATGGGCGTTTTTAGCTGAAATAGAAAATCTTGAAGTGCAAGGTGAAATTCCTGCAAATGAGCAGGCACTACACACGCTTGTATGGGTAGATGAGAGCGAAGTCGCTGCTCGCTTAACGCCCCAGCATCAAAAGCTCATGTGGCATTTACTGCACCATGAAGAGCCGCTGACAGGCGATGGATACCTTATCAACTCCGGCCAATTTGATGGTATGGATTCAGAACAGGCGAAAAAGAAGATCACCGAATGTGTCGGGGGTGAGTGGGTAACGACCTTTAAGCTGCGAGACTGGGTATTTTCTCGCCAGCGCTACTGGGGTGAACCTATCCCAATGATTCGCTGCCAAAAAGATGGTTGGGTGCCAGTACCTGAAGACCAGCTGCCAGTTACCTTGCCGGTGGTAGAAAAATATCAGCCAACTGATACTGGCGAATCACCTTTAGCTACTATCATGGAGTTTGTCGAAACTACCTGTCCTACCTGTGGTGGGCCGGCAAAACGCGAAACTGACGTGATGCCTAATTGGGCGGGCTCGAGTTGGTACTTCTTGCGCTATTGCGACCCGCGCAACGCTGAGGAATTCGCTTCTATGCTCAAATTGCAGTACTGGCTGGACTCAAACTTGCCTCGCAGCAGCTCACAGAGCGGAGGCGGGGTTGATTGGTACAACGGTGGCATGGAGCACACCGTACTCCACCTCCTGTACTCGCGTTTTTGGCATAAGTTCCTCTTTGATATTGGGCTTGTGCCTACCTCTGAGCCGTATGCTAAGCGAACCAGTCACGGCCTTATTTTGGCAGGCGATGGAACTAAGATGTCGAAGTCGAAGGGTAATGTGGTTAACCCAGACGAATTAGTAAACACCATGGGCGCTGATTCACTGCGCCTCTACGAGATGTTCATGGGCCCATTTGAGCAGGCGATAGCCTGGAGTACCGACGGCGTTGTGGGTGCCCGCCGCTTCCTGGAGCGTGTCTGGCAGATGCATGAAAAAGTTGCCGCTGTGACGATGACTCCTGAGACAGAGGTGTTGGTCCACCAAACGATACGTAAAGTGACCGAAGATATTGAGGCACTGAAGATGAACACCGCTGTGTCGGCTCTTATGATCCTCTCAAATCATTTGCATGAGTTAGAAAAAGTACCATCAGAGGCCTATGCTGCGCTTATTGGCCTTCTTAATCCTTTTGTCCCACACTTCAGTGCTGAGCTCGCAGAGAGGAAGGGGGTATCGCTTGCTACATGGCCTCAGTTTGATGCACAAAAAGCTGAACCAAAGAGCGTTGTGGTCGCGGTCCAAGTCAACGGTAAGGTGCGCGGCTCGGTCTCCCTTTCACCTCAAGCGTCTGAAACCGAGGCACTCGATGCTGCTCGCAGAGACCCTGCGGTTGCCAAATGGTTGGCACAAGGGAAAGAGAAAAAGGCGGTGTATGTAAGCGGAAGGATTATAAATTTTGTCCTTGACCGTCAATAATTGATATGATATACAATAACACATATTCCTATGCCACAAGTAGCAGATAAAACCGGCTTTAAGCCGAAGGTCATTGTTCGCCGTCTTCTCACCTCACTCCCCGAACGTTCACGCATCGTTCTGGAGGCGCGTTTTGGCCTGGGCAATTCAGCAGAGCGCGTAACTCTTGAGTCGATCGGCAAGCGCTATGATATTACTCGCGAGCGCGTGCGCCAGATTGAAAATCATGCGCTTAATGCGCTCAAAAAATCTCCCGCATTTAGCGAAGCGCACGCTGCGTTTGAAGAGCTTGAACGCGTTATCGATAGTCTTGGTGGCATTGTGTGCGAAGATGATCTTCTTTCTTTCATGTCCAAGGAAAAGAGCATGCAGAATCATATATACTTCCTGCTTGTCCTTGGTGATCCATTTAAATATCGTAAAGAAGATGATGAGGCTGAGCGTTGCTGGTATGTTGACCAAGAGCTTGCTGATAAGGTGCACACTGCGCTCAAGAGTCTCTACAGCAGCCTTTCTGATGAAGAGCTTATCCCCGAAAGCGACATGATCGAGCGTTTCCTCAAAGAGCTTGAAAACATCAACGCAAAGTATCGCAACGAAGAGGTCATTAAGCGCTGGCTCTCTATCTCAAAGAATATTGGTAAGAATCCGCTTGGTGAGTGGGGCCACTCCGCTTCACCTAACGTAAAGACCAAAGGGGTGCGTGACTATGCCTATTTAGCCGTCAAAAAGCATGGCAGTCCACTGCACTTCCGTGAAGTAGCACAACTTATTGAAAAGACTTTCCACCGTAAGGCGCATGTTGCTACCACACACAATGAGCTCATCAAAGATAACCGCTTCGTGCTAGTGGGTCGCGGTATGTATGCGCTTAAAGAGTGGGGTTACACTCAGGGTGTCGTGCGCGATGTTATTCGCGAAGTACTGCGTGACAAGGGTTCTATGAGCAAGGAAGAAATCATCGATAAGGTGCTTAAAGAGCGCCATGTAAAGCCAGGCACGATCGTCGTTAATCTACAAAATCAGAAATACTTTAAGCGTGGCAAGGACGGCAAGTTTACGCTTGTAAAATAAAAGTACTTTATAGAAAAAGGCGGACCTAGTGTCCGCCTTTTTTATTAGTCAAAAAGAGGTACGCGACTATGAGTGCATAGGGGATGAGTATCCAGAGCGTGAGTGGCACATTGACTGTCGTTAACCCAACGAGAGCCAACACTCCTTTGAAGAGTACCCACCATGCGAATGCGTTGAGCATAATAATGAAGCCCCACATGGTGCGCGCCTGTGCATGCTCAAAATGTTCTGCATGCACATTGATATAAATAATATGTCCAAAACCGAGCAAAAAGCCGCGCAAGAAAATAAGAAACCCCATCACGCCCATAAAACTAAGCAGCACAGCGATAACGTACTGCCAATTCACCGCTAGCCATGTAACGAGAGCAGTCATATTCTATTCGTACGGTATACTATACCATGTAATGTTCCACCATCGCGCGGAAGCTATCAATAAATTTCTCACTAGTTGGAAATTTGAGCCGGTAGTTATCTCATCTATTGGTGTCTTCTTGCTGTTGCTACTTGCGACTGCGTATGACTCTGCAATAATCTCTGCGTTTCTTGCGATGCTTATTGCACTTTCGCCTATATGGCTACCTCTGTATTTAGCGGTTATCTTTTGGATCGTATGGGTAGACTACATCCGTTTTCTTTTTTGGTTTTCACAAGACACAGTGGTGCTGGAGGTGCAGCTTCCACAAGAAGTCGCAAAGAACCCCGGTGCTATGGAGGTTTTTCTTACTTCTTTTTGGAACGCTGCCGGCGAAGGGACGATGATTAATCGTGCGTGGAAAGGCTCGTATCGTCCTATATGGTCTCTCGAAATCGCCAGCAATGAAGGTCGTATTGGCTTTTACATCCATATGCGACGGTCCTTCCGCAATGTAATCGAAGCACGTCTATATGGCCAATTTCCAGAAGCTAAGATTACGGAAGTAGATGATTATGCTGCTCGGGTGCCGTTTAATCTCAAAGACTATGAGCTCTTTGGTGCAGAATATGTTAAAGGTTCTCCTGAAGCTTTGCCAATCAAGACATACATCGATTACGGGCTCGATAAAGACCCTAAAGAAGAGTTTAAAATTGATCCGCTTTCGCAAATTCTTGAGTTAATCGGGCAAGTCGGCACGAATGAGCACTACTGGATTCAGATAATACTTAAACCGCGACGTAATGAGTCTGAGTGGTACGCTATTCGTACAGCTAATGATGATGTGTATCAAAAGAAAGGCAGGGAGGCGATAGAAAAAATCATTAAAGGAGCGGCTGATCGTATCGGTTCGGTTTCAGGAGACAAAGAAGCCGGTAAACAAGCGATTACACGCGGCGTTGGATTACTGACGCAAGCTGAGCGAGAGCGTGTGGAGCGTATTGAAGGCGCTATGTCAAAGTTGGTGTTTGAAGTCGGGATACGCACCCTCTATCTTGCAAAGAAAGGGAATTTCAATGGTGCAAATATTGCGGGCATGATTCGTCTATTTGACCCCTTCCGAGGACAGTATGGTGATCTGTACAATCAAATAAACCCGACCCGCGGTGTGACTATATTTGATTATCCTTGGCAGGATTTTCGTGATATTCGTAAGCGCATTATTAAAAAGAACATGTTCTTCCAGTATAAAAACCGGGCATATTTTTATGTACCGTATGACCAGGTGCCCATGTTTATGAATGTTGAAGAGCTGGCTACCATTTGGCACTTCCCGAGCTCGGTCATACAAACACCAGGACTTAATCGTGTACCATCGCGCCGTTCTGAAGCTCCGGTTAATCTCCCGATTTAATATATGCGCAAAGAGCCTATCCATACACGAGCAAAAACGCATATTATTCGCACTGCTGGTGTGTGCAATGCGTGGTGTCAACAGTGGCGCATGTATGACCGCTTACTCCCAACCGCTTTTTTGTGTGGCGTTGCTCTTTTTTTGGGATACTACCTAACGCTTGCTGCGCCAGTTACCTTTCAAAGCGCGTCGCTTGTTAAAGTAAGCAAGGAGGAGCCTATAGCGGTAGTAGCCCAGCACCTGAAAGAAAAACACCTCATCCACTCAGTGTTCATGTTTACTTTTTTTGCAAAACTATTTGGTGCCGACGGCCACGTTATGGCAGGAGAGTACTTCTTCCCGGGACCTCAAAACGTCATCATGTTAAGCCGCCGTTTAGCACACGGCGACTATCAGCTCGTGCCAGTGCGCGTTACCTTTCCTGAAGGAGTCACTGTCTCCACTATGGCAGAGATTTTAGAGGAAAAAGTACCTGACTTTGATGTGTCGGCGTTTCTTTCTGCGGCTGAGGCAAAGGAAGGGTATCTGTTTCCTGACACGTATTTCTTTTTGCCAGGCCAAGACGCCACTTCGGTTATAACCACACTCGAGTCAAACTTTAAGCAACGTGTTTCAAAACCAGAAGTGTCCTCAGCACTCGCACAATCAAAACATACCCTAACAGAATTAGTCACCATGGCATCACTGTTGGAAAAAGAAGCCTCTACTTTTCACGACCGGCAGGTGATAGCGGGCGTGCTGTGGCATCGTCTTGCTATTGGCATGCCGCTCCAGGTTGATGCGGTGTTCCCCTATATCATAGGGAAAAATACTTTTGAGCTCACTAAAGCGGATCTCAAGGTTGCCTCACCGTATAACACCTATACAAACAAGGGGTTGCCGCCTGGACCTATTAATAACCCGAGTATTGAATCGATCGTAGCCGCAGCGACTCCTATTTCGTCTACGTACGTGTACTATCTCTCCGACATGCAGGGGAATTTCCATTTTTGCGTCAATTACGCGTGCCAAAAAGCGAATCAGCAAAAGTATTTGAAATAACAAGAAAATTGCGTATAGTCAATCCATGCGCAAAGCGAAGGGTGTCGTCTATGTAGGTCTTTCAGGTGGAGTCGACTCTGCCGTATCCGCTGCACTCTTGCAAAAAGATGGGTACGACGTGGTGGGGGTGTTTATCCGAATTGCACTGCCAGGCTATCCCTGCCCAGTAGCACACGACCGGCAAGATGCCATGCGTGTTGCGGCACACCTACGTATTCCCTTTCGTGCAATCGACCTTTCAGAAGCGTATCAAAAACGAGTGTTCGAGCACACTATTACTGA
>CAYRHY010000004.1:0-28700 GCA_964424235.1 uncultured Candidatus Saccharibacteria bacterium
TAACAGTTACACAATACCACCCCCTAGGAGCGCTAGGGGGTGGTGGTGTTGATAGTGACCTTTGCCCGTAAAGACTACTGTGGTTTAAGTGCTCCACTTTGGAGCTGCTCGATAACCGGCTGCCACTGGGCGGCAAGAGCGGGATCCACTGCGATTGCCTGCTGTAGAGTTGCAATTGTCTTTGGTACATCCTTCATAAGATAGTAGGCGGTAGCAAGGCCAATATATTGTTGTGCATCGTGCGGATTTTTTGCAATACGATCTTTCCAGATAGCAATGACTCGATCATACATCTTGAGGTTTGAGTACACCTGCATGAGACGCTGATCATAGATAAAGACAGTGCCAAAACCCTGCTCCTTAGGTCCTGTGAGCAAGAGATTGTCTGCATCCTGCAGTTTGCCTGAGTAGTAGAGGCCTGCCGCATACAAGATACGTGCATCAGAATAATTTGGCTCTTCCTCGAACGCCTTCTTAAAGTTCGTGAGCGCTGTTTGCATATCGTTTGCATTGAGCGCATAGATACCTTCCTGCATCATAATTTGCTGCTTCTGTGGTGAGTGACTGAGCGCCTGGTCAAGCCACTTCTTTGTTTCTTGATACTGACTATGCGCGCCATAGAGTACTCCCATGAAGAGTTCCAAGCGAGCGTCGTCTTTGCGCTGTGCATTCATCGCGGTACCCTCTTGCACTGCCAGATCGAATGTATCCTTCTGCACCGCCGGATCAACATTAGCGTTTCCTGTTTGTGCGGAGGAGAACTGCATAAGCTGCTCGACTACTTCCTGTGTCCCCAACTGCGTACCTGGCCACACATTGGGGCCCAGCACGACCTTAAAGTCAGCAAGGTTTTGCTTAGGATCTTTTGGTGCGCCCACAATATGCCCTGCCCCGTCGCTCACCGGCACCACAGAGGTGATGGCAGTAATAAGATTTTTCGCCTTAGCAATACCCGGCGCATTGAGTGTCCATATACCCACTCCAACTAACACAATAACGACGGGTGCAGCAATCGCTATCCCATGCTCACTTATTGGTTTAGAGAAAAGTATACGGCTGTGTACTTCCCTGCGGGAAAGTCCGTACGCGAGCGCGAGTAGTGTGAAGAACCACACCGAGCTCATAAGATCATCGAACACGAACAGGTTGTTAAAGGCGTAGCCCGCCAAGAGTCCTATGAGTACTGCTTGCTCAGGCGCCTCCAATTCAGAGCGCATGACCGCAAGGGCAAGAAGTGCGAAGAAACTAATGTAGAGCGCGAACGCGGGTGCACCTCCTGCGATAAGCCAGTCGAGGAATTGATTGTGGGCACGGTCAAACCACTGCTCTTGGTCATACATCTGCGGCGCATAGTACTTGTTGAAGACATAGCTGAAGTTTTCTTGCCCCCACCCTACGACCGCAGTCTTAGGACTATCAACAAACCCTTGCCATGCCATATGCCAAATGTAGAAGCGCGATACGGTCGTACGGTCCGCAAGAGAAATGCTGGCCAAACGATTGAGCGTGTCTGATTTTTGTACGAAAGCGGTGTGGCGCAGTGAGAGAAACGCGACGATAAGAATCGCAACCACCCCCAGACCCCAATACGAGACCGTGCGCAGCGTCTTCCATTCTTTACCGCGAGCTCGCCAAGCGATATAGAGCGCTGCAATAATGAGACCTCCTATGAGACCGAGGAGCGCACCGCGCGTTTGGGTGAAGTATAGTGACGCACTGCACAAGACGAGCGCTATACCATAGACGGCCTGGGCAACGACAGAGCGGCGCTGACGTACCAGCATAAAAAGAATAATAAACACCATAAAGAGCATGAACACGCCCAGATACGCTGCGTTACCAAACGTACCGTCAAGACGTGCGCCCGACTGTGAAGAAGGCTTAAAACCAAACCAATTAAGCAACTGGAATAACGAGTACAGCGCTTGCCACACCCCTGCGGCAATGGCTATTTGGAAGAAACGAGTCCACCAACGATCTGCCGTTACTACCGTACCAACCATGAGGAAGTAGGCTCCAAGGTGTAGGACAGTGATGTATCCTTCCATACGCTCAAAATTACTCCAAAAGCTTTTTACTGGATCAATAGCAACTGCGGTCGCCACACCCATCCAAAGGACGAACACACCCACTGCCCACAACAGGTGTGCTGAAGTTGGACGATATTTTGGCTCGCGCAACGCCAAAAGAATATAGACACCAAAGAGTGCTTCTATAAGAAGCCTGAACGCAAAATTTTTACCGGTAATATACGGGAAGAAAAGATTCGGAAACCATCCTTGCCCGTCAGCGATAATAAAAGGAATAAAGAATACTAAACTGAGGCCAATGAGAAGCACCCAGCGCAAAACCTTGGTATATGCCATACGGAGGGTACTATACCACAGCAAAAGAGGTATGGTACCGTACAGAGTAATGAAAGAACGTCTGCGAGATTGGGCTCGCTGGAGCGAGCGGTATACCAAAACCGACATGCTCTACCTGCTCTATAGCGGTTTTTGGAGTAACCTCAACGCTATCATCATCTCGGCGCTTTCGCTTGCTCTCTATATCGCATACGCCCATTTTCTCAGCAAAGAGGCGTACGGCACCTATCAGTACCTTCTTTCCTTCTTTTCTATTGCGACCGCTTTTACGCTCACCGGCATGAACGTGGCCGTAACGCGCGCGGTGGCACAAGGCGCTGAAGGCACGCTACGTGCCTCTGTGCGCATACAGCTACTATGGGGCAGTATCCCGCTTGTTGGAGCGCTCGGTACGGCACTCTATTACTTCTTCAATGACAACCTGCTGATCGCGGGCGGTTTAGTATTTATTGCTATCGGCACTCCGATCTTATATGCATACAACACCTACGGGTCGCTCTTCGCGGGCAGAAAGAACTTCAAAGGTCTCACTCTGTACAACACCGCTTCAAACGTATTTTATTACGCAGCGCTTATCGCCGCAGCCGTATGGTCCCATGCGCCACTTATTATCTTGGCCACCAACATGTTGGTACAGAGCGCACTTGCCTTTGTATTTTATTGGCTCACGATCATCCGACAAAAACCAAATACTGAGGTTGACCAAAGTGCTCTTTCCTATGGCGTGCACCTCAGTTTTATGAATGTGTTTGGCTCGGTCGCGGGACAGTTAGGTAATATTTTCATTTTCCATTTTTTGGGCGCCCCCGCGCTCGCACTCTACAGTTTTGCCAGCGCAATGCCTGAGCGCATAGCAAATATTTGCTTTAAATTTCTTGGCGGTGCACTACTACCAAAATTCTCCGAGCGCACGTTAGCAGAAATTCGCCACCAATTACCACGAAAAATACTCTTTGCTACGGGCGCGGGTGCGCTGGTTGCTGCGGGCTACCTCGTTGTTGCGGCACCACTCTTCCACCTCTTCTTTCCAACCTATCTTGAAGCTATCCCCTACTCGCTCGCAATAGCAATTGGCCTTATTCTGGGCGCAGCGGTATATCTGCCGGTGACCGCGCTTACGGCACTGCAAAAAACGCGGTCACTCTATGTTCTCAACACGCTCAATCCTATTGCGCAAATCACTTTCCCGCTTATTGGTATTTACTTTGGAGGTCTATGGGGATACCTCATCGCCAACTTGTGCACCACACTCTTTGGCGTTTCAGTAGCGACACTGTTGGTATACGTTACTGAGCGCTAACCTGTGGTGTCTCTTTGATGCCCACAATATTAAACACACGCTTTTCAGTTGGGATTGCCGCTAGAAGCAATAACTCTCCGGTGTCATGAGACACCTCATAGAGCGTGAACCCTGCGGTGGAGAGTTGGGTAAACATCACCTCTGGTGACGATACGTAGCCAGGAATATATTCAAAAATAAGATATGCGGTTTGGGATAGCATTTTTTGCATTCCCGCAAGAGCCTGGGGTTCATTGCCTTCAATATCCATTTTCACCACATCAGTTTTCGTATCTGGCAAAAACTCATCAAGCGCTACTGTTTGAATGGTGGTAGCCACACCACTTTTGACATGCATACTGTGCGCGCCCAAATTACCTTCAGCCAAATATAGCGTGGCGCTACCCTCTGTATCAGAGACTCCTGTATTAACTAGTGTGCAATTGCTAAACTGCTGCGCATTGCGCGATAGCAAAGAAAAATTGTACGGCTCTGGTTCAAACGATATAACCCGACCATCCTTCCCCACCAATTGTGCGCACAGTGTCGTGTAATACCCCACATGTGCGCCGATATCTACCACGGTCATACCGGGGCGCACTATACGCTGTATAAATTTTGTGAGGCTCGGCTCCCACTCACCATATTCGATAAGCGAAGTTGCGATAATATCATCACCCAGATCTATACTCAGGCGCACGTTGCTGCGCGTGGTAAGCGAGATCACCCCTCGTTTGCCGGTGAGTCGATGGTAGAGCCGATAAAACATACCCTTAAAACCCGGCATACGCCGGAACCCCATCGCCGCAAAAAACAAATAACTTGCGATTCCTATGCGCAGATAGAGCGGCGGCTTCTCCATATAATTGCTGTGCACTCTACCACAGAATGCCTACAGCGAAGAGCCTGGGTTTTCTCTCAGCAGTCGCTGGAGAGTTGCTGTATCTATATAGTGCGCGAGTGTTTGATCATGTGCCGCTAGATATATGCCTATGCGTGCATAGAGTTTGTCTGAGCCGTGACCCGCGTCAGTATATTCATGTGCTCCTGCACTAACGATCGTGCTGTCAGTAAAGTTGTAAAAGCCATACCCTTGCGCAGTGAATACACCTGCGAGCTCTTGGGGTAAAGTCAGTACCGTATCACGGTACGCATCATCTTTGCTCATCATCGCTGTGTACATCGGTTGCGGAAACGGCGGCAGAAAACCCACCACATACACATTGTGCGCCTTACACTGTGCGAGTAACTCTTTAAGCATCTCGAGTGCTTTTGGCGATGTAGCGCGACCGAAGTGAATCGTGCGCTGTGTATTAATTTTTTCCACCAACTCTGTAATTTGCCGATCTATCTCCCTGTCGTGCCCTGGGTTGCTGAGAATCTTGTTGTACTGGTAACTACCATCAGAGCGCATACCGTCTTGGTGTACAAGTGCCGGGAGGCCTATGTGGTTCGTGACGCGGGCAGTGGTGAGTAGCTGCGTGAGCGTATAGCCCCCAGCGGCATACGTCTCATACGCGTCCTTCCACCCACTGCGATACCACGCCATAAGATTAGCCGCTGATTCGGGTTGGTGCACAAAAGTAGGATCAAAATCTTCTGGATCAAGAGAGAGAATAACGACACGAATACCGGGGTTGTTATTGAGTATGTCTACAAGCGAAGCTTGTACCTCATCAAGACTTGCACCAGGAAGCGCGGCGTTCGTAAAACGCGCTGAGGTAGTGAAAAACGTTTCTCGAAACGGCAGTGCTCGAGAAGCTCCTGCCGCGATAATAGTTGGCTGGCGCTCTTCTACCAGCGTCGCCTTATATGGTGCATAGGAAGAAGCGTATGACATGCTAAATAACGTCTTGGGATCTTCTGTTTGTGCTGTAACGGCCATGGACGCTGTGTAATACTCACGCGCGAGCATAAGCACGTAGGTAGGAAATACATACACCAACACTATCGGCAAAAGAAACACGCACACTTTGCAGAGAAATTTCACCATACTCAAAATTTAAAATAGATAAATCCTTCTGCACCAAAATAACCAAAAAAGAGTACGGTGAACGTTAGTACATAGTACCAACCAACGCGCAGTGCTTTTGGTTCACGATCAAATAAATAGAACGAACCTGCGCGCGCCTGATAGTACTGCACCAACTCCATAATGAGTACGCAGATGAATACAACGAGCCCTAATCCGTTATTCCATACGCCGAGTCCCGTGAATAATTCGTGGCGTAGATAGTGGTAGCTCAAGAGTTTTTCAAGCCCAGTCGTGAGATGGGTAATAATAAACCACGCCTCGCCCACTGACGGCGAACGGAAGAACACGAAGCTGAGTGTAACGAGCGTAAACACTACGGCAATCTGCCACAGGCGACGCAGCCGTGGCAGCTTACTAAAACCACTGCGTACAGCAAAACGCTCGCGCCACTTCTCAGTGAGAGAACCTGTCACTAAATATGTTCCATGCATGGCACCCATCACCACGAAGGTCCAATTGGCGCCATGCCAAAGTCCAATGAGTACAAACGTAATAAAAAGGCTCGCGTACAACTTCGTTTTAGACACCTTCCCCCACCCGAGTGCTAAAGGGTAATACAAATACTCTTTGAGCCAACTAGAAAGTGAAATGTGCCACCGACGCCAAAAATCTGCCACAGTCACTGCAGCAAATGGCCGGTTAAAGTTCTCAGTGAGCTCAAAACCCAAAACCATCGCAGCCCCCACCGCTATGTCTGCATACCCTGAAAAATCACAATAGAGCTGATACGTAAACGCGACCGCCATAAAGATAAGCACCGGTCCTTGTGTGGGTGGATGTAAGAAAAGCGGATTAATCACCTGTGCGATCTGATCTGCTATGACCATTTTTTTGAAAAATCCCCACAGCATACGCTCGAGCCCCTGGCGGGCACGCGTAGCGTTAAAATGGTGCGTCAGGTGCAATTGCGGGAGCAGGTGCTGCGGCCGTTCTATAGGCCCCGCAACAAGCTGCGGGAAAAACATGACGTAGAGTGCATACGTAAAGTAGTTTTTCTCAGCCTTGTAGCGACCTTTGTAGACCTCTATGACATAGCTAAGACTTTGAAATACATGGAAAGAGAGCCCGAGTGGTAGTGCTATAGAAAGAAGCGCGGGTGTGTAGTTGAAGTGCAAAAACTGTGCAAGTGCCGCAACATTTGCGTTAAAGAAATTAAAATATTTAAAGAAAAAGAGTACGCCCACATTCGCACAAATACTTAGCACAAGAAACACCCACCGCAGATGACCTTCTCGTTTCTCTATCGCCTGCCCCAAAAAGAAGTCGAGCGTGATGAGCCCAAAAAGAATAAGCACAAACGCAGGTACAAACGCCATATAAAAGTAACAGCTTGCAACCAAGAGCCACAGCACTCGAAAGCGGGTCGGCATGATCCAATAGCCAATTGCGACCAGTGGAAAAAAGATGAGAAAGGAAAAGGAATTAAACAGCATGCTACAGATCGCTCAATGTTCGCCCTGGCACACGCACTGACTTGCCGTTCGCCTCGAGTCCACCTGCAAGAACAGCGAGCACTGTCTTTGCCACCTCCTGAGGTGTTGTGACATCCTCCGGCGCACTTTTTTTGGTTAAAAATTCAATGACCGCTTCGGGCATATCACCATTTAGCCCACCGGGCATAAAGGCAGGCGCGAGAGCAGTAACAGTAATTGAGCGCTCGGCGAGTTCATGCGTGAGCGTACGCAGCATACCGCGCAGCGCCGCTTTTGCGGCCACATAGGTGCCGCTGGGCGCATATGTTGCACCCGGCTCAAGCGCTACAGTGGTGAGCCCTATCACTTGCCCACTATCACGTAGCAGTGGCACAAAAAGTTTAAAAAACTGAAACGCTCCCGTGGTTTGCGGTGCAAACTGTGCGGCGGCTTCGTCGGTCGTCAGTGCTAAAAACGGCTTGCGCACTAAAGGTGCTGCAGCAGCATGTATGAGCGCATATACTTTTCCATACTCTAACTCAACTTGTTGAGCAGCATCCCTGAGCGACTGCATGTCAGTAATATCTGCAGTGACATAACGAATACTCTGGCGAACACCAGGATGCATCTGGGTCACCAAGGAGCGCGTCAGCACGACCGGCACATACCCCGCCTCGTAGAGGGTGCGTGCTATGACGCTCCCAACATAGCCGGTGCCCCCTGTGATAACCACGACCTTTGCATCTTCACTACTCATGGCAACACTTTAACCAATACTTCTCCTTCGGCAAGGGTTACTGCGTCTCGGGTGATAGTGACCGCGATAGCAACAAGCTGCAACGCATCACTTGTACGTATAACAACGCCCTTCACGGCAATCGTATCTCCAATAAAAGCGGGTTCTTTAAATGTGAGAGATTCTTGCAGCAGCAATGCCTTAGTACCTGGTAGTTCCATCCCCACGAGCCGCGACACAAGCGCAGCTAAATACATCCCATGCACTACCGGTTTTTTAAACTGCGTCGTGGCAGCATACACCGCATCAATGTGGAGCGGATTTTCATCCCCACTCAGCTCTGCAAAGGAACGCACCGTCTGCTCTGCTATGGTCGTCTCAAATGAGGCACTATCCCCCACCGTAATATCCTCAAACTGAAGTGTCTTACTCATACCACCACTCCTTTGGCGCGCAGCGCCTCGCGAATAGAGCCGAGCGTTGAGGCACCAAGCACCTCGTCCATACTTAAAGACACGTTAAATTCTTTTTCTACATCAGCAATAAATAGCAGATAATTCATCGAGTCCCAATCAGGAATATCTTTTGATGACATTTCATCGCGCACCGCACTCTCCGGGATATTAAATTTTTCGCTCACTAATTGTTCAAATGTTTTCATATAGTTGTATCCACGTGGGAGTAGTAATTTCTTCGCCCAACTCTCTTGCCCCATCCACAAAATACTCGCCAACAAACTCACGCGCCGGCGCATTTTTTGACGTCTCCTCAAGGTCGATCGTGAGGAGTTTTACTCCCACACTCTGTGCATACTTTGCGATAGTACCGACAAACGCGTGCTCCACCCCACGCCCAAACACACGGCAGCTCATTAAAAGCGATTCCATATGCCACACTCGCTCCCCTGTGCGCACCAGGGCGTATGCGATGACCCCATAGTCGCCAAATTGATCCTCAAGCCGACTGTAGTATACGCGGTACTCTGGGTTAGTGATATATGCGCTCAGCTCCTCCTCACTGGTAGGATGCTTGACTGTATTAAACTGATTAGTCTTTTCAGTGAGCTGCGAGAGACGCGGCACACAAGAGTCATCATCAACAAAAATATGCAGCACGAGTCCTAGGCTGTGTAAAAATTCTTCTTTCGTCTCGTGGCGCTTTTCTTCTTCACGACGCAAGCGCTCAGTGACATACAGATTACCGCGCATCTTGTCTTCATCGGTAATCACCGCCGCATCAAAATAATCGAGTGCGTGTAAGAAACGTGTGTACTCTTTCGGGTCCGAGGGCAACTCTGGCACCGCAACCTCCGGCAACACCGCTCGCACGAGTGCGCGATTGGTCGGATCATCATCAAGAAACACCATTGCATCGAGTCCGATGTTGAGCTCTTGCGCTAACTCACGTAGATTCTCGGCTTTATCCTGCCAATTAATGCGGTACGCCGCGAAGTGCTGCTCCTTAAGGATCATATTAGGGTGCGAGCGGATCACCTCCCACGCATCTTCCGGATTATTGCGACTATTTATGGCCAGGATGACGCCGCGGTCATAGTAATCGAGAATCGCTTGTTGAAAAGCAATAAAACTATTACCGGGCGCCTGCAGCGAGAGTGCGATCCCATCCTTGCCATCTTCGCCTACAACGCCACCCCATAGCGTATTGTCTAAATCCAAAACCAAGCACTTTTTCATACCCCCATACTAGCGAGAAGTGGTGCTCAGAGCAACGGCCGCAGCGAAAGTTGTCGTATGGGTAATAGAAAGTGCAACGGAGAGTTTTTTCTTTCCCTTCCACGCTTCGGGCTTACCCGCTGCAGTGCGCTTAATTTCTATTTCAGCGAATGGATACTTCTCTACCCCGAGCGCTTTACTCACCGCCTCTTTTGCAGCAAAAGTCCCGGCCAAATGAGTGGCACGCTCCTTAAATTGGTAGCAATATTGCACCTCTTGTGTGGTAAATACTTTTTGCAAAAACGGATGCTGTGTGTTTTTGGTCATAGGTTTGAAACGCGCCACCTCAACCAAATCAATACCGACCTCTTGTTTTTTAGCCATTGTCTTTCTCGTCTATCTTGCCTGCAAACCCCGGCACACTGCGGCTAGCACCTTGCATCGCCAGTCGAATCGACTCAAGAATAAGTGCATCGCTAATATCAACCAAACAGCGACGATACGCTATTCCGTCTTCAACTACGATACAGTCGCCGGTGGTCCAACAGGTACAGCGCGAACTATTGAGGAGCACCCGCGCATTGGGATTATAGAGCGGCATCCACATCGGATCCGCGCTGTGACTAAGAATTATACTCTTCTGCTGTAGTACACCCGCAAGATGGGTGATACCGGTATCAACACCCACATACAGCGCCGCGTGTTCAATTACATACCCAACTTCCAGCAGTGGCTTATCTATAAAAAGCACAATGTCAGGGACAGCGCGCTGTAATTCTTCTGCCGCGTCGCGATCATCGCGCGAACCAGTAAGGACGAGTGTGTAGTCGGGGTAGTGCTGACGCAGCTCGGTAAGTAGCGTAACCATACGGCGCACCGGCAAGCGACGAATGACACGACTACCAAAAAAATGAATAGTAATGTAGGTACCCGGAGCGTGTGCCCAGCCTTCTGGTTTTTGCAGATCAAAAGCAACATGCGGTGGTTTGCCAAAAAGCGCCTCTGCGCGATTCCCAAACAGTGGCGGTAAAAGTTTACGAAAATTATCAATCGTGCGCGCTGTGGGATCGAAAAAAAATACCTTGTGTATCCATAATTTCGATTGTTGTCCGGAATCGCGATCATTAAATCCAATAACGCGGTTACCTGGACGCAGTGCAAGCAGCGTGAAAAAAAGTTTTATACGCGCTGAATATTTTCCAGCCACACCAAGCGCCAAAAAGTTGCAGCGCTTTATGAATATAGACGCATACACCCCAAACGAAGTGAGGCCAGCAGGAATTTCTCGAATCTCCACCTGCGGGTACCCGCCCATAATGTCGCGCATCATGCTCGCATTATTGCGCGCGAGCACCAGGAAACGTGCGTCGCTATCGAGCGAAAGAATATCATCAAATAGCGCCGCGGTCATAATCGCATCCCCAATAGGGCCAAATAGTACCGTTACATATAGGTGCGGCTTGTGCATGCTATTTTTGCGCTATCACCCACTGATAATTTAATCTCCCGCTTGCAATCACAAGTCGTGCAAGCACTCTGCGTACCAATGAGCGAAACCAGGAAGAATGTATTTCTGGGGCATCTATTGGCTCATGTTCTGTACACTGGGCTTGTGCAGTAGTTGGTTGTGGGAATCGCAACAGCAACCTGCGCAGTGATTCTTTGATAGGCAGATGATACTGGTCAAAATCGCGACGTCCGTGTGCCACTACAGTAAATCCAACTTCGCTCAAAAGTCTCTGCAAGTTGGTATCGTTGAAATAAAAAAGATGTTCGGGGTATATAAGCGCGTCTTCGTAGTGTTTCGCTTGAAGGATCGGCGAGTCCATCGTCGGAGTTTCCAGGAGCACGAACCCACCCGATGGTAGCGCATCAAAAAGTGTTTGCAGTGTCTCTCGTGGATGTGGCACATGCTCTATGACGTGAAAAAGTGTGAATGCTTGTACGCCTTCTTCTTGTACTGCTCTGGCAGCATCCGCTTCAGTCGCACCAACAATACGTACGCCGTGTGTCTGCGCTTCTGCGACATATTTTTTACCTGGCTCAATACCCACACCACTTCCTCCCTCTTCCTTCAGCGCCTCAAGAAACGTGCCTTCGCCAGTACCCACGTCACACACACTAGAGATAGGCATGTAGCGTTTCATCAGAGCGATACGATCTTTGCAATTGCGCATGCGCGCCAGGCGCCTCTGCGGGGTAGAGCCCGGATCTGACTCGTCATAGTACGAGAGTGATACATCGAAATTTTGCCGCCACAAAAGCCCACAAGCAGAGCAACGAAAAAGCGGGAGACTATGATAAATGACTGATTCTGGGTTATGAGCGCCGCAGATGTGACAGATCATACAAAGATAACACTACGATATAAGAAAAAGCTTGCTATGGCGATAATGAGCGCCGTGAAAAATGCCGAGAGCATGTACCACATATGGAGCAGATCAGTGAAAAGATAGAGCAACCCCACCGTAGCGACAAGATTAACCATAGCCGCAATAAAATAAAGAGCTATTTGGGTATGTGCGGCCCCCGTATTTTGGTCGAAGGTCCAAAACTTTTGAAGCACGAAGCTCACCACAAACGCGACAATAAACGCCACCGTCGCTGACGCAAGATAGTATATGTGCGCAAACTCGGTGAGCGTATACAGCACAACAAAGTTAGCAACCGTTGAAAGTCCACCCGCAACGACAAACTTCAACATTTGTCTATGTTTGGGGCGCACAATACCACGCGCGCTTTGGGTGCGATCGAAAAATCGCATGATACTTTCAGCGCGCGTGCTCCAGGTATACTGCTCCACTTTTTCGCGCGCGTTTGCTGCCACGCCAACAGCTCGCTGATCGCCTATTGCTCGCCGAATACTCGCGGCGAGCGCTTCTGGATCATCAGCCGTAGCAAAGTATGCACTTTCCTCATCGAGCACTTCGCGCAGCGATGGTAAATCTGATGCAACAATTGGTCGACCTGAGGCCATATAGGTAAAAAGTTTCAAAGGGGAAGTAAAGCGTACTGACGTCTCATCTTTCGCCGTATTAGGAAGCACGAGCACATCCGCTGCCACCTGGTTGTGCACTAACTCGCTATACGGACGATAGCCCAAAAATTGTACGTTAGGATAGGCTGCTTGTAGTTTTTCTACTTGAGTAGGTTCACCACCAACCACCACCACCTGTACACCAACCAGAAGCTTTGACGCTTCGAGCAATGTCCCTACTCCTTTCCATCCGTCAAGCCGGCCAATATACATAGCTACTTTTGCCTCAGGCGAAATACCCAACCGCGCACGCGACTCAGCTTTCGATTGGGGGTAGAGAAAATCTTTAAGATCAACTGCATCGTGCGCAATTACCACATGCTCAGGCGCTACTCCTGACGCAATAAGCATGTCCCTGGTACCACTGGTTATTGCAACAAACTGCGCGTGCCGCGCAAGTAATCGTATAAGAAGACGCGGCTCACGGCCGTGTACTTCAAACAGCAGTGGCACAGTGGGTAGTAATAGAGAAAAAAGAAGCGCGAGCACCCGATCACGCGTGTAAATAGTCTGCACCCCCTGGAGCTTCGCATACCACGCAGCACGCAGACCAAAGAATATCGTCGTACATAAAAAACCAATACGACCAAACCGTACTAAATCAAGCACTCTGCAGCGTATGATTGAAAACTTCCTCTCTACTTTGTAGTACTCAAACGCGTCACCAACGATTGGAGTTTCGCGCCCCGGTACAATGAGTTCAACAGATGTGCCGCCTTGGGCAAGGGCTTCGCACATTTTCATAATTTGGAGGCCATGCGCCTTTTCGGTGGGCAGCCGAATCGCTGCGATATACAAGAGGCGCGGTTGCATAGTCTCCAGAATAGCAGATTATGCGACCTCTTTTATGTCGCCCACCAGGTACGGCTTGCGGCCCTGCGACTCGTAATAGGTGCGCATGAGCATTTCAGCAATGACCCCGAAGAGGATACATTGAATACCGACTAATACAAAAAATATAGCGAGTACGGGGAGCGAGATAATAGGATTGGGGATACCTAAGATACGCAGCGCCACAACCACGCCACCACTCACAAAACCCGCGAGGATACTCCACAAACCCCAACCACCAAAAAAGTGCATCGGGCGATTCATGTACTTATACATAAACACAATAACCACAAGGTCCAGCAGCACGCGTATGATACGCCCCGTGCCGTAGTTACTCTTGCCGTGCATCCGCGGCTGATATGACACGGGCATCTCGCTTACCTGCCCACCCTGCCACGCAACATACGCAGGGATAAAACGGTGCATCTGACCATAGAGTTGTACACCTTTCAGATACTCAGCACGGTAGGCCTTGAGCGTACAGCCATAATCGTGCAGTTTCGTGCCACTCATTTTTGAAATAAGCCAATTAGCGGTGACCGACGGGAGCTTGCGCGTGAGAAATGCTCCTTCCCAGCGATTCTTGCGCCAGCCTGAGACCACGTCAAACCCCTCCTGCATTTTTTTCAAAAGCTTCGGAATGTCGCGTGGGTCATTTTCCAAATCAGAGTCGATCGTGACGATGATAGTTCCTGTCGCGCGCTCAATGCCCGCCGCCAGCGCGGCGGTTTGGCCAAAATTGCGCTTGAGTGTAACAGCGGTTACGGGTCGTCCTTTAGCAAGTTCAAGAATTTTTTGGTAGGAACCATCCTTCGATCCGTCATCCACCATAATGACCTCGTAAGGCATACTGAATTGCTGCAGCGCCTCGCCCAAACGCTCAAACAGCCCCGGCAAATTGAGCGCCTCGTTGTATATAGGGATGACGATAGATACCTTCTCCTGCACGCCCCTGTTCTACCATATGTAGAGGAAAAACGGTACACTCGTGAGTGATGCTACGTCCCGGGCCCGCAAGATTGTTTGTAAAGCTCGCTCTTATATTTGGGCCGTTTTTATTGTTTGCACTGGGAGTATTTTTAGCTATCGAGTCGCCCTCGACTACTAAGCGCAACTATGTAGATGACAAAATTGCGCGCTTGATCACTGATACACCCCAGCGACCAAACGTTATTGTTGCGGGCGATTCACGTGCAGAGCTTAATATCATCCCCACCGTGTTAGATAGCGAGCTACACACCCACTCAGTAAACATCGCGGTCGGGGTGGGGCTTTTATATGGAACCGTCGAGGCGCTGCAAAAGGCTGGTGCACTTAATCACCATAGTCTCATCATTATCAGTGTCAGCAGCTACCAAATTAGCGATGGTTTCGTGCTGGACGCTGATCCTATCGATCTGGAGGTCATTGCGCGTAAACCCTGGGGTTTGGAAAAAATAACCGATGCAAGAAATTATTTTGATAATCAGTACGACTATTACTTCAATCGCCTCAAAACGTTTTTACGCCCCGATGTCTCTGATCCTGAACATATGAATAGCGATGTGCTTGCTGCCAAAGGGTACACTGAAAAGAAGGGGTTGTTTGTCGCAGCACCAGGGCCCAACACCAGCGACGAGGTGTATCAAAACGTGACTCACGGTGGGGTCAAGCAGCAGCGCTTTGAGGAAGCGCTCAAATTGCTTGGTCAAACAAACGACACGGTGATTATTATTGAGCCTCCATACGCACCCTCAGCATGGAAGGCGTATGATGGCACTAATGCACAACAAACTGAAGAGCAATTCGCTGCCATCATTCAAGAGACGATAGCCCTCTACCCCAACTTGCACTTCATCAACTACACGCTCGCTTCTTCAACACTGCGCGATGAGCATTTTGCTGATGCGGTGCATCTTAATAAAGAAGGTGCTGAGGCATTCACCATACTGCTTGCACGAGACGTACAAAATCTCATGCCTAAAAAATAATCATGACGTTTGTAACCTATCAGTTTTATAGTTTTTTCATACTGACGACGCTTTTGTATTTTTCGCTTCCATTTAAATGGCGTCCGTGGCTTATCCTGCTTGCCAGCTGTGCATTTTATGCCGCGCTTATTCCAATTTATCTTCTCATCCTTTTAGCGCTCATCACCATCGACTACACTATTGCACGCCTCATGGAGCACGCGCATGAGCGTCAGCGTGCCCAGCTTCTACTTCTGAGCATTCTGTCGTTGTGTGGTATTCTTTTTACTTTTAAATATTTTGATTTTTTCTCCTCTAATATTCATGCGCTCGCCGAGCTTGTGGGGTGGCACTACAGCCCTACCCTTTTGGCACTGGTATTACCACTAGGTCTTTCATTCCACACCTTCCAGAGTCTCAGTTATGTGATCGAGGTCTATCGTCGCAAACAGGTGCCCGAGAAAAACTTTTTTACCTACGCGCTCTACGTGATGTTTTACCCACAACTGGTCGCAGGTCCAATCGAGCGGCCGCAGCAACTCCTGCCACAACTGCACGGTCATCACACCTTTAACTACGAGCGGGTGAAGTTGGGGCTCATCCGTATGACCTGGGGCCTCTTTAAAAAGACGGTCATTGCCGACCATCTGGGGCTCGCTGTTGATCAAGTCTTTGGTCACCCCGAGCTGCACCCCGGCGTCTCCCTAATGATGGCAGCATCCTTCTTTACGTTACAGCTCTACTTTGACTTCTCTGGCTATTGCGACATTGCGCTCGGAGCCGCGCAGGTATTAGGAATTACATTAGTTGAAAACTTTAAACATCCGTTTTCATCGCGCTCAATAGCACAGTGGTGGCGCCATTGGCATGTGTCACTTTCCAATTGGTTTCGTGACTATCTCTACTACCCACTTATACTTTCCAAAAAAATTACGCCACTGCGTATTTATACAACCACGATACTTACCTTCCTCATCATGGGCCTGTGGCACGGCGCCAATTGGACGTATGTCATTTTAGGCGGCTTGCATGGCACCTACATTGTTGTCGGTTCACTGACAGAGAAGTGGAGAGAAAAATTTAATCAATGGAGCACCCTAGGCACTCATCCAAGATTGCATCAGGCACTACAAATTGCCACCGTCTTCACGCTCGTGACGTTTAGTTTTATATTCTTTCGCGCACAAACGCTCGAGCAGGCACTCTATATCGTGACGCACCTTTTTGATGGGGTGTGGCACGCGTGGAACCCCTTGTACCTCAAACAAACGCTGTTGAGTAACGGATTATTTATCAAAGCTGCTGCTGCGCTCCCGCTTGCACTGATAGTGTTGTGGGTAGAGCTGCGCTCAGGCGACGGTACCGTGGCCAACGTTTTAACTCGACAAGCATGGTGGCTGCGCTGGGGCTCCTACTACGCACTAATTACAATGCTGCTATTCTTTAACACGGGTGCAGCTCCCGGATTTATATACTTCCAATTTTAAGTATGTGCGGTATTGCAGGATACATAGGTGAAGGCTCTAAAGAGACACTTGAGGCAATGAGCGCCGCTATAGCGCACCGCGGCCCCGATGCTCATGGTGTGTGGCTTTCAGAACAGAGCCACATAGGGCTCGCGCACCAGCGGCTCGCCATCATCGATCTCTCCCCTGGTGGCATACAGCCCATGGTGAGTCATGATGGTCGATATGTCATTGTGTTCAATGGTGAAATATATAATTTTCAAGAACTCAAAAAAGAATTATCTTCCTACCCATTCAAAAGCAACTCTGACACTGAAGTTATTTTGGCTGCATATGCCGCTTGGGGTACGGGCGCGTTTGAACGATTACATGGCATGTTTGCACTCGCGCTGTATGACTCGTATGGGCATGAACTTATACTCGCGCGCGATAGAGCGGGCAAAAAACCACTCTATTGGGCACAATGGGGCGACACACTACTCTTTGGCTCTGAGCTCAAAGCGCTACGCGCACATCCACTGATGCGAGCACAACTTAATTTGCGTTCGCTTGGACAGTATCTGGCGCGTGAGTATGTGCCGACTCCCAACACCATATACGAAGGGGTGCATAAACTTTCTCCTGGCTCGTATCTGCAGTGTAGACATGGGAAAGCAAAGATCGAATCGTTTTGGCAACCCTGCATAAGCAGCAGTGTCGCGACCGAAGCAGAGGCACTTGAGCGTTTTGATACCCTGCTCGGGCAGGCGACGAAAGAGCGCATGCTCGCTGATGTGCCGCTCGGCGTCTTTCTCTCGGGCGGCATCGACAGCTCGACGGTCGCCTACTATGCATCGCGCGCAAGCAATACCCCAATTGAAACGTTCTCCATCGCCTTTCGCGAAAAAAGTTTTGATGAGTCTTCATATGCACGCGCCACAGCAAAACACTTAGGGACGCATCATCATGAAGCGGTCTTGTCTGCCAACGACGCCCTCGCACTCATTATTGATTTGCCTGCAGTGTTTGATGAGCCGGTCGCCGACGCGTCCGTGTTGCCCACTCTCTTACTTTCGCGCTTTACACGCGAGCAGGTAACGGTGGCTCTTGGCGGCGACGGAGCTGATGAGCTATTACTTGGGTATCCAACCTTCAAAGCAGAGCGGTACGCACGATTGTATAGCAAAGCGCCTTCTTTTTTGCACCACACAGCAAAACAAGCAGCGAACATTTTTCCTTCTTCAACTGACTACATGAGTCTTGGGTTTAAAGCACGAAAATTTACGCACGATTTCACTCATGACCCACTACAGCGCCACCTGCAGTGGCTCGGGAGTTTCAACGAAAATGAACTACAGACACTACTACAGCCGGCTGTTGCCACCCAGATCCAAGGCGTTACGCATGAATTAGCACAGCAATGGCACCATGAATGCCCAGAGCTCAACGGTTTAAATGCACTCTCGCATCTTTATTTGCGCACGTACCTTCTTGACCAAGTACTGGTTAAAGTTGATCGAGCGAGCATGCGCTATGCACTAGAGGTACGTGCGCCGTTTCTTTCACACGAAGTAATTGAATTCTTACTTTCGCTGCCACCCCACATGAAATACCATCGAGGCACGACCAAATATCTACTTAAAAAACTAATGCGTGATCGGTTACCCGACGATATTATTGATCGACCAAAACAAGGCTTTGCCGCACCAGTCGCCTCGTGGCTGCGTCATGAGCTTAAAGATTTGCTCACTGACACACTCGCTCCTCACCACCTTGCGCCAAATATTTTTAACCCCAGCGCGGTCCAAACACTCGTACGCCAACACATCGACGGTTCTCATAATCACGCCAAAAAACTCTGGACACTACTAGTCTTTCAGTTGTGGTACGACCGGTGGATGAAATAGTTTTTTGCTGGCATACTGCAGGGTATGGCATCTGAAGAGAGATTTGGCTACGAGTGGGAGAAGTATGCGGACATGGACCCGGTGTATGAAAAGCAGTTTCGCAATTGGACCAACCTTACTCCCGAGTTAGTGGCGGGCAAGGACATACTCGACGCAGGCTGTGGTATGGGGCGCAACAGCTATTGGCCACTCTCGTGGGGTGTCAAAAGCGTCACAGCGATCGATAACGATGAGCGCACACTCGCTTCTGCACAAAAAACACTGGCAGAATTTTCAAATGCAACAGTAACGCGCTGCGACATTTCAAACATACCCTGGGAAAACCAGTTTGATATTGTCATGTGCATCGGTGTACTGCATCACCTACGCAACCCAGAGCTCGCGCTCAAAAATTTCTGCAAGGCGCTGCGCCCCGAGGGGAAAATTGTCATTTGGGTATACAGCTATGAAGGCAATGAGTGGATCGTGCGCTTTGTTGACCCAATCCGCAAAGCAACCACCTCAAAGCTCCCACTCCCGATCGTTCACTTTCTCGCCTACTTCTGTTCCATTCCACTGTACCTTTTCGTAAAAATCTTCCGCGGCCCTTCGCCGTATCTCAAACAGCTATCGACATTTTCGTTTACCAAAATTCACCTTATCGTGCTTGATCAGTTGATTCCTGCAGTCGCCAATTACTGGCGCCGTGACGAAGTCTTTGCGTTAGCCAAAGGCTCTGGCGTGAAGAACATAATTGTTGAACCAACCAAAGCAGGTACTGGGTGGATCTTAACCGGAACAAAATAAATATATGCAGGATTCACATTATGATTCGCTATATAATATGGAAAATGAGCACTGGTGGTATCGTTCTCGAAGAAATTTAATTCATTCGTTATTACAATCCCTTCGAAAGGAACATGGTTCGTCTCTCACCATTCTAGATATAGGCTGTGGGACTGGCCAGCTCATGAAGGAGCTAGAAGCTTATGGCACCGTCACTGGCATAGACATATCCGAGCGAGCGGTCGCGTATTGCAAAGAACGAGGACTTTCTCCTGATGTTGGCTCAGCTGATAAACTTCCCTATCCCGATAATTTTTTTGACACGGTTGTCATTATGGATGTGCTTGAACATTTAGAAAATGATTCGCTTGGTGCGCAAGAATTACTGCGTGTTTTAAAGACGGGAGGCACTGCGATTATTACCGTCCCCGCGTTTATGTTTCTATGGAGTGTGACAGATGAGCTTAGTAATCACTATCGCCGATATACTCGAAAAGAATTGGTAAATTTATTACAAAAAAACGGCCTTATCATTAAGCGCACCACATATTTCAACACTCTCCTGTTTCCAGCTATCGCCGCCATCAGAATAATTGTGAGACTTCTAGGTATTCAAATGAAATCTGAAAATCACGTAGGCGGATCTCTTATAAATAAAATTTTGTACGGAGTATTTTCTAGCGAAATAAGACTCCTGAGTTACTTAAGCTTTCCTGCCGGAGTTTCAATACTTGCTGTTGCAAAAAAGGATTAAAAAATAAAAGCCCGGGTTCCCCGGGCTTTTATTTGCTATTGCGTTTATATTAAGGAATTGAAGTGACGGTAAATGAACCGCTAGAGGTGAAGGTGTGTATAGTATTACCCCCAGCGGTAGTAATTGCACCTCCAGTTGCGGTTAGTGATCCTGTCGGATAGGAGACAATTACAATACCGGAACCACCAGAACCACCTTGTAAAGACGGATAATCTCCTCCTCCACCTCCCCCACCAGTGTTGGCGATTGCATTACTTGCATGATCTCCTCCGCCGCCAGAGCCTCCAATGCCACCAGTACCGCCATCAACCGTAACGCCAGCTCCACCTCCACCTGCGTATGTTACGGCAGAGCCTGAGATTGTGTAAGTACACCCATTTCCACCATTACCTCCGTTAGTTGGTGTAGCACTGCCACCCACACCACCACATCCTCCTCCGCCACCGCCGCCATTAATACCAAACATCCCATCTCCACCTCCGTATCCTTGGCCGCCCACACCAACACCACCCAAACCTGTAGGGCCCCCACCTCCACCACCAGAACCTCCGTTGCCTCCATTCACGTTATCGCGAGAACCGTGACCTCCGCCATATGCGGTTAATGTATTGAATGCACTGTTTTGCCCATCATTACCATTAGTGGGTATCGCACCTCCTCCAGAACCACCTGCGCCAATTGTTACAACGTATGATTGTATGGAAACAGGAAACGCGGAGTTATATACAACCCCTCCAGCACCACCACCAGAACTCCCATTTGAGTTTGATCCACTTCCTCCTCCGCCCACAACCAATACAGCAATATTGCTTGTTACAGGACTCGAGGAAAAATGGAGGTCATAAGATCCAAGATAATTTTCTCCATCATACGTAAATCTTGTAACATCTTTTCCGTTTGAATTTGTAGACAAGGATGGAACAACTCCGTTAGGCCACAGCACCTCATTTGGCCAGACTGCGGTTCTATTTCCTGTAGTGTCCTGTTTGACGATAAGAGTATATTGGCCTCCTGGCTGTGCACCACTAAAAGTAAACGTTGTATTAGTACTTAGTGTAATAGATTGCACATTACCCATGCTCCAATCAACATTTATAGAGCTTGCAGATGGCAAACTCACCAGACGACTGTAGATAGCACCAGAAACATCAAGCGCATGCGATGGATTGATGTTATGTATGCCGACATTCCCACTTGAACTTACGAATAACTGACTTTGTCCGGACACTGAAGCAACATTGAGCAAGTCGAGTGAACTTGTACCCTTTACGCTCAGTTTTGCTTGTGGAGTTGTTGTGCCGCCAATACTTAGAGCATTAGTAACTGCATTCCAAAATAGTTGGAGATTATTTTCAGCAAATTTACCACTGCCAATAAAAGGAATTGATCCTGTCGCAAAAAAAGAGGCTCCTGTGCCTCCTTGATTCATTTGCCACATTACTCCGTCCCAGCTAAAAGTATGTGTGTTCCCGCTAGATTTTATAAGCAAGTGCGCATTTGAAGTCGTAGCAAAGGTCTGATTCGCAACAGACAATCCATTTAAATTATTAATAGCCGCAAAAGATACACTCGGACACAAAAACAACACTGCTGATAGCACAGCGAGCATTTTTTTCATAAAGTTGTATAAATCTAATAAATCTGGCTTTATTAAATAGTATCCATTCTTTTATGTCCAGAATTTTTGCACTAATAGTAAATACTTCTAAAACTCATTGGCTCGCGGTAGTGCTCGCTATTGTAGTGGGAGGTATTTGCATCGCACCGTATGCATACTTCGCGACACGGCCAGAGTACCAAGGTGTCATGCTCATGGGCCAGGATGCTGAGGAACATTATGTCGCACGTATTCACGAGCTTTATGATGGCCATGGTTCGACCGGTAACACCTATTTGCCGTTTAAAGACGAACCTTATCTCATCCCGCCTCTAGGAGAAATGATCGTTGGTGCAATGGGTATCATGCTATTTCTCAGCGCAGCGCAAGCGACAGTCGCAGCAAAACTCATATTCCCCGCACTCGCCTTTGTGTGCATATACGCTGTCGGATATCTATTCACGCACAAGCGCTCCGCAGGCCTCTTGGGCGCTGCGCTTGCGATGCTTGCCAATGATTTTATGAGCTACCCGCGCAATGCGCTCTCACTGCTACAGGGCACGAGTATGCAAGACGGTATCTACTGGGCCCGCCCAGTAAATCCTGAAGTAAGCGGCACTGTGCTTTTTCTAGCACTCGCAATTCTTGCGCACGTACTGCAAAAAAAGACGATGTTTATGTGGGAGCTGTGCGCCCTCACTCTTTTGTTCGGCCTTTCAATATACATTTCCCCTTACACCTGGTCGTTCTTAGGCATACTGCTTCTACTCGTCTTTGGATGGGCGCTGTGGCAAAAAAATTATCCGCTCGCTAAGCGCGTGTTCGCAGTGGGTGGTATTGGTGGCCTTATTGGTATCCCCTTTATTTTCAATTACCTCCACGCTACGCACACGCCGGGCTATGCTTCTGCAGCACTCCACCAAGGGGTACTCACAAGCCACCAGCCTGTCTTGGGTATATGGGTCGTACTTCTCATCATCCTCCCTCTCCTGTGGAGCTCTAAACAACTGTGGCCCGCGCGGCTATTGTTTGTACTGAGTGGCACAGGATTACTCCTGTTACTTAATCAGCAAGTGTTAACTGGGGTCTATCTACAGCCAGGACATTATCACTGGTATGTCACCAAACCACTGGTTGGATTACTGCTCGGTATTTGGGGTATAACACTGCTTGACCTCTATGCGCCAAAAAAACTGTGGCGATATGTTGCTGTTGGTGGTGTCATATGTTTTCTCCTCTATGGCGCCGCCCTCGCCCAGGTGAATTTTTATCGCAAGCACGCACCGAGCGCTTTTGCCGCGCAAGCGTATGCACCACTTTTAAGTTTTATGCGCGCCCAGCATCATCAGGTAGTCTATGCGAATGAAGATATCGCGACCTATATCCCAGTCCAAACGAACAGCGACGCACCTACCAGTGAGTACGCCAATATGTATCTCGCCCCCGTCGGCTATTTTGATCAACTACAAGAAATACAAAAAGATCCTGCGCGCACAAACGTCTCACAACTACAAAAACTTGGCATTACGCTTGTTGTTGTCGATGTACAAAACGATATGTGGCGCATACCAGGTACATCGTTTCTCACTACTATTGAAAATCGTTTCGTGGTGTATCGGGTGTCACCTTCCGCGCAATAACCGCAACACTTGTCCCCCACGGTAAACTCCAAGTGGGGATCAATGTTGCTTCAAGCGTGAGAATGCCATCAAGCGCCGCATTCACTGGTTTGCTTGGTGACAAACTCTCGCCACCAGCTTTCCCAATCAAACGCATGAGCAGCGCTACCGGGAACAGCAAAAAATTCCAATAGGATGTGCGTATCACTTCAAAACCTGCGTCCTGCAACGCTTTGGTTATTGTCTTTTTGGTATAGCGTCGATAGTGCTGATGAAGCACATCATGCTCGCTCCACAAGAACATAAACGCAGGTACCGACAGAGCGATAGTGCCACCTTCTTGCATGCGTGCGTGTATTTTTTTCAGCCACGCTACATCATTTTCAAGATGTTCGATAACATCAAACGCCCCCACGAGCGCATACGGCCCTCGCAACTCTTCCCATTGTGCTGTGGCGACTGCATACCCGCGCGCTCGGCAGCCCGCGAGTGCCTCACTATCCATTTCAAACGCATCAACCTCACCACAGTACTGCGCGAGCATTTCATGACACGCGCCAAACCCCGCACCAAAATCGAGCGCACGCCCCGTGACTGCAGGCACGCCTACAAGGAGGTGTTCGATACTACGGCGCCGAGCACGGTACCACCACGTATGTTCAGCTTGCACTAAAAATGTATAGGCTTTGCGCTCCATAGTTATTGTTGTGAGACGCGGCGGCGTATGCGCACAAAAGCCACGAGTGCTTTAAGGCCATCACGCACCACATTGAGCTTACTCTTTCGGTCAGGATAAAATTGCTCCACCCACTCTATAGGAACTTCGACTATGCGCAGCCCGCGCTTCTGTGCGAGCGAGAGCCACTCCATATCTAAAAACCATCCGGTCTCTTTACAGAGTCGTAGCACATCGCGCCCGTGTGCATTCGTGAGCTTCAACCCGCAGGAAACATCTTCCACCTTCACACCCACCAAGACACTGCGCAGATAATTAAATACTTCGGACGAAAACGTGCGCAGGCCCGTGCGAGAGACAGTGGCACCCCGCATCAACCGAGAACCAACAGCGATATCATTGCCAGCCAGTATCGCATGGAGGAGCTGCGCTACACACGCAGGGCTCGCAGAGAGATCAGCGTCTATGTATCCAAACAAATCAGCCTCTGACGCGAGTGCAGCCGCATGTATCGCCGCCCCTTTACCTTTTTTAGATACAAAAAGCACTTCAACATCCGGCAGTGCAAGTGCGCGCACTATATCGCCGGTTCCATCAGTAGAGGCATTATCTACCACCAAGAGCCTCCAGGATACACCTGGCAATTGAGGAAGCAGCGAGCGGATAGTTGAAACCGAGTGAGCAATAATGGGCGCCTCGTTGTAGGCGGGTATACAAAGATCGATTTTCATAAAAGCTAGCGGTACGGTAGTATGCTCGCATACACCTTAGCATGAATTTGTATAGGCGACTCATGACAACTCTAAAAAACCATTGGCTGGCCGTAGTGCTTGCCGGGAGCATTGGCTTTTTAGTTATAGCGCCGTGGGCCTATTTCGCGCTCCATGAACCTTCCTACCAAGGCATCGCACTATATGGTGAGGCATCCGAGGAGTATTACACCGCGCGCATTCACGAAATCTATGAGGGCGATCCACTTATACGAAATCTGTATCTTCCTTTCAAAGATGTGCCGTATATTCAAACAGCACTAGGGGAAGATATTGTTGCCTATGGCGGTATGCTCTTTGGCCTTACGCCGGCAGGAGCTATAGTCGCCTCAAAATTTTTCTTTCCGTTTCTTGCGACACTCATTATCTATGCATTTGTATACCAGGTGACCCGTGCGCGCAGTATCGCTCTTCTTGCGAGCGCTATGACTATTCTTGGGCTTGGCATCCTCAGCAATCCAACGTATCTTTTACATTTTATACAAGGCATGAGTGTTGAAGACGGGCTTTTTTGGGGGCGCCCAATTAATCCTGAAGTCAGTGGGGTATTCCTTTTTGCGATACTTACCCTGTTGTTCTTTGTGTACTATCACAGCGCGCGGCTGCGCATGTGGCATATACCGGCGCTTGGACTACTCATAGGCGCAACACTCTATGTATCGGTCTTTACCTGGGCATTTGTTGGTGTTTTTCTTGCCACACTATGTGGGTACGCGCTCATACGAAAACAGTGGTACCGAGCACTGCACCTCTTTAGCAGTGGTTCTATAGCACTGCTAATTGCTATACCGTTTGGTATCAACATGCTCCACGCACACACCTTTGTCCGCTACGCGAACGTTGCGATGCAGCAAGGTCTCGCTCCCCTTCACTCCCCAGAGGTAGGCGTGTGGCTCATACTCTTACCACTACTACCCGCCCTGTGGTGGCCTACACCCCACAAAGATAGTCGCTCATTTTTTATCCTCGCAGGTCTCTCACTCATCATCACTTCTAACCAACAAGTTGTGAGTGGTATATACGAGCAGCCATGGCATTTTCATTCGTATATAACCAAACCACTCATGCTTACCCTACTGGCAATATATGCGGGCTTTTGGTTGGAGCGTATCAAAAACAAGTGGGTGCGCATTGAGTTATTTGCTGCAGCCTGCGTTGGGTTACTCCTGTATGGCGCACTCGCACAAGTGCATTTTTATCACCAGCATGCTCAATTCTCACGTGACAAGCAGGCATACGCACCCGTCTTTGCGTACCTTAACAAACATCCAAAACAAGTGGTATTCACCAGCTGCGAGGATGTATATTCCTGCTACTTCTCTGACTATATTGCGCAGTATACAAACGCTGATGCGCCACACAGTAAATATTCGGGTCTCGCGCTTTCTCCCGCTGGTTATTTTGAGGAGCTCGTCTTTCTACACTATCGCCTCTTAGGTGTCGCGCCAAAAGATATACGCACTACCATGCAAAACGAGAAGGAGAGTGTGCTGCAACGACTCTATGGCGAATACTACTACTTCCATGCGGGCACCAAAACGGCCGTGCCCGCGGATATACTCGATCAACTTGCTGCACAGTATAAAGCGTATGCAAATACTCCCATTCAGGACATGATGCGCGACTTAGATATCACCATGCTTATCCATGACAACAAGACAGCTCCATGGCCCGCAGATCTCTCAGGGTTACAAAAGGAAGTGCTGCAAAGTCGCTTTACGCTCTATTACTAAGCGCGATACACCTCTTCGTAGGCTCTGGCCATACGCTTTGCGCTAAACTCTGCGACCAAGCGCGCGTATCCTTTTTCTCCCATGGTGTGTGCTTTTGCGTCATCAAGCAGTAGTTCCGCAACACGTGCGCTAAATTGCACCGCATTGCGCGGGTCAACAATATAGCCCGTCTCTCCATCAACAATAATCTCGGGCGCGCCGCCAAAGCAAGTGGCGACTATTGGCTTGTGTGCTGCCATAGCTTCAAGATTTACCAGCCCAAACACATCAAACCCGATAGAGGGAAAGAGCACGACGTCACTCGCTCCATACGCCGCACACATCTCCTGCGGTGAAAGCCAGCCAGTGTATATAACGCCATCGTGCGAACTCCCACTAACGCCCGCAGTGAGTAATACCGCTTCGGGGACCATAGTGCGCAGCTGTACAAACATATCGAGTGCCTGTACGCTGCCTTTTAGCTTGTTTGAGATACCTCCCACAAACAGGATTACTTTTTTGCCTTGTAGATTATGTGTGATTTTAAACTGTTCTATCGTACTTTGCGAAACTCCTTGTAGAGGTTCTATACCATTGTAGACAACACCAGTTCTAAACCCATTCACTGCGAGCGCTTTCGCTTGTGCATGACTCACCGCGAGTATAGGTATGCCTTGCAAACACCACTTGATACCAAACTTACGCAGTGGGTTATACCGTTTTTTAAATCGCCTCAAAAGAGTCCACCAGCGCATCTTGTATGAACCTTCAAGATGCTCGAAAAATGAACCATAGTGAAAGAGCATAACATCGTGTGCTGTGAGGAGTACTTTTTTGCTGTACTGACGCGCCACTCGTAGCGACCAGTAGGAAAGATGGTAGTGCATATTATGCGCATGTACCACATCAGGCCGAAGCTCTTGCAATAGTTTTTTTACTTGCGACACAGTGCTCCAATTGTAGATACTGAGATAGCCGCGCCACCGCTCGTGATACTGACTGTAGATGCGATGCACGTACACTCCTTCCCACTCACTCTCTCCTTCTTTTGCCGCATTCTGTGTCGTGCAGATAACAATCACTTCGTGTCCGTCATTTTTCAACGCTTTGGCGAGTGTGCCAACCAAAGCGCCCGCACCTCCTTTGCTTTCTGGTGGAAAGTCATCTTGTAGCAAGACTATTTTCATATGAGTTCTAAGCGCTCAATCAGTGCGTCTGTAGCCTCTATGACTTGCTGTGCGGTAATACTCTCGGTTTGGCGGCGCGCCTCGGTTGGATCTTTTGGATACGGGTTCATAACATACAACTCTGCCTTTGTACGCTGTGGCACCAACACCACATGTTTCTCTCCAATCGGTGGTTGCTCACGCTCATCCACAGGTCCCACAATGTCCACTGTGGGGATACCAAACGCTTCAGCGATGTATATAGGGCCAGTATCGACACTTATAAATAAAGAAAGGTGCTGCATAAGAGCCTTGAGCTCGTCTATAGATATTTTGCCGGCAAGATTCAGTACTTTGGTTTCAGGCGAAAGCTGCGCAAGCATCGCTTCTACCTCTTTCGTATCATTCTTTCCTCCTAAGACCACAATAGTAAAGCCGCGCTGTGCCAGTTGATTCGCAACTGCGGCAAAGCGCTCGGGTGGCCACTGCTTTATGCGATTCCCCGCCGCTGGAGATATTCCTACCAAACGTGTAGATGCGTGCGGCCCAATATACTCTTGCATGCGTGCTGCGGCTTGTGCGGTGTGCGCCAAATGCTTCGTAGTATCTTCGGCAACAATTCCAATAGGCTCGAGCGCCTTAAGATACTCACGGGGCGCATACTGACCTATACGGTGCTCAACTTCTATACCAAGGTGTGCAAGTACTTTATACAACCGACTTTCCATACTCACGCCACCCACTACGCGGGGAGCTACTATGGTACGGATATGTGCAAGATACAAAAGCGCAAACGCGCGCAAGCTTGGGCTCGCTATTACTGCCGCATCTGGTTTTTCTTTTTTTAGTTCTTATGTTATAATTCTCTTAATGAAAAACAAATCATTTACATTAATTGAACTACTTGTCGTTATCGTGATTATTGGAATACTTGCCGGAGTAATTATTGTTTCCGTAAGTTCTTCAATTAA
>CAYRHY010000004.1:28710-35190 GCA_964424235.1 uncultured Candidatus Saccharibacteria bacterium
GACAATATAACGATCAACGTCAGTATTACCCCCGAGCACCTCGCCCCCAACCCTGTCTCCCACCACAATAACGCGAATAGCAGGATCGTGTTTTTTTATAGCTCGAAACATGGGTGTCGTACAGACCATATCGCCAAGCTTGCCAAACTGGACAATAACGATTGATTTTGGCGCGACCTTTTTAGTAGCTGCGCCAAAAAGTAACCAGTGCCAAAAACAGCGCAGAGCGAGGGAATAGCTATTGAGTCGAGCGTGCATGATTATTTAAAAAAGTTTTGATGCCACTGTGCCCACACCAATAGCGCATACTTGGTTTGCGGATGCTCCAGTGCCTTATCAACGTTGAGCGGTACGAACTCAGGACGGGTTTTTGCATACGCTCGAGCATTCTCAAAAAGTTCTGGTTCTAGACTCTCAATCATTTTGAGTGGAAAGCTAAAGCCTTGCTTTGGTCGCTCGATCAAGTTTTCAGGCAGGTGCTTGCGCAACATATTCTTCAACATCTCTTTACCGGTCGCACTTTTGCCCATACGCTCTTCTATTGGAATCTGCCGGACCGTATTGAAAAAATATCGGTCCAAAAATGGTACACGACCCTCGAGCCCGTGCTGCATCCCCGCCCTATCGATTTTGAACAAAAGGTCGTCAGGAAGATACATAACCTGATCAATATCAAGTGCGTGGGTATCATGAGCTCTAGTCACAATGTCTTGCTTAAAAAGTGCGTCTATCACTTGCACTTTCTGTAACGGTACAAGTCCTTCGTCGATACGCATAAACTCTATATACGCCGCGAACAGATCTCTATTTATTTTTGATTCCACTCCCCTGCGCACTCGGGCAGCAAGTTGCTGTACTAGCTTTTCAGGAACGATACGTCGCCCAGCAAGTGTATGCGGTAAATGTTTATGTCGATGATAGCCGCCAAAAAATTCATCACCACCCTCACCCGACAACACTACTTTATGCGTCTTGGCGACAGCGCCTGAGAGAAATTCGGTTGGCACATACGAGGTATCAGCAAACGGCTCATCAAGCGTCTCGAGCGCTTTGTACATTGAGGCAAGCGCCTCTCTTTCGCCAAACTCAACATTAGTGAGTGAAACTCCAAGCTCTTTTGCTATCGCTTGCGCATACTCGTTATCCAAACGATTCGGTATATGGAGAAAAAATGGTTCTGGGTTATACCCTAATTCGCGCGACTTAGAGAGTAGTAGCGTCGAGTCTATCCCGCCGGAGAAAAAGAGGCACACCGGAACATCAGCTATGTAATGTGCGCGGATAGAATCTTCAAGCGCCTTTTCTACTCGCTCTTGCGCTGTAGCGCCTTCATACTTAACCTCACTAGTATACGGGAGTATAGGTTCTTTATTTTCTTTCGTTTTATTTTTAAGATCATATACGCACACTTCGCCCGGTAACATTTTATGCACCTCAGCAAACGGTGTGTGGGGCGCAGGAATATATCCAAGCAAAAAATAGAGATGGTGCGCAAAAGTATTTTCAGTGTGTCCATATTTTTCTAACACTGGTCGCAGCGCGCGCAACTCTGATGAAAAAGCGATTTCTTTTTTACCACTCACCTCTTTTTCGAATACATAGAGTGGTTTGATACCAAACGGATCGCGCGAGAGCACCAACTCGTGCGTCTTGGTGTTATAGAGCGCGAGCGCCCACATGCCACGCAGCCTGTACAGAAAGTCTGTGCCATCTTGTGCATACCCCGCAGCGATAACTTCAGTATCAGAGCCACTCACAAACTGTCGGCCCCTTGCTTCAAGCTCTTTCCGCAGCTCTTTGAAGTTAAATATTTCGCCATTAAAAATAATTTCCACATCACCCACCCGCATAGGCTGATGGCCTCTGGGGCTCAAATCTTGAATAGCCAGCCGCAAGTGTCCGAGCGAGATATGTTCATCGGCAAAAGTACCGCGGTCATCCGGACCGCGGTGCGCTTGGCACACATTCATGTCTTCAATTGCTACTCCTGCGAGTGTTGTTCCGGTGATGCCACACATGTCACTACTGTATCAAAAAAGTGTTTAAAAAACGCGTCGACTGAGAGGTGCTGCACGAACGTCTCTCGAGCGAGCCTTTGGCGCTCCTGCCACCCTTCCTCATCCAGTCCTTTATAAAACTCAGCTACGAGGCGAGGGGTTTCATGCACCCGCTCCATGGGTACGCGCACCATGATCTTGCTGTAATCAATTGTGTCCTCAAACGGGAGCACAATATCGGTGTCAACAACCACAGGAATACGGCCCATAGAGAGCGCTTCAAGAAACCGGTTGGAGTAGTTACCATCACCTTTGGGCGCAAGTACAAAGTCTGCATCTTTAATACTTTTTATAAAATCTGTGCGGGCTTGTTCGGGTAAGACTTCAATTGTTCTTAGTGCGCCCGAGAAGGTGCTGCGCACGATAAAAAGTGTTTTGACGAGCACCGAGCGCTCGCAGGCTCGCATCATCCATTGGCGCCAAAAAATACCTCGAATACGCGCTCGCTCTTTTGGCAGAAAAATACTTAGGCCTTCAAATTTCAATCTTCGTATCCACGACGCCATTCGCTCACGTGTCGAGTTAAACGCAGCACGACCACAAAACGAGACAGTTGGTGTTTCTTGTTTTGCCCGCAACTCAAAATGCTCGGCGCCTACATCTTCAGTAAGCGTTGGCATGATTATGTCGTTTGGCTGCATACGTGAGCGGTACACAGAAAGCCGCAGCACCTTCACTCGAGAGTCAAACTGAAGCGAGTCACTATGATCTCCAAGTGAAAAGAGTATTACTGGGGTATGTAACTTCTCACCAAGATCTGCATATCGCGTAATATACTCACTTACTGCGCCATCAAGCCGCAAAAAATTATGTGGTAACACTATGACATCCGCCTCTTCGGGCACTACGCGCGACACGGTGTCGAAAAAAGCGCTTTGAGCTTTGCGCGCAAAAAGCGCATCGCCTCCTTGTGGCCGAAACCAAGGCGCAAGATCGACTCCTGTAAGCGACTCAGGTATGTGGAGTTTTAAAGTCATAGGGCCAAAGTCTCTGCTAGTGCGTCAGCAATGCGCTCGTCACTCACATCATACATACAACGCAAGTACGAAACACCATCAATTACATAATTACAATCCCCACCTGTCTTATCGCCATTACAGACGCAATTTTTCTTTTCAGTCAAAATGATCGCTTTGGGATTATAGGTTGGCAGCCAGGTGACCGCGCGCAAATTATCGATAATAACGCTCGGCACATGCAAAACCCCCGCAACGTGCGTGAGACCAGAGTCCACCCCAATGAAACAGCTTGTGCCTTTTAGTAGTGAAACGAGTTGTGCAAACGGCACGTCACAACAGTTATACGTCCTCTCCCTACCTGCCATATATGCTTGCGCTGCTCCTTTGTCCTTGGGGCCACCTACAAACACGAGCGCGCGGTCTGGATAGGTCTTCAGTAGATACGTAAACAACTTTTGCCAGCGCTCGGGTGGCAGCGACTTGCCTGGGTTAGAAGCGAAGGGCGCTACGACGATGTACTGGCCAGATATTTTCTCGCGCAGTGAGGCGTCTTCAGTAAAGTGCAATTGGGGTGGGTGAGTTTTTTGATATCCAAGCCTATCCAACAGCGCATCAAATAGCTCATATATGCGCTTGCGTGTTTCAAAAGGAATCTGGATATCCAAGCGGGGTGTTTTGGCACGACCAACAAACCCAGCAAGTATCCCGCGTAAAGCAAAAATTTTAGCAATCATACCCACCACGCTTGGTGTATCGGTAAACGTTGGCGGGATAACCACTAAATTGCGCTTAAGCCCCGCTTGCAGCCATAGTTTTACAAGAGTTGAAAAAGTAATAGGTACGATCTCTATACAATCATAGGCGCCTGCAATATCGCGCAGTAATTTTACATTTGTTGTAGTAAGGACGAAGTAACGTTTTTTTTCTTCAGACTGTGCTTCAAGCGATACTAAAAAATAGAGCAGCATGACGAAATCGCCTATTGCGCCATAGGAAATAACCACTACTGAGTCGAACTTTTTGTTCATGCTAGTTCGTTGAGGATTTTAGGAATAAGCCCTTCGAGCGAATGCTCAGCTACCACTTTATTACGTAGCGTCGCCACTATTGCAGGCCGGTCAGGGCGACTCAGGAATTTTTGAAGCATATCAGCGGCCATAGTGGCGTCCCCTGGTACATATAACCCATGGGGGCCCAATAAAGGTTCAAATTGTGGATTAGTTGCAATAAGAGGCACCCCACTGGCGAGCGCCTCGAGCCCCGCCTTGTCCATATTACCGGTGCCGCCAAAATTAAAAGCGACATCTTGTGTACGCAAGAGTGCTGGTAATTCGGAGTGCCTGAGCGCTCCTATCAGACGCACGTTCTCTTTGTAGGGACGCTCTGCTATGGCTTGCTTGAGCTCTTTTTTGTATGCCTCTTCCGCGGGAGTTGTAGCATCGCCCACTATAGTGAGCACGAATCGCTCATCTCGCTGATGAAGTATATCGAGTGTCTGCAACATCTCGATGAGATGCTTGCTTGCAGCAATGCGACCCACGGTAACAATCCGCAGCTGCGTACTTTCAGTATGGATATCGGGCTTGAATAACTCAGTATCAATACCATGCCCGAGCACACAGAGTTTTGGTGTGGCGATTCGAAAACTATCCTGCGACACCGTAAATATGCGGTCTATATACGACACAGCAAAACGCAGCCTACGGGTAACACTTTTATGGGCATACCACAGTCCGACCTTTTTGTGCCAACGTTTCCAAAAGCGACCACCCAACACGACATACTCAGCATTCATATGCACCAACACCACGTCATATCGCTCGCGGTAATCCCATATATAGCGCATGAAGCGGTACACGCGAGTGAGTCGCCATGTGCCCCGCTCCTTACCTAGCGAGAGCACACGCACATTGCCTGGCAGTGCGTGCAAACCTTCGCGCAAGCAAATGACCGTCACTTCTTCACAATGGTGTGCGAATTCCTCTATCCACCGGTGGAAAAAGCCGAGGTTTGAGTCCTGTGCGTCGACCACTTGGGTGCAAATCAGGAGTCGCATATTATGCCTTAACCCTACTTGAGAGTAGACTTTCACGCCAGAGGAGCGCCCACTCTTTAGCTGTTGGTAAGTGCAAAAGGAGAGTCCCTGCGCGATGATGCTGCAGCACGTCGAGGACTGCCTCAGCGAGTTTACTGCGCTCTACTACGATAGCGCCCGCCTCACGCGCTACCCCCACATCAGGCGCGACCACCGGGACGCCGGCCGCGAGCGCCTCTACAATACTCGCGCCCCAACTCTCATACCAAGAGGTACACAAAACAACATCGGCTGTTTCGAAATGCGGAAGTGGACTTTGCCAACCCAATAACTGAATACTTGACGCACCAGCTGCCTTTTGCCGAACAGCCTCGGTCATCGTGCCATCACCCAACATAATCAATTGCGCATCTATATTCTTAGCTCGCACTGCCATGAGCACATCAATAGCAGCAAGCGGATTTTTTTCTTCCTCAAAACGCCCTATCCAGAGGATGGTCGGTTGTGGCTGCAGTCGTCTCGTAATTGCCGTTATCTTCGTTATTTCTACATATACTGGAAGCACGGTGATGGGAGCCTTTGCACCCAAACCTTCAACCTGTTTTTTAATTTTCTCTGAAACCACTCGAATAGTATCAGCGCGGCGCAGCACTATTCGCGCGATTATGCGCTTGATAAATGACTGCCCCGTAATGTCTGCGTGCACTTGGACATTCAACTGTGCACTGATGCGCTTGGCGACACGCGACGCAAAGAGACCGCGCCAAAATGGATCTTGCACCGTTACTACATCAAATGGTCCCTCAGGAATAGGCGGCTTAGTATTTTCTTTTCCCCAATAGACCACTGCGAACGCATCTACCCACCCCGCCTGGAGATCGTAGCGTGGGTTACCGGGCACAAACTTTTTATCGCCGGTGATCACTAAAACTTTCATAGTGTTTGTAAGAGAGTTACTACTTTTTGAATTGTTGCTTCGACCGTAAATGCTTGTGCACGCTCACGAGCACTTTGTGCCCTCTTCGCTGCTTCTGCTGGATTTTGTTGCACCGCATGTACTGCGCGCTTAAGTGCCTCACTATCCCCTGCGGGGATAAGCAACCCGTCGATGGTGTCGCGTATAAGCTCTGGGTTACCACCCACACTTGTCGCAATCACCGGTGTCCCCAAAAGCATCGCCTCAACGAGCGCGTGTGAAAGTCCTTCATAGGTCGAGTTAAGCACATACACATCAGCAGCCTTCACCCAAGAGAGCGCTTCAGTGCGCGGTAGCCCACTCGCTAAAAAGAATTGCCATCCGGGCACCTGGGTTACCACCTGTTCAATCGCGTCAAAATGCTTCCAGGGGACGTTACGTCCTGAACTCACTACCAAAAATGGCGCTGATCGCTCATGAGCGACCACCTGTTCTGGCAGCGTGACGCTACTA
>CAYRHY010000004.1:35210-50055 GCA_964424235.1 uncultured Candidatus Saccharibacteria bacterium
CGCTCGGGACTACCACACTACTTGCCTGACGTACCACGCGCCTTTCTATAGCGCGCAACACTTCCACTCGCCAACCGTACTTTTTTGTTTGAAATGGATCTAATTCATCTTCAACACCCCAACGCTGTCTACCCTGCTCCCACGCATAATCTCCCGGCACCCGCACCAAAAACTTCTTGTGCGCAAGGCGCGCAGCGATACTCGCCGGCAAGCCAACACTTACCACATCTTGTGCATACACCACATCAACACGACTCGCGATACGCAAACATTTCCAAAAATAGGCGATGTGTCGAACGCCTGCAGGTAAAGCGCGAACGCTGCTAAATGGCAGTACGATCACCTCAATCCCGTGCGTAGGCAGCTCGTCTTCCAGCTGTTTTGTATAGGTTGCCGGCCCACCTACTTCAGGCGGGTAGAGTCCTGTCGCGAGCAGTATTTTCATATCTTTGTATTGTAAACCAGCGGATCAAATACTTTCGCTTGCATGTCTTTTGCGATAGTGGTCCAAGCATATCTCTGTGCGACCATACGCTTTGCGTTTTCTATTACTCTTGCAACCGAATCAGGGTTACTGAGAATATATTCGACCTGTCTAGCAATTTGCGCAGGCGAGTCTACGTCAACTGCAAAGCCCGTTGGTTCTTTGTCAGGATTGCGTGTTGAGTCAAACAAAAAGTCGCTAATACCACCCACTTGAGTTGCTATGACCGGCAACCCTGCAGCCATCGCTTCAATAAATGAATTACCCATTCCCTCCGAGCGACTGGGGCGAATGAAAATATCTGATGCGCGCAGCGCATATGCAACTGCCGTGTTTTTTATTTCTCCACAAAAATGCACCCGGTCTTGCACCCCCACCTCTGTAACTAATTTTTTTAACTCATCTTCTTTCTCACTCTTCTCGCTCTTCCCAAAAATTGCAAAATGTATTTCGTTTGGCAGCAAGGCCACCGCTTTAATGACAGTATCTATGGCATTTTTATGCACAAGACGAGAGGTGGTAACAAGTATGGTCGTTGTAGGTGTCACTTCTAGCCCGTGCTGTTTTCTCCAGTATACGGCTCTATTTTGTTCCTGCTCACCGACATTTGAAAACCATGCGGTGTCGTATCCATTCGGGATCACGAGCGGTTCTTTTTTGTATCCCAAACGCTTTGCCCACTGTGCTAAATGGGTCGAGATGGCAGTGACCGTGTGTGCGTGCCCAAAACCATACCGAAGCATTGGCACAAACGGTTTGATATACCAACGCTCAAATACATACTCAAACGGGTCACCGTCTTGGAGCGTCACAGCATACGGCACGCGCAAACCAAACAGGCGTGCGACGAGGGTTGGAAATAGCATGAAGGTCATCATCGCCCACACACCATCAAACTTTTTTTCACGATGCAGCTGTACTGCCTTGAGGGCTCCTGCGGTAACAAAAAATATTTTAGAGAGATAGCCGAAGCGACCAATCCCCCACAGGGCGGGCACTCGATACACATGAACTTTTTCTAGCACCTCTTCTTTTGGATCCTCAGGTGAAAAACGCAGCGTCACGAGGTGAAACTCTATATCCGCAATACGGTCGGTGATCTCCTTGATAGCGATTTCAGCACCACCCACGTGCGGGTGGTACGCTAGAGAGAATATAAGAATACGCTTGGCCATTACTCCTCTATTGTAAACGTTTCTGAGGCAAAAAGGTTACTGCCCCGCTTTTGGGTCGAGAGCCACAGGTACCACACAGCTGCTATACCCAATAGCACAAGCCCCACCGCCCCGAGCATCCAAGCAACTGCACCGTGTGGCAAACCAATTTGAGAAAGAAGAGGGCTCGCCGCCTCACTCTTTTGAAAAGGAGACTTTTTAGAACTTGTTCCACCAGAAGTTTTTAAGGAAGATCCGTTTGGTGCTGTTTTGGTGGTGGCTTTGGTTGTTACTTTTGTAGTGGCGCTTGAGGCTTTGGAGGTTGTGGTCTCTGTTGATTGTAGTGGTTCGGTTTGTAGGATACTCCCAGGATTTGGCGCGCCCACCACCAGCACGCCAGCAGTGCGGTGCAGCGTATTACCATCACCCGCAGCGCCAGCACTGGGGTCATACGAGACAGTATCAATTGGTTGCAGTCGCGCATCTTTAAGCGTCACGGTATCACCTTTTTTAGACGCAAAAGAAATCGCGCTTTTAAACAGCGCGCCGGTGTAGTCTGGAAAGCGTGCAAGAAAAGTTTGCGGGTCGCTCGCAACAATACCGCTTCTACCCACAGCAAGTGTTGAGGTGCCGGACATCACAGTTATTTTATGATTTGTGCCGCCATCAGCTATTTTGTATTGCGCAAGCGAAATAGGCAGGTCACCCATATTTGTTAGTTCAAGCCACTGTGCTCCCGCGTTAGCACCCGGCGGATCATACATAACTTCAGTGATTTGTACCGCCGCGTGAGTAGTTGTGGGCATAATTCCTTGGACAAATAAAAAGGCACATAAAAAGAGCGCACTCTTTTTATGTGCCTTTTTATTGCTGTTCGTCCTCAATCCCATCAACCGCGAGCATACTGCGCAAGCGCTCCTCGGGCAAGCCCGCTGGTGTGCGCTCCTTTTTTTGTTGTGCTTGTTGGGGTTGTTCTTCTTTCTTTTGTTCCTGGGTACGTTCTTGCGTAAGCCGACTCAAGGTCGCCTTAAGATCTGGAGCAGGCTTCACCTGCTCTTGGTGATGAGTATGTTCGCGGCGATCATGTGGTCTTAAATTTTGAGGCCGAGATTCTACTCGTTCAGGACGAAGCTGTTGCAGCGCTTCACGCAAACTATGCGCTCCTTCTAGCTCGGGTTTATCCTGAGACGTACCGAGAGGTTTACCCCGAGCGGAGTCGAGGGACTCTTCTGGCACACGCTGTCGGTGAGCGCGTGGTTCTTCTTCGCGGGAGACTTCAGGCGCCGCAGCATAGGTATGCTCTCGTGCCACTCGCTCTTTAAGCTCAGAGGCAGGGTGCACGTGTACTGGCCGTGGCTCACTGCGCGGAGGGCGCTGTGTGTCGCGAATCGACGCTTCGCGCACCGGGACAGACACCACCTCCGCGCTTTCGATACGACGTTCACGCGACTCTCGTGGTACATAATTTCCGCCCCCATTCCCGTTTGGTCGGCCGTAGTTTGATTTTGCTTTTGGCGCCACTTCAGGTACAGGGTCCGACTCCTGCCACTTTTTCATCGCCTCTTCCACTTCCACACGTGGCTTGCCAAACTGCGCACGCGAGGCAGCTATCACTTGGTGTACAAATTTTTGCGGCGGAGGGCCAAAAGGTTCCATAGTTGTCGCACTAAAGGGTGGCGAGCCTACTCCGTCGATCATGAGTGTGAGATAAATTTGGGCGAAGCCAAGATTCACCAGGTCAGTCTGCGAAAACTGCGGTTGGAAAATCGTTTCAAGCACCTCAGCATCAAACGGTCCGACGCGAAACGCGACGGTTGTACCCACGTTACCAAACACCGCGTCGCGCACTTCCTCCTCCATTTGTTCTACATATTGGTGTGCGATCAAAAGATTCAATTTATATTTACGTGCCTCAGAAAGGATGTCGGCAAAACTTTGGTTGGCGAAGTTTTGAAATTCGTCGACGTAGAAATAAAAGTTGGGTAAATTCGCAAGCACCGTCGCGGGCACATCAGCGCGTGACATCGCTGCTAAATATATTTTAGTCACGAGCATAGAGCCAAGCAGAGTCGCATTCACTTCACCCACCCGGCCTTTCGAAAGGTTCATGATGAGTATCTTCTTTTCATCCATTACCTGACGAAAATCAAAAGAAGACTTTGACTGTCCAACGATATTACGAATGAGTGGGTTGCTCGTGAACTGCCCCACCTTGTTTTGGATAGCGGGCGTCGCGTCTTGAGTATAACGGTCGGTGTAGTTGGCGAACTCATCCACCCAAAACGATTTCACGATAGGGTCGGTCACATTATCGACCACCTTTTTACGAAATGCCTTGTTGATAAGCATGCGGTTTACATCCAACAGGGTGGAACCTTCGTACTCCAAAAGGGCGAGTAGTGTATTAGAGAGGATGTACTCCATACGAGCACTCCATGCATCCACCCAAATTTTTCGAAACGCCGCCAAGAGACCCGAAACAACGAGGTGGCGCTTGTCATAGCCCACATCTTCCATCACGTTAAACGCGATAGGGTGTTCCATATCAAAGGGCGCGAAATAGATGACATCTTTAACGCGATGCTCAGGGACATACTCAAGCAAGCGTTCTGCGGTCGAACCGTGCGGGTCGATAAACGCCATAGCTTCACCATTGCGAATATCTTGGATAGCCATATTCTCCAAGAGTGTCGACTTCCCCATGCCCGTCTTGCCGATGACATACATGTGGCGGGCGCGATCACGCCGCTTAATGCCAAACGCCGTTTCCTTGCCGCGAGCATCGGTCTTGGCAAAATAGGTGATCTTGTTAGGATCTTCGTGCATTAGCTATAAGTATAGCATTGTGCCCGAAGTTTTTATGAATGCGACTCTTGGTGCTGCGTGTTTTCAACAAACGGATGACTTTCGGGTGAAGCGGTGTGTCCCGAACGAGTGAGTAACTGCCCGCGCAGTAAAAATCCAAGCAGCATAGTACCAAGCCCTGCAATGACAACCACAATAGTCTTCCAACTCCCCGGAATCCCGAGAAATGGTGTGACTACAATTATGAATCCGAGCAATATAACGCCCATCTCTTTTGACATAGGAAAAGTGTAACACAAGCAAAAAACCGAGTATATACTTACCAGTAATGAAAAGTGTATCTTTTTTACTCAGGCTTGAAGTTTGGTTTATTATTTTAACTATCGCTTATTTTATCCTTGCTAGTGCTGGACTTGGGATGATGCTTTGCTATGATGATTGTCCTGCTGGTGCTTCTCATATATACGGCACATGGTACACAAACCTTATAGGACTGTTTGTTCCAATTGGTCCTAATAATGGATCTATATTTACTTTTTCAGTAGGAGTGTGGCTACGAACCGTATCTCCTACAATAATTAACTTATCTTTCTTTGCTATTTACCTTCTGATTGGATTTTTCGCCACTCAGTACATAGATACTTTTTTAGGGAAAAAACTTTCAAAACGTTATCAAAGCCCGATATTAAAAATTGGGGTCAATCTATTGGTACTTATGAGTCTTACCTTTTTAATAGATATGACTTTTTTTCATCAATGGGCATCTATGCTATTACTTCTACATTCTTTTTAAAGTAAATGGCATATACTACTTAAACTAATGCCCCTCTTCAACAATGACTACGAACTCGCCGCGGATGCGGTCGGGGTTGGTGATGAAGTGCTCAATGACTTCATTGATTGAGCCCACCACATGCTCTTCGTGGAGCTTGGTGAGCTCGCGGTAAATACCCACCCGCCTCGCAGCAGCTTTCTTACCCAATGTAGCCTCGCCGAGGTGTTTTTGCAGTGACTCCAGCGCTTTCATGATGCGATGTGGTGATTCGTAAAATACACTCGCACGCTCACTGTTTGCAATTTCTTTAAATAACGTTTCCCTTCCCTTCTTGAGGGGCAAGAATCCATAGAAAGTAAACGATGCCGCGCGTAGGCCCGAAACTGAAAGTGCCGCTGCAAGTGCAGAAGGGCCCGGTATTGCTTCTATTGTCTGTGCAGTTTCGCGGACTTTAGATACCAATTCCAGCCCTGGGTCAGAAACGCCGGGCGTGCCAGCGTCTGAGACGAGCGCCACATGTTTCCCTTCTTCTAAAAGAGAAATAATTTTTTCAAATCCACGCTCGCCACTTTGAGCGTTAAAGCTGGTGGTTGGCGTATGAATATCAAAATGCGTAAGCAGCTTTTTGGTCGTGCGCGTATCTTCGCAGGCGACTACGTCAGCCTCCTTCAAAATGCGCAGCGCGCGCAAGGTAATATCCTCCAAATTTCCTATTGGCGTCGCCACGACCGAAAGCTTTCCTACCCCTGTTTCCTTCATCACTGCACCTTAGCACAATTTGACATAAAAAGTAAGAAGTGTCAGTATATCGTCCAGCGTAACAGTTCTTGAAAGGAAACGTCGATGAGCACGACACTTCTCCCAGCGGACTCGGAGATAAGCACTACGGTTGGCTCCTACTGGCACCCATCGTTTAAAGTGGTGCTTTCTGTACCTGGGGCCTGGGAAGATCTGCCCACTCTTCGCAGAAGCGATGTTCCCTTTGATGGGAAAGATTATCACCAATTAAGCAGTCTGGTTGGAACGACTGGAATTCGTCACCTCTATATCCCAAACCCAAGTCGATTCAACGGTGAAGTACTCACTCCCGATCAATTTGCCACCGATCCTGTGGAGACTTTTTGTCACGCAGGCGGAACAGCGTGTCTCTGGGGGCGCAATCGTTTTGCCGACGGTTGCTTGCTACCGAGTGGAAAATCTGGTGGCATGTTTCGCGCCAGCGGTTGCCCAATGATTGTTGCAGGGTGTGGAGATAAACTTGCGTATGCCCATGGCGGTTTTTACTGCCTCATCGACCGTGGATATATCGCAAGCAATCGCATACGTGGCCGACGGTGGCCGAGCGTGATCGACTCACTGCTGTTTGCGCTCGGCGCAAAAACACCAAAAGAGCGACGAGCGGTTCATCTATGGGTCTTCTACTCCATACGCCCGGAGGATTTCTTTCACACCACCGACCACTGCGAACACGGCGTGCAAAATCTTCGTTTGAAACACTATCTGGATGCATGTGGCTACACCTGCTATCGCCAAGATGGTGCCCGCTTGCATTTCAATCTGCCGCGACTCATTCGGGAACAGGCACTCAGTAGAGGTGTGCCCGATACTGGTATACACATTTTCGAGGAGGATAACGTCTTTCTACCCAAATTGTATCCAACGACTCGTCGCGGTTCAGGTAGCTACATGATTACTGTTGTACGTCTAAGCTGACCCCAGTGCCGGCCCCTCAGAGTGAGGGTGCCGGCGCTTTTTCTTTTATATAGAGGCGGTGGTAGTATGCTCATATGCAATATAAAAAGGCCCATTTTATAGGCATCGCTGGCAAGGGCATGAGTGCCGTAGCGCTTCTCATGCGCCAAATGGGAGTGGAGATTAGCGGCTCGGACGCTGGTTTTTATCCGCCCGTGAGTACCTATCTTCAAAACGCAAACATCCCCTTTCACGAGGGCTACAAAGCCGAGAATATTCCCGCGGATGCTGATGTAATCATCATCGGCAAAAACGCTAAACTTATTCCTGAAGAAAACGAGGAGGTCAAAGCCGCCTTTGCATGGCAAGCCGGCCTGCCCGCCGTACGGCGGGTAAAATCTTTTCCTGATATTTTAGAGGAGCTTACAAAAGGCAAAGAAACACTTGTGGTCGTTGGTTCGTACGGCAAGTCGACCTCAACCGCACTCTTAGCGTGGTGTCTCAAAAAAGCTGGCAAAGACCCAAGTTATTTCATTGGCGAAGTAACAAGAGGGTTCGAGCAATATGCCCATCTAGGGAAAGGCAATGTTTTTGTACTCGAAGGTGATGAATACCCATCAGCCAATTGGGACGCAACTTCAAAGTTTTTGCACTACAACGCTAAAAATGTGTTGCTCACCTCGGCCACCCACGATCATGTAAATGTATATCCTACACACGAGGAGTATCTTAAGCCATTTATACAACTCCTCGCTTCCCTACCCCACGATGGCTTACTTGTCGCAAGCACAGAGAAGTTTGCGCAACAACTAGCAAGTGAGTTTGCGGTAGAAAAAATTTCATATGGGCTCACAGACGGCGGGTGGCACGCCGCAAATATTGTGCATAACACTAGTACCACCTTTGACCTTATACATAATGATGAAAAAGTGGTCACCCTTTCGACCACCCTACTTGGCGATCATAATATCGAAAATATTGTAGGCATTAGTGCACTACTACTAACCAAAAAATTATTGACGTCTGAAGAGCTCGCTGAGGGTGTCGCATCATTCCAAGGAGTGAAACGCCGTCTCGAGCTACTTTCGCACTCCCAAGTGCCCGTGTATGAAGGTTTTGGCTCATCATACGAAAAGGCGCGCAGCGCAATGAGCGCAGTTGCGAAGCACTACGCAGACCGCCGACTCGTTGTTATCTTTGAGCCGCATACCTTCTCCTGGCGAAATCGCGATGCACTGAAGTGGTACGATACCGTCTTTCAAGAAGCGGCCAAAGTCTACATATATGAACCCGCATCCCAAGGCGCTACCACCCACGCACAAGTGACACAAGATGAGATCGTTGAGCGTGTACGCGCCACTGGACTTGATACGACTCCTGTTCACGATGAAGCTGGCGCGCTTGAGCTATTGCGCCAAGAATTGAAATCTACTGATGTCATTTTGCTCCTTACCTCAGGCGACTTAGGTGGGCTTATTGTGAGCACACCAAGATTAGTTGAGGAGTTATTCCCTCTACAGTCATGAAGTTCTTTTCGAGTGAATTTGCGCATAATTATGGGACGTATACATTTGCGTATGCGCAATATGCCGAGCTTGAACACGGCGACCAATTGAGCGAGGCGTATACCAGAGGATACCTTCCCTATAGCGGTTCCAAAGGAGTAGACCATACCCTCTATATGGCGCGCAGCGCCCGGGTCGATTTAAAAAACTTTCACCTCACGAGCGAAAATCGTCGCATAGCAAAAAAGTTTGATGGTCGCTTTAGTAAAGAGCGCACCGCACTTGCAGTCTTTGACGCTAATGAAACGTTCTACAGCTTCTGTCTCGACTATTTTAAAAATCGCCACGGGAGTGCGACGATGCCGCGCGAACGCTTTGAGCATATTCTTAAGAGTGGATTTATCTCGCATATCATCACCTACCGTTTTGAGGGCACTGTAGTGGCCTATGTGTTTGAGATGCGTGATGGCGACGCGGCACACTATTGGTTTTCATTTTATGACCTCTCGCTCGTGCAGCAGTCGTTGGGACTTTGGCTTATGCTCGACTGCGTTCGTGACGCGCATACCGACGGGCTTTCCTTCTACTATCTTGGAACAGTGTATGGCGAAAAGGCGCTGTATAAGACAAACTTTGAACCTTTAGAGTGGTGGGATGGGAGGGGGTGGCAAAAGGATATAAAACTTCTGCGCGAGCGCGGTCACAGTGACAACGATCGTGTCGTCAATTTTATGGACATGTGGAAAAACTACGAGCACTTTTTCTAGCAAGCATTAATAATTTTCAATATATTCGTGCATACGCCCCATAAGATCTTTCGTGATGGGCCCAGGAGTACCCCCACCAATTATGCTCTCACCTACTTTCACGACCGGCACAATATCTTTAAAGCTTGAGGTGATAAACGCTTCGTCGGCTGCGTATACTTCAGAGAGAGTCACGTCTCGCTCATCAAGTGCATAAGCCTTGGACGCCAACTCAAGAGCGACTTTGCGGGTGATGCCACCCAAGACTCCCTCCTTTGGTGTTACTATTTTCTTATCTTTTACGATAAAAAAGTTACTGGTCGCTGCTTCAAGCACTCGGGTGCCGTCGGTATAGAGAATCTCGAGCGCACCTTGCTTTTTGCGCTCTTCTTGCAAAAGCACTGCTTGAATATAGTTAGTCGTTTTTAGTTGAGGAAATTGGCGCACAAAACTAAACGGCATAAGCGAACAGCCTTCGGTAAAATATTTCGCAGGTAGTGGCATAAATTCTTCAACCAGAATATAAAAGGTTGGTTTACTGCCATCATATTCAATACCACCGATCGATTCACCTCCAGTCAGAATCAGACGCACGACCGCATCGGTGTAGCCATTTTTTGTTACCAATTCTAGAATCGCTTTTTCGATCTCCTCACCATTAGCAGGAATAGTTATGCGAAGTTCCTCAGTCGAGCGCACGAAGCGCTCCATGTGGTCCTGAAACCGAAACGCCTTACCGTGGCGCACGACGAGGGCCTCGTATATACCGAACCCGCGCAAAAGTCCGATATCATACACGCCAACCTTCGCTTCACTCAGAGGAATAATGCTCCCATTCAGATAACAATATTTGGGCTTCATCCCCTATTTATACATCTTTTCGTAGGATGAGGTTACCGCCAATAGCGGCATTACTAGTCTCACCACGAAACATATGTGTCTCGAAAATAGATTCAACCAAAACATTGAGGAGGTGAAGGATACTGAAGCAGAAGTGCCGCAACTGCACACCTGGGAGGGTTACAAGCGCGACTTAGAGCCGCACACCGCTCCAGCGGCAGATCCTGCCGATGAGGTAGCGTACGCAGACTAATGCTAGCCTTCACCACCTACCATCAACAAACCCCGCACTTACGCGGGGTTTGTGTTTTTAGTGTGGGCATGGGGAGACTCGAACTCCCAAGGATTGCTCCATACGCTTCTGAGACGTACGCGTATACCAAATTCCGCCACATGCCCATTGGTCCGCCAAAGCTGTAGCAAAGGCGACCGGCGTTTGACACTATAGCAATACAAAGCCCAAAAGCATAGCAGGTAAACTATTTAGTCGCGTTATACAGCTCTTTCACTTCTTGCGCTGACAGTGCACGGTTGTAAATACGCATATCATCTAACCATCCATTAAAACGTCGATCGTCGAGATAGCGATTTCCGATAGTGAAATCCTTTGTGTTGGCTACTGGTGTTTGCACCTGAGAAAAAACTTGTGTCCCATCTTGATATATATAGAGCGTGGTGTTGTTCGCGTTATATACAAGCGTGATCAGCTGCCACACATTCTGTTTTATAGGGGTGCTGCTAACACTACACGCGCCAAAGTTTGAGACACAGCCCCACAAGTTACCACCCGAGGCGCGTATAAAGAGGCCAGAACCGACATCATTTTCATACTTGGCAAATAAATACCCTGAGTTGCCATCCCCAATCGGTTTCGCCCATATTGAATATGTCCAACTCCCTCCTGAAGCTGGGCTGTAATTGTCACCTAAAGTAACCATTTGGCCAGCCGCAGAAGAATTAAACCGCAAGGCCTGCCCAATCTTACCTGGACTTGGTGATGTGGTGGTACTTAAACTGGCAAGAATACCACTATAACCATTTCCACTACTATCTAATGCGCTACCCGTAGCCCAATTGGTCATTGCCCCGTCAAACGTCCAGTAGCCAACGAGACCGGTGGAGAGACTGGTGGTATTTGATTTTGCGATGGTAACAGCTCCGGTTTTGTAAAGCTCTTGAATTTCTTGTACTGAGAGTGCACGACTGTATACACGAGCATCATCAAAACGAGTTCCTGGCATTAGCGCATTACCAAGCGACCCTCCACAAAGGACCGATCCAGTCCCCCACCCAGAGCCCAAATATATATCCGAAGAACTATACCCAGTAAATGTGTTTCCTGAGCCCACGCTTCCAACTTGCACCCCATCTACGTATACGCGCGCAGTGGTCCCATCTGCTGTTGCAGTAAGGAGGTGCCACTGGTTAAGACTTATACCTGACGAAGGTACTGAGGTGCAGCGTGGAGTACCATCATATATATAAAAGTACACCTTACCGTTTTGATCTATAATAATCTCTTTATCGTGGGTGCCTCCGTTTGAAAATCCCATTATCAAACCTCTGTCGGCAACTCCGCTAACAAAAGGAAATTGGGTAAAATACACCCATACTGATTCTGTCACTAATGGTGTGTTAACCGTATTTGCACCCAATACATACGGAGAAGTACTACTAAACGCAAGCCCCTGTCCTACTTTTCCAGCAACAGGTGATGTGGTGGTGCTAAAACCCGACAGCGATCCAGTGTTTCCGTTTCCGCTTGAATCTTGTGTTCTACCTGTTGACCAATTAGTTTTTGACCCATCAAGTGTCCAATGGCTAATCAAGCCCGAAGAAATACTGGTGGTGTTTGACTGGGCGATAGTGGCAGCTCCCGTTTTATACAACTGCGCCACTTCTTGCGCTGACAGTGCACGGTTGTAAATACGCATATCATCTAACCATCCATTAAAACGTCGATCGTCGAGATAGCGATTTCCGATAGTGAAATCCTTTGTGTTGGCTACTGGTGTTTGCACCTGAGAAAAAACTTGTGTCCCATCTTGATATATATAGAGCGTGGTGTTGTTCGCGTTATATACAAGCGTGATCAGCTGCCACACATTCTGTTTTATAGGGGTGCTGCTAACACTACACGCGCCAAAGTTTGAGACACAGCCCCACAAGTTACCACCCGAGGCGCGTATAAAGAGGCCAGAACCGACATCATTTTCATACTTGGCAAATAAATACCCTGAGTTGCCATCCCCAATCGGTTTCGCCCATATTGAATATGTCCAACTCCCTCCTGAAGCTGGGCTGTAATTGTCACCTAAAGTAACCATTTGGCCAGCCGCAGAAGAATTAAACCGCAAGGCCTGCCCAATCTTACCTGGACTTGGTGATGTGGTGGTACTTAAACTGGCAAGAATACCACTATAACCATTTCCACTACTATCTAATGCGCTACCCGTAGCCCAATTGGTCATTGCCCCGTCAAACGTCCAGTAGCCAACGAGACCAGAAGAAAGAGAGTTTGCTTCAGCAATCGTAACCGCATGTGCGCCACTTGGAAGGAGAAAACACAGAGGAACAATAAGAAAGGAGAGTTTTTTGAGCATAGATAGGTGTGAGTGCACTTCTTATTGTACCCCCTTTAAGGCTTCGCTCAACCACTGTATGATGCCTCTAATGCGCTTATACCGTTATATAGCCACTCTTGGGATTCTATGTCTAGTCCTTGCGGCTGCAGGACTGCTGCAAGAGCGTCTAGGCGCCCACTCGCTGACTACAGGCAATACCCAACTCGCGGCACTCTTGGCCGCCTATGATGGCGCTCCTGCGAACTTTGACACTCCAACTAAAACGAGCGCGTGCATCATCAATGGCCCCTTACCCGACCATGACTGTAGCCCGGGCGCTATTTTCCCAGATGCAACCATCGAACAAATCTGTACACCCGGCTATAGCTCGAGCGTGCGCAATGTCTCCGTTAGTTTGAAGAAAAAGATATATACAGAGTATGGGTTGAGTTATCCGCAACCAACTGGCTTCTATGAAGTTGATCATATTATTCCGCTGGAACTTGGTGGCAGCAATGATCGTGCCAACTTATATCCTGAAGCTGCAGAACCTGCGCCTGGTTTTCACGAAAAAGATATTGTGGAAGATTATTTACACCAAGAGGTGTGCGCTGGCCGTATTGGGCTTAGTGCCGCACAGCAGCAAATTGCAAACGATTGGGTCTCCGTCTATCAAACCCTTTCACCAACTGACATCAAAAAAATTAAATCCCGATTCCACAACTGGGCGGACTGAAATCCTACCAACGTACCGGCTGTTAGTTTTTATCACCTGAAATACTCTCGCAACGCTTTTTTATATTCGTCCCAAATATCTACTAACTCTATTTCTTCTTTGGTTACCCAACGAATTTCTTCAATCTCATCTGGTGGTGTCACGAGTTGTGCAGACGTGTCAACAAGTGTCGCTGCATAGACCACAATAAAATGTGGCTCGCTTGTTTTCTTCAGCACAAAGGTACCAACATCTATTGGCACGCCAACAGTAACATCAACACGTAACTCCTCTTTGAGCTCGCGCGCTAAGCCTGTGCGTGGCTCCTCCCCTGTTTGCAGGCGCCCACCGGGCAGCTCCCACGTTTGCCGCCCATAATTACGCAAAAGCAGGATTTTTCCATCGTGCTCAATTATCGCCTTTTGGGCCACACGACCAACAAAATTTAGTCCCTCGTCTTGCATACTAGATATCCAAATACTGAAACAATCGCGCCACACACATCCATAAGCATGTCTTTTTGTGCATCCCAAATATCGCCCTGCGAGCCGAGGAATGCGGCGCTTGCTGCATCACCCGCGTTATAGACAGCGAACCACCACTCTATCCACTCATAAAATACTGCGAGGAAAGCGATAGCGAAAATTGCATACGTAGTAGCGACCCACGTTTTCGCTATCAATTTTCTGCTCGTGAGATATTCCATGATAGGGATCGCATAAAACCCAACCACAAAGTGCCCCACCCTATCGAACATGTTGCGCTCAAACCCAAAAAAATTGTTAAACCAATCAAACGGCACTCGCTCGAAGGTATAGTGCCCACCGATCGTGTGCCAAAACGGCAAAATAAACATGAAGGCGTACGCGGTGTTTGAAAATCGCACGCCGCGCATATAGAGAACGACTATACAAGCAACTAAAAAGAAAATCGGGCCATTTTCGGCATACCAGACCTGACGTGAATAAGGCGCAATACCAGCAATTATGAATTCAATAAGATATACCGCGAGCAAAAAGTGCGGGAAATATTTTTTAAAAGACATAGCGTAAGTATATCGCGAAGTGGTGCGCGCTCTAGGGATCGAACCTAGGACCTTTCGAGTATCAGTCGAATGCTCTACCAACTGAGCTAAGCGCGCGTGTCCTTCGTAGCCTTGGCGAAGAAGGGCGTCTCTCTTTCGGAGACAAAAGCATACTACCAGAAATTTTGATTTATGCACAGGGCTGAAAAAATTTATTGCAATCTATAACATACGACAAAAAAACCCTTCAGAGGGGATTTTTGTTTTCCGCCAGGGGCGGATTTGGGTCACACCCTACTTCGCTCATACGAGCTTCGTAGGGCAAGCGATCACAGCTTTGAACCTTGTGGAAGAGCCTGCCTGCCTTGGGCAGGAAATACACTTTCTCTTGTTCCACACATCTCCTCTCTCACGCATATGAGAGGACGTTGAGCGAATACAGTTTAGGATCAGTATTATCATCCTATCTCGCGATAAACGCGAAACAATCGCCAATTCAGTTTTGTGCTCAATTGAGGCACAAAACGCAATCAATTTGAAT
>CAYRHY010000005.1:0-46730 GCA_964424235.1 uncultured Candidatus Saccharibacteria bacterium
GCGCGCACAAGCCGGAGATTTTAAAAGCTACCTACAAAGTCATGGGCTTTAGTGATGAAGAGGTTGAAGAGAAGATAGGGCACATGCTCGAAGCCTTCAAGTTTGGCACACCGCCACACGGCGGCATCGCATTTGGTATTGAGCGCAACATCATGAACCTTACCGGAGAGTCGCAGCTCAAAGACGTGCAGGCTTTCCCCATGACCCGCGGCGGCAAAACAGCGGTCATGAACGCCCCAAAACCTCTTACCCCAAAACAACTCAAAGAGCTTGGTATTTCGGTAGATAAAAAATAATATTGAATAAAATAAATCCCGCCGATACTGGTTCGGCGGGACTGGGTTAGGGGACACTGGTCCCCAATACTCTCTCGAGGGCGTAGCCCAGCGTGATTAAATTACCATCTATGTGCTGTAAGGTTGGTATCTCAGCATTCGTACTTTTTTGTTTTTTTCTTGCAGAGACTCTATTAAGTAAATCACTTTCTGTTGGCAACTCGGGTATTGAACGGCCAGTCACCAACATGATAAACGGTACACTCTTACCACATTCTCTGAATTTTCGTAGGACATCATGTCCGTTGAAATCACACAATAGGTCGAGTGCACAAATGACTACATGAAAATGTACTTCTTCTTCCGCCTGAATAATGGCATTTTTTCCATCAACTACTGCGACGGTGATGTGCACACCATCGCTTGCAGCGTCTTCACTATAACCAAGTCTACCCAGTTGGTTGCGATACGCGGCAACATACGCTTCACACTCCTCGACAATCAGTATCTTGATTGCCACAGCACTCCTCCCCTTGAGCCCAAGCAAAATACCCAAGCTGCGGCGTCTATTAGACACCCTACAGTTTTATTGTCAAATGAGTTATGAACTCCACATTTTAAAATCAAAATCCCGCCGACAACCTGTGGTTAATCAGCGGGAGAGGTGCCGTATATTTAGAGTCTCTCGAACATTTTTTCATGTATAGCCCTCGTCGTACATAGCACAGCGTCAAAGTCGACGAGAGCTTGGGTCATACGTTCTGCGTCGTCTGGTCCTTTGCATATGAGAATCACCGGAGTCTTAACCATGTACAGACCACGGCGCAAGTTCTGTACAAATTCGATTCCGCTCATATCACGAATATTGGAATCAAAGATAATCAAATCGGGAGAAGGCTGAGTACTCTGCAGAGCTGCAGCAGCACTTTCCGCCTCTCTAAAATTCTGATACCCCATATCGACCAGGCGGCGGCGCAGTGGCATAGCGCTTGTATGACCGTGACTCACAATAAGTACGATATCTGGGATTCTTTTTATCATCTCCACAGCATTCCTCCTGCGGTTGTTTGTACTTTCGCTTCTGACACCCTACCGAGAAATAGGGAATAGTCAATAGTAAGGACACTAAGCGCTCCGTTAGTCAACTCTCCTCACTCGGCAATAAGTTTGGTAGACTGGCAATATCTATGAAAATTAACTTCACTGCAGCCAGTATTGAGAAAGCGCCCAAGGGGTATGTGCGTGTGCGGGTGACCGAGTCATCATATAAGAGACTCTTTACTGAAAATGGAGCAGAGATACTCGAAGTTGGTTTTGGTAAGAAATTTACTGAAGTAAGCAGACGCAATTTTATTTTGAAGTGCCGCTCAATTATCACAACCGCGAAGCAAAATAAGGTAAAGAAATTAGCAATCGAGCTTGATCATCCGACATTTCCAAAACTCAACGATATGCCAATTGCCGAGTTTGGTTCACTTATTGCTGAAGCGTTTGAGATGGCAAACTACGAGCACAATACCTACAAGACCAAACCCAAAGAGGGGTGGAGCGTGGTCGAAGAAGTGCTCGTCTGCGGCGAGACTCCCAAGGACATGCAGGCAGGCTTCAAGCGCGGGCAAGTGATAGCCGAGGAGGTAAACGCCTGCCGCGAGCTTGCCAACACCCCGGGTGGTGATATGACCCCCAAGACCCTCGCTCAAGCGGCCAAAAAGGCCCTCCAGGGCACCAAAACCACCCTCAAAGTGCTCGGCGTGAAGGAGATGCAAAAGCTCGGTATGGGCGCCGTTTTAGGTATCGGCAAGGGTTCGAAGGACGAGCCCCAGTTTATCGTCATGGAGTATTGGGGAGCGTCAAAAAATGAACGCCCAGTAGCTTTGGTGGGGAAGGGTGTCACTTTTGATACCGGTGGTCTTAACATCAAAACTGGCGACCATATGTATGAAATGCACATGGACATGTCGGGCGGTGCAGCGGTCATTCACGCAGTCGCGCTCGCTGCAAAATTAAAGCTTAAGGCAAATGTCGTTGGCCTTATTCCTGCGGTTGAAAACATGGCAGGTGCTGGTGCGGTGCGCCCTGGTGATATTCTCAAATCTCTCTCAGGTAAAACAATTGAAGTCTTGAATACTGACGCTGAAGGTCGCGTTATTCTCGCTGACGGCATTACGTATGCAAAGCGTTATAAGCCAAAAGCAGTTGTGGATGTCGCGACACTCACTGGCGCGTCGCTGGTCGCTATCGGCACCGTCGCGTCGTGCTTTATGACCAATGAAGAAGAAAAAATTAACGACCTCATGATGGTCGCCGAAAAAAGTGGTGACTATATGTGGCCATTGCCCGCATGGGAAGAGTATGAGCCGATGGTAAAAGGTACCTTTGGTGATATTCCAAACCTTTCGACCGATGGCTCGAGCCGCGACGGCGGCGTTATTGCGGGCGGCATGTTCTTGCGCGAGTTTGCCAAAGAGCTTGAGTGCCTGTGGGTGCATATCGATATGGCGCCACGTATGACCGCTCGCGCCGACGAGTACTTAGCAAAAGGCGCGGTCGGCGCGCCAGTGCGCTTCCTCCTGCACTTTATTGAAAGTGAAGTAAAATAGTATCAGCGAAAGCAAAACGAAGCTTCGGCAAAACCAAAGCTTCGGGAGGCGCAAATTTTCCTGCTGATAAAATTTGCTCTGTCCTCGCGCCGACGCGCTGCGGATGCTCCCTCAGCCTTGTTTTGCCTTTGCTTTTCTCACAATGCCTATCTCCGTCAAAACTCCAGTCTACGAAGGTCCGCTTGATTTGCTGCTTGAGCTGATTGAAAAGCGCAAGCTTCTTATCAATGACATTTCACTTTCAACCGTCACCGACGAGTATATTGCGCGTGTGAACGCCATGACCGAGCTGCCAGTCGGTGAGACAACTGAATTTGTTTCGCTCGCTGCTACACTGCTCCTCATTAAATCGCGCTCACTTTTACCAACACTCACCCTCACGCAAGAAGAGTCGCGCGATATTAAAGAGCTCCAGTATCGCCTCGCTCTTTACCAAATGGTCAAAGAAGCGGGGAGAGCGCTGAGCACTGCCACCAAACAGCCATACCTCAACGAGGTGAGCACGCCGCAGTGGGAGCCGCTCTATATATTTGATACTTCTATAACACCCGAGTCATTGCGCAGTGCAGGACGCGCGCTCATCGAAGGATTCCCAACAATGCTCGCGCTGCCTAAAGTTGCGGTCAAAAAAATTATTTCACTTGAGGAAATGATCGGGCAGCTCGCCGCCCGCGTCTCTACCGCGTTTGAGTTATCCTTTCGAGAATTTAGTGGGCTCCATCGCAAACCAGACGCCCACGATCTACAAGAGCACAAACACACCGTCATTGTGAGTTTTTTAGCTCTCTTAGAGTTAGTGAAGCAGGGTATACTACAAGCACAGCAGCAGGAATATTTTGGAGACATCACACTCCAATCTGACGCCGTGTCTACACCACGTTATGAATGACCACACTACCGCACAGCAAATAGAAGGCCTGCTCTTTGCACTTGGTAAATCGCTTGCGCGCACCGAGCTTATGAAAATGCTTGAGGTGGATAGCGAAGCGCTCGAGCGCGGTATCGCCAAGCTGCGCGAAGGTAGGGAGCGGGGTGTCGTCGTGGTGGATGACGGTACTGCGCTTGAATTGCGTATCAGCTCCGAGGCTGCTGCGGTAGTTGAAAAGGTACGTCGCGACGAGCTCTCACGCGACATTGGTCGCGCTGGGCTCGAAGTGCTTGCCGCTATTATCTATCGGGGGCCTCTTTCGCGCTCAGACATTGATTTTATTCGTGGTGTTAACTCTGCGCAGACGCTGCGCACACTGAGTGTGCGCGGGCTTATCCGCCGCATCCCAAACCCCAAGGACGAACGTTCGTTTTTGTATGAACCAACCACTGAATTGCTCGCGAGCCTTGGTGCTACTCACGCGCGCGATATCCCAGACTACGACTCAGTGCGCGAAAAACTACACACCCTTGAAGTAGCGTATAGAGAAGGCCAACGCGAATCATGAAAAAAGTAAAAATCCCTCATCACACGCACACGCTCAGCGCTCTCTTTATGACCGGCGCTCTTTTAATTGTCACCTGGGGGGGCTCGACCGCTTTGGTGGCATTACAACACACCCCACAACTGGCCGCGGTTTCGCTTGCCAGCACACCCACCATTACCGATGTGGCGGTGCAGGCGCAAGCCGCTGTGCTGTTTGACCCGAGCGACGGTTCAATACTGTATGCGAAAAATGCTACTGAGGTGCTGCCACTCGCATCAGTTACCAAACTTATGACTGCTGAAATTCTGCTCACCGCACAGAGTCCTGATACCACCATCACCGTCAGCCCACACGCACTCGCAGTTAAAGCTGATGCTGCGGACGAAGGATTTACTACAGGCGACAGTACTACACTTGACCAACTTATTCGTATCGGCCTCGTTGCATCTTCCAATGTGGCAATACAAGCTGCTGCAGAAAGTTTGGGCGAGCACTATCTTGCGCGTATGAATGAAGTCGCGGGCAACTTGGGTCTCTTGAACACACATTTTTATAATCCAACGGGGTTGGATACCGACGGTAAGAGCTCGGGCGCATATTCCAGCGCCTATGACGTGGCGCGCCTTGCCTCACTTTTCTATAAACAAAATCCTGAATATTTTACTCTCACGCGACAACCATCAGTCTCTATCACCGTCGGTAAAAAAACACTTACCGCTAAAGCAACTGCGCTCCCTTTAAGCACCATCCCCGGTTTCATCGGCGCAAAAACCGGCTATACTGACCTTGCAGGAGGTAACTTGGTTGCAGTTTTTGATATCGAAATAGGACATCCGATTGTTGTCGTGGTACTGGGCTCATCACGCGACGGACGTTTTAGCGATGTTGCGACTCTTATATCCGCTCTGCGTACTCATCCATCACTATGACCACTATCGAAGCAATGCGTGTATTTATTCCTGCAACGGTAGCTTTCCTTATTGGTATTGGGATCACACCACTACTCACACATTTTTTATATGCATACAAAATGTGGAAGCCCAAGGCGGGCAAAGTAGCTCTTGATGGCACCCCTGCAGATGTGTTTAACAGACTCCATGAAACTAAAGAGGTGGGGACACCACGTTTTGGCGGCATTGTGGTGTGGATGAGTGTGCTCATCACCGCAACCTTCCTGTCACTACTAGGGGCTATATATCCGGATGCCTTTGGTGCGCTCGGATTTATCAGCCGCAGTCAGACCTGGGTGCCACTGGTTGCGTTTATTGCCGGTTCACTCGTAGGGCTTTTTGATGACCTGTTTGAGGTGCAGGGGAAGAAGGGATTGCGTCTGCGTGTGCGACTTCTATTTGTCGCGAGCGTCGCAGTGCTGTGCGCCTGGTGGTTTTATGCAAAGCTTGGCGTTGCAGCCATCTCCATACCCTTTGATGGCACACTCGAGGTAGGTATGTGGTTTATTCCGCTCTTCGTACTTGTTGCGCTCTTTATGTACGCGGGTGGTGTTATTGATGGTATCGATGGGCTCGCGGGTGGCATATTTTCGATTATTTTTAGTGCCTATGCCGGAATAGCATTCTTCCAACATCAAATGGACATTGCTGCGCTGTGTGCCGCTATTACTGGTGGTACGCTCGCGTTTTTATGGTTTAACATCCCGCCTGCGCGTTTCTATCTTTCTGAGACAGGCACGATGGGGCTCTCGATACTGCTCACCTCGATCGCATTTCTCACCGACACACTGGGTGGCGGCAAGGGGGTCGCCGTGCTTCCCATCATTGCATTCCCGTTGGCCGCGACCGTCATTTCAAACGTACTGCAAATGATCTGGAAAAAAATATTCAAAAAGAAATTACTGCGCATCGCACCACTGCATCACCACTTTGAAGCACTCGGCTGGCCACCGTATAAGGTGACCATGCGCTATTGGATAGTAGGCATTATCTTCGCCATTATCGGCATGAGTATTGCACTATTGTAAATGAGTAAAGGTAAATCTATCGATACTCCATTTCTCTTGGCGCTATGTGCGTTGGTGACTTTTGGATTACTTATTTTCACCTCAGCCGCGATGGGGTTATTGGCGCGTGATGGGGGAGCAAGCTTCACCTCTGTTGCTGCAAGCCAACTATTGTTTGGACTGGTGTGCGGGAGTATGCTACTTATCTTTTTTGCTCGTCTGGATTACCAAAAAATTCGCCCCTATACGCCCTATTTTTTTGGCTTCGCACTTTTCCTTACCATCCTCACCTTTGTGCCGCATGTCGGCCTGTCACTGAAAGGAGCGTCTCGGTGGATCATGATCGGGCGCTTTTCATTCCAACCCGAAGAAATACTCAAATTTGCAACTGTGCTTTTTTTAGCGGCCGTCTACTCATCTCACTTTAAAGCGATCAAGACCCTGCGCGGCGGGATCCTTCCTTTAGCCCTTATTCCCGGCAGTGCGGCAGTGTTACTGCTGTTGCAGCCCAACACGGCAGGCGTCATCATTATAGGTCTCGCGGGGGTATGCATGCTCTTTGTGGGCGGTGGACGCATGTGGCATCTCGCGCTTTTGGCAACAGTAGGCATAGTAGTACTTGGTGCCGCAGCGGTGGTGTATCCGCACGTACGCGATCGTATCGATACATATCTCAATGCTTCAGAAGATCCGCAAGGGTCAGGCTACCAAATTCAGCAGTCACTTATCGCGGTAGGCTCTGGAGGATTTATCGGTCGCGGCTTTGGCCAAAGTATCGAAAAATTTAAATACCTTCCTGAGCCGATAGGGGACACTATTTTTGCCGTCGCGGGTGAAGAATTTGGGTTCATAGGCTCAACCCTGCTTGTCGTCCTGTTTACTATTTTTGCGGTGCTTGGGCTGCGTATCGCCGCTCGCGCGCCCGACCCCTTTGGCGGGCTTGTCGTTGTTGGGCTTGTGATGCTCATCGTGGGACAGTCCTATTTTAATATCGCCTCAACGCTTGGGTTGGTGCCACTGATTGGCGTGCCACTCATATTCGTATCGCATGGTGGCACCGCGCTGGCGCTCGCACTCGCCGAGATCGGCGTCATCCTTAACATCTCGCGCAGGATGAAGAGCTAGTATTTTTTTGATAGAGTTAGCAAAACAGTATGAAGATTGTATTTACAGGCGGTGGAACAGGAGGGCATTTTTATCCAATCGTTGCAGTTGCAGAAGCGGTGCATGAAGTTGTGCGTAATAAAAAATTAGTGGCACCCGAGTTGTTGTATATGGCACCAGAGCCATACGACACCGATGTGCTCTATGCTAACAATATTACGTATATCAACATTCCGGCAGGAAAAGTGCGCCACTATTTTTCGCTGCGCAATGTAACCGATGCCTGTAAGACCGCATGGGGTATCGTACTTTCGCTGTGGCACCTCTATTTTTTATATCCCGATGTGGTGTTTGGCGCAGGGGGGTACGCAAGCTTTCCACCACTTTTTGCTGCGCGCATCCTCGGCATCCCGGTTGTCATTTACGCAACCGACGCACAGCCAAGTCGAGTGAATACTTGGGCGGGGAAATTTGCAGAAAAAATCGCTATTTCATTTCCTGATGCGGCAAAATTCTTTCCTACTGAGAAGGTGGCGTTTACTGGTAACCCGGTGCGCAAGAGTCTTATGCTCCCGGCGCGCGAAGGCGCATACGAGTTTCTTAAACTCGACCCGACCATCCCGATCGTATGGATTTTGGGGGGCTCTCAAGGAGCGGTTGCTATTAATGATGCCATTCTCGCGGGGCTCCCACGCCTGCTTGAAAAATACCAAGTAGTACACCAAACCGGTGAAGCAAATATAGTTGAAGTGACCGGGCGCGCTAAAATCGCGCTTGAAGGTTCACCGTATGCGAATCGGTATAAGCCGTTTGCGTACCTTAACGAACTGGCACTGCGCATGACTGCAGGTGCAGCAAAGGTAGCCGTGTGCCGTTCGGGCGCGGGTACCATTTTTGAGCTCGCCACCTGGGGCATCCCCGCTATACTGGTACCGATCCCTGAAGAGATTTCTCATGATCAAACTAAAAACGCTTTGTCCTACGCACGCACTGGGGCGGCGAGCATAATCGAACAGCGCAATCTCACCCCGGGCGTATTGTTAGCTGAAATCAATCGCATCCTCGAGCACCCAGAAGTTGCACACACTATGACAACCGCAGCACGCACATTTGCTCGCGCTGACGCCGGCACAGTGATAGCCGAAGCGCTCCTCTCCATAGCCCTTTCACACGAGGTGTAAGTAGGGTATAACAAGCTCTATGTTACATGTCGTCACTCGTATAGCCCCATCACCAACAGGACAGATGCACATAGGCACTGTTCGTACGGCGCTTTTTAACTACTTATTTGCGAAGCAACACGGCGGTACTTACTTTGTCCGCATTGAAGACACCGATAAAGAACGCAATAAGGAAGAGTGGGTAGATGCGATTTGGGAAGACTTTGAGTGGTGCAACCTTCCTCCTGATGCAAAATATCGAACCTCTGAAAGACTTGAGCGTCATATTGAGTTACTTACAGCATTAATTGCATCAGGCAAAGCATACGTATCAAAAGAACCTAAAAAAGATGACCCATCGCAGGAGGTTGAGGTGGTACGTTTAAAAAATCCGAACACCACCATAACCTTTACGGACCTCATTCGTGGAGAAATAAGCTTTGATACTTCTGAACTGGGAGATTTCGTTATAGCGCGGTCGATTACTGATCCTTTGTATCACTTTGCGGTGGTGGCAGATGATGGCGACGCCGGGGTCACCCACGTGTTGCGCGCAGAAGAACACATTTCAAACACCCCGCGACAAATTTTACTTCTCGAGGCACTGGGGTTCCAGCGTCCTCACTATGGCCACTTTCCACTCATTCTTGCATCTGACCGATCAAAGCTTTCAAAAAGAAAGCACGGTGCTTCTATAGAAAAGTACCGCGAACAGGGTTTTATTCCGGAAGCTATTATTAATTATTTGGCTATGCTTGGATGGAACCCTGGCACCGAGCAAGAGCTTTTTACTCTCGACGAGTTACAAAAAGTTTTTTCTCTTGATCGAGTACATAAAGGCGGTGCTGTTTTTGATATCGAAAAAATGCGCTGGTTCAATCACGAGCATTTGAAACGACTCAGTGACGAAGAGTACAAGAAACGACTTGAGACATTTGTGCAAAAAGAAGTTGGGGCGCGTTTAATGCCGCTTTTAAAAGATAGAGCAGTGACGCTCAAGGAAGCAGTAGATTTACTCGAACAAGAATTTGATTTCTTAGAATCACCGGTAGCGTATGATCCCACTCTGCTATTGAACAAAGGTAAACTTGATGCCGAGACTACCAAAAAACATTTGGTAGCGCTGAAAGACATGATGGCAAATATTTCTGTTGGCGATTCTTCTGTGCCAGACATCAGACACTGGTTTTTACCCTATGCATGGGAACACGATTCTCCGGACACAGCAAAGAGCGTGCTCATGCCCTACGCAGACCAGGAGGGGAGGGGTGCGGTGCTTTGGCCTCTGCGCGTAGCTCTCTCGGGGAAGGATAAATCACCTGATCCCTTCACGATTATTTGGCTTATAGGCACAAAAGAAGCTACCGCGCGTATTGAGGCGGCATTGAAATTGCTCTAAAATAGGGTAATGCGACCCTTAAGCGTGCGTACGGTTCTTGTGTGGTGTTTGGTAGCCTGCGCGGTACTTGCACTACCTCTGGGAGTCATCCGCTTACATGCACAAAGTGTTGATGATCTACAAAACTCTATCGTCGACAGTACAAACAAAATTGACCAGCTCAAGCAAGAAATAGCAAAGCTCCAAACACAGCTCAATGCGACGCGTAACCAAAAGCAAACGCTCCAAACAGCTGTCCAAGTGCTCGACCTCAACATTAAAAAAATTACTACGAGCATCTCACTCACTAACGCTCAAATTGCGCAAAAAGATACGCAGATAACCAAACTCTCCAAAGGTATCGCTACCACCACCACCAAAATGGGTGATGTGCGCGGTGAGGTAGGGCACACCCTCAGTGCTCTACAGATTCTCGATGACGAACCGGTCGTCATGACACTTCTCTCTGGCGCAACTCTTTCTTCAGTATTTGATCAAATGGCAACACTCGATACGGTGCGTGCAGGCCTGCAAGAAAAAATAGCACACTTAGGCAACCTCAAAGACTCTCTAGAGACGAACAAATCAAGCGCAGAAGATAAGCGTCGAGAGCTTGCACAGCTACAAGAGAATCTCAGTCAACAAAAACAAAGTCTTGCTATTGCTCGCCAGTCTCAAAACGACCTTCTCACTCAAACAAAAAACCAAGAATCAAACTACCAAGCACTCATCGCTCAAAAGAAGGCGCAACAGGCAAAATTTGAACAAGATATTCTTAATTTCGAGTCGCAGCTTAACTTAAAAGTAACCCCTGGCAGTCTCCCACCAGCAGGCTCAGCCGCCCTGCGCTGGCCGCTGGATACCATCATCATCACTCAATACTTCGGCAACACACCGTTTTCAACAGCGAACCCACAAGTGTATAACGGCAAAGGGCACACCGGCATCGACTTTGGCGTGCCTCCAGGAACACCAGTCAAAGCTGCCCGCGGGGGAGTAGTGTTAGGTTCGGGAAATACGGACGCGACCTGCCCCGGTGCGTCCTTTGGCAAATGGGTGTTCATCAAGCATGACAACGGTCTTTCGACACTCTACGCCCACCTCGCCAGTTACAATGTTTCAAAAGGCGATAGTGTGGCTACCGGGCAGGTGATCGGCTATAGCGACACTACCGGCTACGCAACAGGGCCGCACTTACACTTTGGCGTCTATGCAAGTTCGGGGTCTGAAGTGGCATCGTTCCCTTCAAGTAGTTGCAAAGGGAAGGTCTACACCATGCCAGTGGGAGATGCGAGCGCGTACCTTAACCCGCTCTCCTATCTTCCTAAAATCTAGATATAAGCGATTATTTCGGCATATGGTATACTGAACCTCTCATGGCAGAGGCTATTAGTGTTCATGGCCTTCGTAAGGTGTATGCTGCCGGCACGGAGGCTCTCAAGGGCGTATCGCTCTCTATAGAGGAAGGCGACTTTTTTGCGCTGCTGGGCCCTAACGGGGCAGGAAAGACCACCCTTATTGGTATTCTCTCGGGCCTGGTTAATAAAACTGATGGGGTGGTAAAAATATTTGATACCTCTATTGATGCGGATGCGCCGAAAGCAAAAACCTACATCGGTCTCGTACCCCAAGAATTTAATTTCAATATCTTTGAAAAGGTGATAGATATCGTAGTTACCCAAGCTGGCTACTACGGTATCCCACGCCAAGAGGCGATCGCTCGCACTGAAGAGTTGCTTAAAGATTTAGGCCTTTGGGAGAAGCGTCATATGCCCTCGCAAACACTCTCGGGTGGTATGAAGCGCCGTCTCATGATAGCGCGCGGTCTTGTGCATGCGCCAAAATTACTCATCCTCGACGAACCAACCGCAGGTGTTGATGTTGAAATGCGTTTAGGGATGTGGGAGTTCTTGCGCAAACTGAACGCCGCTGGCACCACCATTATTCTTACGACCCACTACTTAGATGAAGCCGAGGCGCTCTGTCGCAATGTCGCCATCATCAACAACGGCAACATCATGGTCAACGAGCCGATGGAAACATTACTTAATCGCCACGGGAAAGAACGTTTAGAGAATGTGTATCTCGAATTAACGCGCCCACAATAACGTATGACACCACAAAGAATTTGGATAGGGTACTACACGATGCTGCGCGGTGAGTTTATGCGTATTGTTCGCATTTGGTCACAAACGCTTTTACCACCGGTCGTCACCACCTCGCTGTATTTTGTCGTCTTTGGAAAATTCATCGGCTCGCAATTGGCGCCGGTGCACGGTTTTCACTACATCCAATTCATCGTCCCGGGCCTCATAATGATGTCGGTCATCACGAGCTCCTACATGAACACCGTCTCGACGTTTTATTTCTCAAAATGGACACGCACACTCGATGAAATTTTAGTCTCTCCGATGCCGGGCTGGGTTGTCATCGCGGGGTTTGTCAGCGGGGGAGTACTGCGTGGACTCTTGGTGGGAATTCTTGTCCTCATTGTCTCGCTTTTCTTTACGCATGTAGCGATCTTCAATGTCTTGGTCCTTTTGTTGGCGGTGGTGCTCACTTCAGTACTCTTCTCACTCGGCGGTCTAATCAACGGTGTCTTTGCGAAAGGGTTCGATGGTATCTCTATTGTGCCCACCTTCGTCCTCACCCCGCTTACCTACCTGGGCGGTGTGTTCTACTCAATCGCACAATTCTCCCCATTTTGGCAAAAGGTATCCCTCTTTAACCCAATCCTCTACATGGTGAATGCATTTCGCTACGGCTTTTTAGGTATCACCGACATCAACCTCGTCGTGTGCTTTGGCGTGCTCATTGCCTTCTTGGTTCTCTTTGTTGGCATTTTGCTCTATCTCTTCCGCCGTGGTATTGGCGTGCGAAACTAACTGCCTTTAGCGATATTCCTGCAGCTGATAGGGAAACGTCGTCTTCATGACGAGGTGTAATTTATTTGCCCGTATAGTGGGGTGTGCACGACGCACATGATTAAACAGTTGCACCTTATTCATAAATGGATTCTCACTGCGGCCCCATGCTTGATGGCCGCACTCTCGGCACGTGATCAAGACTTTCATGCGCACACTGTACCGTTGAAGTAGTGATGCGTATATGAATCATTAAAAATTAATTAGGAAGGATTATTTTTTGGCCGTTGCCACTCAACATGGTCGAGTAATTGTATTTCTATTTTTGAAACATGTCGCAGTGATCGTGTTACAGATTTTGGAAAAGCAGGGAAGTGCGGCGACACATCGAGGTCATATGCAACAGCCTCCAGACTCTCCCCTGACATCACCCAAAATGAAGGGTCGTACCGGCGCAGATCAAATGGTTTGGAATAGGCGCGCATACTCTTGCGCCCATCGTGCATATAATATTCGTGGAAATATGACATCGCGAGTTCACGCACAGTCTTATAGATTGGATCGCGCCAACGCAGAATGCCATGATTGGTTTTACTTATCGCGCCCCATAATCCGTGCTGTTTAAACAGTGCAACAACATGGTCTTCATCTTCTGCGATTGTTTGTACATCCAAGAGCAACGGTACCCCGCCATGATAGGCGAGGGAAGCGGCAGCAAATAGCGCACCCTCGATACACTGTGCAGTTTGCTGTTCGATTACTCGTTTAGTGGAAAGCAAGTCCCCTGTCGGGTCAAAATTTATTGAGAGGGTATCAAGGTAGTCTTGAATCTTATGCGGGGTATTGAGCTTTTTTAAAACCCCACTGACCGTGGGGGAGAGCGTAGTGCGTAACTTTTTTGTATATGCCGGTATGTCTCCCATGCCCGTATTGTAGCACGGCTCGAGTGACTATACGTCGCACAATATATCTTTTGCGACGTATAGCTACAGGGAAACCCAAGCTATACTGAACGTATGCAAACTGCGTCGCGCGTCCTCGCCCCTATCCTCGGCCGTATTCTTTTGGGCGGTTATTTTTTGTGGCGCGGGATCGAACACGCACTCAACTTCCCTCTGGTCGCTGAGGAATTTACGCGCGGCGGCGTGCCGTACGCCAGCATACTTACGATCATCATGATTATGATCGAGGTCTGCGGCAGCATACTACTTATTGTTGATTCATATGTCGCGGTTGTGGCCCTTGTACTGATCACCTTTGATGTGCTGCTCCTGAGCATAGCCTTCGCCATTACAGCGCCATCAGTCAATACACTCACGACTCACATAGCACTACTGGGCGGTTTGCTTCTGCTCGTAAACTACGAGCCGCAAACCGCCCAGCGTACACGTACCGCGCACCGATAATTTTTATTTAAGAGTTATTGCTGAAGCAATCTTTGCAACGGGACCGTAGGTAAGTTGAGTACCGTCTTTATTCCAGCAGTATGAGGATGAGATCCAAGGCGCCGTGCCTTCATGCTCATAGAGGTATCGGCCGTAGGCCATGTTACCTTCGATGGTATGAATATCGTAACCAAGGGCTTTTGAGGCCTCCAGGTGGTAGCGCTCGTTAATTTGCATCACCCCAACGTCGAGATGGTTTTGCTCACCACGGAAGACGGATCCATCATTATCGAACTGACGATAATGAGATTCGCACCCTGCGATGGCTACCATGATCGGCGCGTCAGCGAAGTACTTCTGTACCTGCTCCTTAACCGTATACACGGTAGGAAGTGGGACTGGCGCTGAGACTTTAGCGGGCTGAACAGCCGGAGCTAAAGCAGTGAGTGCAATTGCGAGAGCACCAGAAGCTATGGGTAAGGTCATTGGTTTTTTACTAGTTATAAAAGCCCAAACGTACCCTTATGAGTCTCAGGCCGAGGCCTAAAACAAAAAAGGCCTCCGGGGGAACCCCGAAGGTAGTACTATGGTAGCCCGTTTTAAGAAGGCGGGTCAATAGGGGGGTATTGACAGAATACACAACTTCCCTACCTCCCCCTGTGGACATCGTCTTGACGAGAAAATAGCCTTATATAGCAACACATTTTAGCTATGCTAAGGCACCAGAAAAGGCGAATCCTGCCAAGACTCGCCTTTTCTATAACGTGTGGTGTTTGTCGGGCTGCCGGGAATCGAACCCGGTCTACATCCACCCCATGGACGCGTACTACCGGTATACTACAACCCGCCTTTCCAGCGGATTTTACTAAGAAAGCCAAGGGATCGCGAATTCTGCGAACTCTGGCAGGAGCTTTTTGTCATACAGGAGGCGGGATATGACTTCAGCGTGGCTTTTAGCCCCCGTTAGCGCATTATGAGGCTTGGGCTCCTGTGGGATGCCGCAATAATTGAGCACGGCGTCGAGGTTAAGCGCCGAGTGCTTTTTGGTGGAATCAAACGGGGGAGTCACTCCCCTTTTAATCATATGCATGTAGCACAAGGTGTGCGTATCGATGGTACGGTGGGCAAATTTCCACTCGGTGTGCCCTGCCCTGCGGGCCGCCGCCTGGAGGAAATCGCGGTCAAAGGACACGTTTTGGCCGGCAAAGGTGGTGTCGTCGGCCAAGTCGGCAAATTGGATGAATTTGTGGACCAAATCTGCCTCAGACTGCTTGCTGGGGTCGGTAATTTGGGCATCGGACATACCGTGGACAGCCGTCGCCCCAGCCTCAATATGGGCCCCTTCCCAAATGCGGCACTCCTCGTATATTTGGCGCTCCGGATGGCTAAGATCGAGCGCCCCTATGCTAATAATCGAGCACTTTTGGTAATCGACGCCGCTGGCTTCTATATCTATAACGAGCATGATACCTACAGCTTGCCTTAAAACCCTCTTTTGTGCTAGTATGGCCCCTGTATGGCATCAAAGAAAGCCGGCGGAACAGCGAAAAACCTGACCGATTCAAACGCACAGTATTTGGGTGTGAAGCTTTTTGCTGGCCAAAAGGCAGCAAGGGGTAATATTATCGTGCGCCAGCGCGGTACCCGCATGCTCCCAGGCCTCAATGCAGGCCTCGGCAAGGACCACACCATCTTTGCTCTTATTGACGGCATCGTCTCCTTCCGCAATGTCCGCAAGAATAACTTCAACGGCACCTCGACCACGCGCTCGGCCGTAGACGTTACTCCAGCAAACTAAACCACTCTCACATAACAAAACCCCCGCCTTGGGCGGGGGTTTTGTGTTAGATGCCGTTAGTGCGAAGCCTGACCGCCTTTGCGGCCTGCCGCTCGAGCTTTCTCGCGATCGTTAGCGAAGTTGCCTGGATTGTTTTCCTTTCCTTGGCTGTGTCCGCCTTTGGAGGCTATCTCTCGCTGTTTCTTTTCATCCATTACAGCGAAACCTCGCTTGCTCTTGCCTTCTGCCATATAGTGATGGTGCCTTAGGTGCGATTAATCTCGACCTGTACATCCATGCTAATAAGTCTGTTATGAACAGTAGGTTAAGCGGCAACAACCTCTACCATGAGGGGCACATTGAGCTCTTTGTGCACAAGCTTCACCGTGTGCGAACCGGTGGTCTTAATAGCTACCGGCAATACAATCGTTGACTCCGCAATCTCCAGCGAGTGCTGGCCTCGGATTGCCTTGGCGATATCCTTTTGAGCGATTGCTTTAAAGAGGCCACCTTTTTCGGTCGCGCGTGCCGAAAGCGTTACCGACTTCTCGCGCAGCATCTGGAGTTTATGCATGAGCTGCTCCTCCTGCTTTTGGAGCTCTGCTTGATGGGCTGCTTTTTGCTCCTCAAGCTGTTTAATCTTCTGCTGAGTCGCCGGCTCAGCAGATTTGTTCGGAAAGAGGGCATTGATAGCATAGCCATCAGCCACCTCTTTTATCTCATGTCGCTGCCCTACCCCGCGCACATCTTTTAGTAGTATGACTTTCATACCTACAGTTCTACCAAATATTTTGGGTTTTATCGACCGAGGAGATAGTTGACCGCAGCTTGCACTTGTGGATCTTTGGCGGGGTCGCGGGCGAGTTCGGCAGTAGTGGTTGCTTCAATATCTGCATGCAGGCCGCCGTCTGAGATAGACGAGCCGTTTGGCGTGAGCCAACGCGCGATAGTGACTTTCAGCTGTGCGCCATTACCGAGATCCATCAATTCTTGCACTGAGCCCTTACCGAAGCTGCGTGTGCCTACGAGCTTGGCCACATTATTTTGCTGCAGGGCGCCCGAGAGAATTTCAGAGGCCGAAGCTGAACCCTGGTCGATAAGTATCGCCATCTTAAACTGCGAGTCCTTTGCCAAAACATTACAGCCAAGACCGCGGTGGGTATGCTTCTCCTGTTTCTTGCCGCGATAATCTTCGCTCACGATAGGTGCGCCGGTAGGCAGGAAGTAACTTGCCATCTCAACCGCCGCGTCAAGATACCCGCCGGGGTTGCCGCGCAAATCAAGCAAGAGCTTATGGTCGCCCGACTGCACAAACTCGCGCAACGCCCCACGGAAAAGGTCTGTCGAATTTTCAGAGAAACTGTAGAGACTGATTTTGAAGATACCGTTGTCTAACTTTTTAGTCTCGATGATCGGGATATTGATGGTGTCGCGTACGATATCAAACACCAATGGCTTCGTCTCGCCTTGGCGCGCAACCGTAATAGTCACCGTAGTGCCAATGGGCCCGCGAATAATTTTCACCGCTTGGTCGGCTACCATGCCCGCCGTGCTTGTGGCACCGATTTTTAGCACAATATCGCCAGAGTGGATGCCCGCCTTTTGCGAAGGAGAGTCTTTCAGTGGTGCTACGACCACGATATTCCCCTTTGCGTCATTGTCGATCTGCATACCTACTCCACCAAACGAGCCCTTGATGTCGTCTTGGAATATTTTTGCCTCCGCTGGTGGGAAGAAGGTGGTGTACGGGTCACCAAAGCTAGCGGTGAGCCCGGCGATAGCACCATAGACTTGCTCTTGCTTCGCGGGGAACGTACTGGAGGCGTGTGTGACTACATAGTATTGATTGAGAAGTTGATACGCCTGCCAAAACTGCGACATATCTACGTCCGTTGGCTGCACACCACCGAGCGTCTGCGCCTGTGCCCATGAGTGGAGCGAGTGCGATAAACCAAAGTATGCACCAGCACCAAACGCGAATAATAAACTCCCGAGCACGCCAAGAACTTTTAGACGAGTGTTGAGCATAATCCTCAGTAGTATAGCACATCAATGCGCGTGTATATTCGATGCTATACTATATGCATGCTTTCACGCTACACGAAAGGCCGTTTGTCGTGGGTCGATTGCGTGTCTCCTACTCCAGCTGAAGTCCAAGCGCTCATGCGGGAGTTTTCTGTTGACCCGATGATCGCTGAAGAGCTCCTCCTGCCTTCGTTTCGCTCTAAAGTAGAGCGCCGTGGCAGTGTGCTCTATGTCATTTTGCACTTCCCGACGCTTCACGCGGGGCACAAGAAGCATGAGAACGAGATCGATTTCATTATCGGCAAAGATTTTCTTATAACGACACGCTACATGGTGCTCGACCCGCTGCACACGTTCGCAAAAACATTTGAAGCAGAGACGGTACTAGGGCGCGACGGTAGCGCCACGCACGGTGGCCATCTTTTTGTCGCAATGACGCGCAGCCTCTACAGCGCACTCGGGCGCGAGTGCGATACGATCGAGCGCCGGTTGAGCGATATCGAGGAGCACATCTTCGCGGGGCAAGAAAAACAAATGGTGAAACGACTCTCACACATCAGTCGACTCATTCATGATTTTCGCCAATCGCTCATGTCACATGGCGAAATGTTGCGTTCGTTTGAACCGGTGAGTGCACGATTTTTTGGTGCTGAGTTTTCATTTTATGTGCATGAACTCATCGGTGCGTATGAGCGCGTCGACCGCCGGCTTGATCGCCTCCATGATTCGCTCCTAGAGCTGCGCGAGACCAACAACTCGCTGGTCTCCACGAAGCAAAATGAAATCATGCAGATGTTCACCGTGCTCGCGTTCGTCTTCCTCCCTATTTCATTCATCGGGCAGTTGTTTGGTATGTCGACTCCACACATTCCATTCATGAATAATCCGTACGGGTTTTGGATGGTGCTCTCGATCATGCTTGTCACAGCGGTATGTTTCTTCGTATATTTCAAGTCTAAGGATTGGATATAAAACATGTTTGGTTTCCTCAAGACAAAAAATGCGGGCCTACCACCGCTCTACTTTCATAACACCCTCTCCGGAAAACTCGAGGAGTTTGTACCGCTGCGCCGTACTGAGGTAAAGATGTATAACTGCGGGCCAACCGTCTATGGCACGCAGCATATTGGCAACATGGGCGCCGCGGTGTTTGCCGACGTGTTGCGCCGCACACTAGAGGCTTGGGACTACCAGGTCAAACAGGTCGTCAATATTACCGACTTTGGACATCTCTCCTCAGACGCAGACGAAGGTGACGACAAAATGACCATCGGGCTGAAGCGCGAGGGCATGAAGCTCACGCTCCAAAACATGCACACGCTCGCCACAAAATATATGGAGGAGTACTTTGCCGACCTCGACCAACTTAGTGTCGATAGAAGTAAAATTACCTTCCCGCGCGCGAGCGATTATATCCCCCAGCAAATTAGCCTCATTAAAGCGCTGGAGGAAAAAAGCTACGCATACAAAACAAGCGACGGCGTTTACTTTGATGTTTCGCGATTCCATGACTACGGCAAGCTGGGCAATATTGATCTGGAGGGCCAGCGCGCGGGCGCGCGCGTCGAGGCACATCCTGAAAAACGGGGGCCGTTCGATTTTATATTGTGGAAGTCTGATGAAAAGCTTGGGTGGGAAAGCCCGTGGGGCCTAGGGTTCCCTGGGTGGCACATAGAGTGCACCGCGATGATCTTCACCATTCTCGGTAAACAAATCGACATCCACACCGGTGGCATCGAACATATCCCTGTGCACCACAATAATGAAATCGCACAGGCTGAAGCTACGACTGGCAAGCAATTTTCAAAATTTTGGCTGCACCGCGACCACATCACCATCGATGGTAAAAAAATTTCCAAATCATTGGGTAATACTATTTTCGTGCACAACATCATCGACCGCGGTATCAATCCGCTCGCCCTGCGCTATTGGTTCCTCACCGCACACTACCGCACCCAAGCCAACTTCACCTGGGACGCACTCACTGCCGCAGAAACGGCACTTACTCGCCTACAGCGCACCTATTTGGAACTTAAAACCAATAGCGACTCTCGCTCAGGGAACATCACTTCGAGCCCTTCAGAATTTCGTACAGGTTTTCTCTCTGCAATGGGAAATGATTTAGACACCCCCGCGGCAATTGCACGTATTTGGGATTTGATTAAAGACCAAAACATTTCTAATCAGGAGAAATTAGAAGCCCTCACTTTTGCTGACACTATACTGGGACTTGGGCTTGGCGACGAGCGCACAGCAACTAAACTAAAAGTGCTTGAGCAAAACGAGTTGCCAAAAGAAGTACAAACATTAGTTGAGGCACGCGAAGCAGCCCGCAAAGCAAAAGATTTTGCAAAGTCAGACGAGCTCCGCAATCAACTTGAAACTTTAGGCTATTCGGTCAAAGACACCTCTGAAGGTCAAAAAATTTTTAAGGATTAAATACAAAAAATTAACGGGCCGGACGTTTCGTCCGGCCCTGTGCGTCATTTACGCCAGCAATCAGCCGCCACCCCATCATCTGCGGCCAGCGCTTTGAGTGAAGTTGGCAAGGTGATTTTTTCGCACCCCTTCGCCTTAGCTACAGAGTCCAAATCTCTTTGTCTTGGTAAAAATTTGACTCCGGCAAGATCTTGGCGAGTCAGTATGATCGAAGTCTTTGGATTTTTGGGCTCCATAACCCACCCTAAAAGGCCGAGAAGGAGAAGAGTGATCAATACTGCAACAAACACTGCAAGAAGCCACTTCCCCACCTTCTGCACTGTACCCACAGCACTCGACATGTCAGAACCTTTCCTTGTTACTGAAAGTAATCTACAACACTCGCGTATTTAGTCAATAATTTCTCTATCCCCAATCTATCCACGCAATTGTCCATATTCCCTTCTTGTGTGAGAAGAGTACTCTTATAGGTAATGGCCGATACACGAGGCAAAGCAACGGTGCAACCAAACGCAAACAAAGGCGATAGGCGATTACGCGTACCTCCGCAGACTATCGAGACCGAAAAAGCACTCTTGGGAGCGCTCATGATCCGCCCGGAGGGTATGTTTGAGGTGAACGACGTCATCACCGCTGACGCGTTTTATAGTGAGAAGCACCGCATCATCTTTCGCGCCATGACGGCACTCTATAGCCGCAGCGAACCTATCGATATTGAGAGCGTGCGTGCAAAATTGAGCGACGAAGGTTCGCTCGAGCAAGTGGGTGGCGCCAACTATCTGGCCGAACTGGCAGCCGAGGTGCCTGCCGCGAGCAATGCTCTCTACTACGCAAACCAGGTGCAAAAAAAGTTTATGTTGCGCTCACTTATTGACGCAGGCGAGTTTGTTGCTGAGCTTGGGTATGACGAAGCTGAGGAGTTAGATGAAACACTGGATAAAGCCGAGAAGAAAATTTATGAAGTAACCTCGACCCCTACCCTCTCAAAATTTGTATCGCTGCGTGAGACACTCTCGGGCGCATGGCAACGTCTCGAACATTTACACGAACACAAAGATGAGATCCGTGGCGTGCGCACTGGTTTTCGCGACCTCGACAACATGCTCGCCGGGCTCCAGAAGTCTGACCTCATCATTCTTGCCGCGCGCCCCTCGATGGGTAAAACCGCCTTCGCTCTGGACATCGCACGCCAAGCGGGCGTAGCACACCAAGTCCCAGTCGGCATCTTCTCACTTGAAATGAGCGCACAGCAATTGGTCGACCGTATGGTATCGGCCGAAGCACGCGTCAATTCATGGAACTTGCGCACCGGCCATATCAGCGACCAGGAAGATTGGACACGCATTAAAGACGCGTACGAAAGACTCTCTGCGGCGCCGATCTTTATCGACGACGCACCGGGCGCGACTATTCTCAAGATGCGCGCGGTGGCACGACGCCTGAAGCGCGAGCACGGGCTTGGGCTCCTCATTGTCGACTACCTCCAACTCATGGTACCGACCAATACTCGCTCCTCAGATTCGATGGTGCAACAGGTGACCGAAATTTCAAGATCACTCAAAAACCTCGCGCGCGAGCTTGATGTGCCGGTCTTGGCGCTCTCACAGCTCTCACGCGCCGTTGAGCAGCGCGGTGGCAAGCCACGCCTCTCGGACCTGCGCGACTCAGGCTCGATCGAGCAGGACGCCGACGTGGTCATGTTCATTCACCGCGACGATAAGCGTAACCCTGAGAGCGACAGGCCCAATATCGCCGAGATCCTTATTGAAAAACACCGCAATGGCCCAGTGGGCTCGATCGAGCTCTACTTCGACGAAAAGCGCACCACCTTCGTTACACTGGAGAAGTCCGACATGTCGAGCTTCGAGTCGTCGCTCACCGATTTCTGATAGAATAACGCGCGACGCAACGTAATGGACCCGATTCAAAAACTCACCACCCTGTTTGAAAAATTCCCCGGCATTGGGCCGCGCCAGGCGCGACGTTTTGTGCAGTATGTACTCGCCACCGACCAAGGCTATCGCTCTACCCTCGCCGACACTATCCGCACGCTCGGCTCGCAGACGAATCAGTGCAAGCAATGCTTTCGCTGGTTCGTACGCTCTCCCGAAAAAACGACACTGTGCACTACCTGCGCGAGCAGCACGCGTGACAAGTCGACTATTTTTATAGTCGAGAAAGACGCCGATATCGACAATATCGAGCGCAGTGGATATCGAGGGCTTTATTTCGTTTTGGGCGGGACGATTCCTCTGGCGAGCGAGGAGCCCGAGCGCCACATCCGCCTGCGCGAACTTCTCTATCGCGTTGAGCATGATGCAGCGCAAGAAAGCCATCTGCAAGAAATTATTTTAGGCCTCTCGGCTACAACCGAGGGCGACCATACGCGTCGCATGCTGCAAGAAAAACTCCTCCCTATCGCAGAAGGCCTTCATTTCAAAATTTCCTCGCTTGGTCGCGGGCTCTCCACTGGCTCGGAGCTCGAATATGCTGACCCTGACACTATTTCAAGCGCCCTCAATTCGCGCCAGTAGTATTTGACATTTTAAAATTATTGGGCTAATTTATTTTTGGAAAGGAGGGGGCTATGCAGTCACAGGGGGTGTATAAACGAAAGGATCGCACCTTCGAGGAGGTGCGAGATGTGCCAATCAAAAAGCAGCGTAGGAGGCTACACACTGCAGTAGGAGGATTCGCAACCGCCATTCTTGTTGGATGGTTCACTTACCAGGACTGGGGCAAGCTGTCGTTTGAGGATGCCGGTTTTTGGCTGATCGTAGCCATCCTCGGTGCCATCCTGGGGCTAGTGTATTTGTATAGATTCATAAGCCAAGCCAATAGCCTTAGCAAATCGTACGGATTTAAAGAACTAATCATAGGAACAATAAGAAGCAAGCTGGCACACCGAAAAAGATGACTAGCGACCTCACTCCGACCCTACACCCAGGGTCGGAGTTTTTCTTTTTATTATTCTGATTTAAAAAAAACCCGGCTTTGAGCCGGAGTTTTTATTTAAGACCCAAAATTTTGACTTCGAAGAAAGGTTGGCGGTGGCCGCGCTTTTTGAAGTAGTTAGACTTGGCTTTGTATTTAATTACAGTAACCTTCTTAGCCTTGCCCATGCCGGTGATCTCGGCTTGGACTTTAGCGCCTGGGATAGTTGGCGTGCCGATAGTGGTATCTGAGCCATTATCAACAAGGAGGACATCACTAAAGACGACCTTGTCACCCACCTTATGCTCACCCGAGATCTTTTCGATCTTAAGGGTGTCGCCCTCAGCAACGAGGTACTGCTTGCCGCCCGTAGCGATAACAGCAAATTCCTTTGCCATTTCCTTAGCCACTTTTGCGGCCTTTGGAGCTGCTTTTTTAGTCGTTTTTTCCTTGGTTACTGCTTCTGCCATAACGAAAAGACTATACCGGAAATCGCCCTAAAAAGCAACTGTTAGTCGACCAAATCGAGCAGTGGCCGGTCGGCGGACTCAAGTTTGAGGTCCATCCCCTCGTCGGTTATCTTGACAATGTCCTTATCTATCTGTCTAAATGCTTTTCCGGAAGACTCGTAGTGCCCCACCGCTTGGCTAAGCGATTTGCCCATTTTGTTGTGATACTCCTGGTAGGCGCTCAAATGCTTACTGAGCTCGCCAATATTTTTGATGATTTTTTTTGAATCCTCTTGAATCTTCATACGTTGGTTTCCAAAGAGTACTGTTTGGAGGTAGGCCAAAAAAGTCGTTGGCGAGGTAATGATAACGTGCTTCTCTTTATACGCATACTCGATGAGCCCGCGCGAGTTGACCCCTACCCCAACATCGTTATTGAGCAGGTCATAGTAAATCGCCTCTGAAGGAATGAACATAAACGCAAACGGTGTGGTCTCCTCTTCAGGGCGAATATATTTTGAGGTTTCATCGATGCGCTTCTTAACGTCAGAGCGAAATTCTTTTCGATACTGCTCTTTCCGCACCTCATCGCTCTCATCAATAAGGCGCAAATAATTTTCCAACGGAAACTTCGCATCTATCGGGATAAGCCCTTCGGTCGTACGCACCACCATATCAACCGCTTCCCCATCTCGAAATTGATACTGCGGCGTATATTGCCCGGGCGGCAACACATTTGAGAGCACAAGCTCGAGCGACGCTTCGCCCAAATTGCCGCGCTGTTTTTGATTTTTTAATACCTTTTCAAGATTCGAGAGCTGCTCTGCGATAGTGAACACCTGCTTGGTCGACTCCTTTGTCTCAGTTACCCCCTTCGTCACCTCCAAGAGCTGGTCAGAGACGCGGCTGGTGATATCGCTCATAAGGCGCTGCGACTGGTCAAACTGCGCACGCATCGACTGAAACATCTGCTCGTTGCCTTGGCTCAGTTTGGTATCCATCGAGCGAGTTAATTGTTCGAGCTGATTCTGGAGCAAGAGCAGTCCTTGCGTATCTTGCTCGACTTGGACCGTTTGTCGACGCAGTAACAGATAGCCAACGAGCCCCAGATTAGCGAGCAGTAGTACCACAATAGCGATTTCTAGCATGATTGCAGTCTACCACGCCTCAGGCTATGATGAGCACATGACACAACAAGATTTGCGTGAAGCAATGAAAGACGCTATGCGCGCCAAAGATCCAGTAAAACTCGCCGTTATCCGCGGCCTCCTTACCGCCATAACTAACGAGTCGATTACAAAAGGTAAAGGCCCTGAAGGGGTATTATCCGAGGAAGAAGTACTCACCGTCATTGCTCGCGCTGCGAAGCAACGCAAAGACGCCATGGAGCAATTTATCGCTGGTGGCCGCGCCGACCTTGCCCAAAACGAGAAGGCCGAGCTTGAAATTTTATCAACCATGCTCCCCGCTCAGCTGACTGAGGATGAGGTCCGTTCCGCTGCACAAGCAAAAGCAGCTGAAATGAACATTACTGACAAGTCAGGCGCTAACCAGCTCATGGGCGCACTCATGAAAGACCTCAAAGGTAAGACAGATGGCACCGTCGTAAAGGCGATCGTCGACTCCCTCTTCGCCTAGTCTGCGCAGGTTGACAATTTTAGTTTTTGTCTGCATACTATTTGCGGAGGTTTTACTATATACAGTCGAAGGAGCGAGCTCATGACAGGCCAAGGATGGATTCGTCAGCGTAGCACCAGAGGTGACCACAGACGCGGCGTCAGGAGAAAGCCTGATGGTCTGGTGCACACCAGCATAGGCACGTCAGATGGGCGTGACCACACGTCAGAGCTGAGAGAATCTCTCAGAAGGTGTGGTGACGATACTCCAGTCGAACCAACAGGAGAATCTCTATGCGAGGACTAATCGTAGCGACAGGAGTTCTCCTAGCGGTCGCGTTTTTATTCTCTGGGTGTAAAAGTGCAAATGTGAGCACTCTCGCTACCGGACCGACGATACACATCCTGGGAAGTGACCCTCAGGACGTCGAACCTACAGGCACCACACAAGGCCAAGTACCAAACGCCGACGAGTAACAACGAAAAGGAGGAAGTAAATGAGACTTGGGTTTACGATACTCCTACTGGGTGTAGTTATGACACTCAGTGGATGTGCCTGTGGCCCTTATGGCTGCTACACTGCGCCCCCACCAGTTAATCTAGGAGTGGGATACGCGCCAGCATATGGCTACGGCCCACATGGTCGCCCACCACCACCTCGGGGATGGGGATGGCAGCCTCCTCCTCCTCCGGCGTACTATGCCCCTAGAGTAGGTCGCAGGTGGTGATGAAAATCATGCTGATGCTCGCTCTTCTACTTGCAGGGAGCGCGGGCGCACCAGCACACGCAGGTTGGGTATGTAAAAACAAAGAAGTGGTCTGGGTTGGGAAGAAACAAGTTTTTGACCCAACCCGCTGGTCATCAATACCACTCATCAAACTCCCCTCCTCAGAATTCGAACAAAAATGTCGAGGGAGCGGCAAACGACGCACAAACACTGTGCGTCGTTTATTTTTTATTTATTCTCCTATTTCTTTTGCCCCCTCTTCACTTTTCTGATAGTATGTGTTGGTGCTATTTGGCCCTATAATCGAGCAAAGCGAGAGGACAAAAGCTAGCTTTTGATTCCGAGCGAGCGATGATTATATGGCCGGCGAAGCCGGCCCTATCGTCTAATGGTTAGGACAGCGCCCTCTCACGGCGTAAATCGGGGTTCGAATCCCCGTAGGGTCACTAGACATAATTTTAAATTTGTTGTATTTTGTAGGCATGGCTGAGATAGCTACCTACCTGTGCGATAACGGCAAGTGTGTGCAATTTTTGCGCGTGGCGAAGCAGTTTCCTGCGTGGCGCCCCGACACCCCCCGCAATCTTCGCACCCCTCTTCCCTCTGCTGAGGCTTTAGCGTTTGTTACCCATTTTCGCAGCGAGTCTTACTGCACCACCTGCAACTCAGTTGTAGATATAGTCGAGGACACCTGCACCTTATGCGGTAACACCCTTATTGAGGAAGCTCCCGGCAGCACCTGTCCACGCTGCAACGCCGGCACCCTCTCCCTCACTCACCTGCGGGTGTACTAATTCTTTATCCGCAGGTTTAACCTGCACAGTTAGGGGGTTACTTTCGCTTCCACTGCGCGTCTTGCCGCACGAGGAGATCGAGGGCTTTTTCAGGCTCGAGCATACTGTCTTCAACAATGCGCTCCATGCGCATACTTTGCGATCCTTTTACTAAAACAACATCATGTTCATCAATAAGATTTTGGAGCTCCTGCCCTGCTTTTGTTGCATCTTCGTACTGTAAAATATTTTGATCCGCCATGCCATTACTCAGCGTACTCTGAGCAATATCGCGTGCGCGAAAACCAACCGTCACCAAACTGTCGGCACACTTGGCGACCTGCGCACCGATCTTTCTATGCTCTTCAACACTGAGCCTACCGAGCTCTAGCATGTCGCCCAAAACCGCGATACGGCGCATCTTTGAGCGCCCCTGCTTAATACTCTTGAGTGTATCGAGCGCCGCACTAACCGCCGCTGGTGAGGAGTTATACGTATCATCAATGATGAGCGAGCCCTTGAGCCCCGCTATGAGGCGCATGCGCCCTTTGGGCGGCTGATAGAGATCAAGCCCCACGAGAATATCACTGACACTTCGGCCTACCGCGAGCCCTACCGCCGCCGCGGCAACCAGCGGCATGAGCGCGTGCGCACCCAGCACGCCTTTTACCAACACCTCTTCTGTACGGTCACCTAGGTGTAATTTTGCTTGCATACCGGTTGGCCACGAACCTTTTTGTACCAGGAGTTGTGGCTCCTCCATGCGCACCTGCGCGTTTGGTGAGGAACCAAAACGGATCGTGTGTATACCGCGCGCCTCAGCCTTGTCTGCCAGAGCGTGCATACGTTCATCATCAGCATATATAACCAGTGAGCCGTGTGGTTTGAGCGTGTTAATGAGCGACGCTTTCTCGCGTACCACCGCTTCCGGCGAATCAAAAAATTCAACATGCACCGGTACTTCAGGAAGCCGAGTTATTACTGCCACATCAGTTTTCAACCACGAAGCCAGTGAGCTAATATCGCCCGGCTTGTCGGCTCCTGCCTCAAGCACCAACCACTGCGGATACTGCGCAGGAAGGATAATAAGGAGCAGCCCATCAAACAAGTTGCGTATCCACCCAATAGGGTTATTCCATGCATTAGGCCGCCCCAAAATAGTGAGTGGTAACCCTAGCTCGCTGTTAAAACTTTTGTCAGAGGCGCGCACTCGCACAGTTTTTGAAAGCACAGCAAAAATCGCATCTTTGGTCGATGTCTTCCCCACGCTGCCGGTGACCGCAATAACGCGCGGTTTATATTTTTTAAGTATTAATCGTGCTTCAAAACGCAACGCGACGATGACAAACTTTTTGAACAGCGATTTCATGCGATGTTAGCGATCCGGAGGAACGTTGTAATAATTAATAAGAAATTGGGTGAGCGAATGCCATGGCGGAGCCAGCGTTTGCGCTGCATACGGAGCGCCCACCGGCTCATAGGCAAATAAGAAGATCAGGTATTTAGCATCATACGACGGGAAGTAGCCGAAGAAACTGTGCAGGAACCTATCGCTATAGTAGCCTCCGTTTACCGGGTCTGCAATCTGCGCGGTCCCCGTCTTCGCCGCCACACTATAATGGTCGAGTTTATCTTTGCCGTCGGCGAGTGAGGTATCAACCACTTCCGTGAGCATACGCGAAACTGTTAGCGACGTACCCGCCTGCAGTACCTGCGTTTTGCGTGCATCCCAATCGAGCGTTTTGCTAAAACCTGAGTCAAATTCAACTGATTTCACGACATGCGGCACCACTAAGTATCCACCATTAGCTAAGATTGCGAGCGCCCGAGCAGTAGCAACAGGCGTAAGTGCAATACCCTGCCCGAACGACGCAGTGTCGTATCCAACTTGATATTTGCTCTGCAGGTTATTCGTTATGCCTTTTATTTCGCCCGGCTGATCGATACCCGTTGTAGTACCAAACCCAAATCGATTAAGGAAATAGTCGCGCTGTGTTGCTTGCCCCATACGTGTCGCTATCCAGGATGCACCAACGTTAAGCGATTGACTAAGTACTTGCTGCATCGGCACCGTGCCGCGCGCCTTACCGTCGAAGTTACAAATCTTTTTTGTATCAACGGTAAGACATCCGGTGTCATAGTACGTGGTGGTAGCGGTGATAGCACCGGAGTCGAGCCCCGCGGCCATAGTGAGTGGCTTCATGATAGAGCCCATTTCATACACATTTTGTACGAGTGGGTTAGCGTAGATACTCGGGTTTGTCTGGGTATTAAACGCATTAAGGTCAAAAGTTGGGTACACTGCCAGGGCGTATATCTCTCCGTTTTGCGGATTTATAATAATGCCGCCCGAAAGTTTCGGGTGCCACGTCTGGTCATAAATCATGAGTTGGCGCTCCAACTCGGCCTGCACGGTGGGCTCGATAGTGGTAACTAAGTCACCCTGCTTAGGCTCATCATGCATCGACGACTGCACACTGCCAAACAACTCAATAAAAAAGTTAGCATATAGGTCAGTCGCAGAGCGGCTGAGTATAGGGTCGTAGTATCGCTCAAGACCATAGCGCCCCTGTTCAACATCGCCGTTGTAGGCAACAAAACCAAGCGTCTGCGCAGCGAGTGAACCGCCGGGATATAAACGCCACCGATCGCTTTGCACAATAATGCCTGGTAATTTTTGCGCCAATATGTTCGTACCCGTTTGCGCATCAAGATGCTCAGCAAGTAGCTGATAGCGCGAGCCCGTCTTCGTTGCTTTTGCAATAAACACTTCGTGGGTAAGCGGCACGATGTCTTTGAGTGCCAACCAAAGTGCCTCAGCGTCGGTCACGTTACTCGGGTTAACCGCGACAGCATACCCCTCTTTCATGGTTGCTGCTGTAATCGACGTACCATTTTTATCTACAAAATAGATAGCTCCTCGCTCAGCCAATGGGTCATGGGGCCCTACAAACTGTGCATTCGCCTTTTGCGCGTATGCTTTCCCATGCACTATCTGTAAAAAGTAGAGTCGACACACAATAATAAGCATTACGAGCACGCAAAAAGCCGTCAGAACTCTGACGCGCGATAGGAACATGTGACTAGCGCTGTTGCTCACCGATTTGCGTTTATGGTCAAGGTCGGCTGATTCGTATATACCACTGACACCATATGCGGCGCTACAAAACCGAGCGAATAGGCATGCTCGGGCGTTATCGTCTTTTGTTGCGAAAGATACGCCATTTCCATGTCTCCCAACTCAGCAGTGAGCGTCTTGATACGATGCTGCGCAGCTGTACGCGAAGCAGTGTGCACGACCGCCATGAGCAAAAATATACCATACAGAAGCACCGACACTGCACACACCAGAGCCAACAGCGCCGTGGTGCGACTAAGGTAGAGTTGGTAGAGATTGAGTTTGTAGGTGTTCATGATGCTTTAGTTTTTTTCAATAACGCGTAGTTTTGCACTCCGAGCCCGAGGATTCTTCCGTATTTCTGCTTGCGAGGGAGTAAGTGGTTTTTTGTATACGAGCGTACCTCCTCCTTTGGCGAATTTCGCGAAAATATGTTTTACCAACCGATCTTCGATGCTATGAAAGCTAATCACCACCAGACGCCCCTTTGGCGAAAGATGTGCCCATGCTGCATCTAACCCTTTTTCAATAACTCGCAATTCGTCATTCACTGCGATACGCAGCGCCTGAAAGGTGCGGGTCGCGGGATGGATGCGCCCGTGTCGATACGCCGGCGGCACACTGTCGCGCACAATCTCGGCAAGCTCAAGACTTGTTGTTATTGACGCAATCTTTCGGCGCTCAACAATCGCTTTTGCGATGCGCTTGGCGTAACGTTCTTCACCATAGCCAAAAAAGACATCGGCAAGTGTCTTTTCATCCCACATATTGAGTGCTTCTGCGGCAGTGAACCCTGAGGCTGGCGTCTTCCCATAACTCATTGAGAGCGGCTCATCGATCAAAAATGAAAAACCTCGCCCCGAAGCGAGCTGGCCGCTATTCCACCCAAGGTCAAACAGTGCCGCGTCGATCTGTGCAATACGCAGCTTCTCAAGCACCGCTGCAAGCTCTGAAAAGTTCGATTCAACAATGCGCACACGCGAGCGAAACTTCGCGAGGCGCTTCCCCGCTACAGCGATCGCCTGTGGGTCAGCATCAAGCGCAAGCACTGTAGCATCACTCGTTTGTAAAATTGCTTCACTGTGGCCTCCCTGACCAAGCGTACCGTCGACAATACGTTGCCCTGCTTTGGGCGCGAGCGCCGTAAGACACTCCTGTGACATAACACTCTGATGCACCTCTGCTTGCATATGCGCGCCACCCTCCTCTCGACGGGAGCGGTGTGCATGTGCAGACATACGTGTAACAGTGTTAGTCATCATAGGATCCCTAGGTCGCCCAATTTTTCGGCCATTTGGTCAGCGCTTTTCTCAATACGACGCTTGTACTCCTCCCAGGTCTTCTCGTTCCACACTTCAATGCGGTCTGAAACTCCCGCTAACACAACGCGCGAGCGCAGGTCAGCAAACTCCTTGAGATAATCTGGCACCAGGATACGTCCTGCCCCATCAACTTCGGTATCGACTGCGCCAGCAAGTAAGAAGCGTGATAAACCTCTCGTGTCCGCTTGTCCGATAGGCAAATCGATGAGCTTTTGCGCTATACGAGCCCAGGTCTTTTCAGGGAACATAAACAAGCACTGGTCGAGCCCACGGGTAAGCACCACTTTGCGACCAACTTCCTTGCGGAACTTTGCGGGAAGCGAAAGCCGTTTCTTGTTATCGAGCGTGTGTAAGTATTCTCCGATTAACATTGTGGTGTAACGGTTTTTCGCGGGTATCCCACTTCATCCCACTAAAAGACAGTATACGACACTTTGCCCCACCTGACTGCTCTACTTATCCACATTTCCAATGAAAAAAGGCTGAACGCCGCCGTTCAGCCTTTTGGATATAGAGTTGTATTACTGCGTCACTGCTTCAAGACGCCGCAGCACAAAGTCGCGCTCAAGGACAGAGAGGAACCAGCCGGCCTTTGGGCCAAAGGGCTTACCTAAAAACGCGAGGTAGAGCGCACTAAATAGCTCTGCTGGGGCGATACCCTGCTCGTCCTTGATGCTATGGAGGAGCTCATGGAGCTCTTCTCCGCTCGGGAGCGCCTCTGCAGACATGAGCGTGTCATGGAGTTTCTTCAGTGCATTCTTTTGCTGTTCTGAAAGTCCAAGGGCCACATCAGGCACCTCGTCTTGGAGTTCAAAGACAAATTTCTCTGGTGCATACAGGCGTACCCAGCGCAGCGCATATTCGCGCCGCTCACTCGCCTCCAGTTTGTCATTCTCAGTTAATGGTGAGCCTTTGAGTGCCTCCATCTCTCCAAAAAAGTCGAGATGTGGCATCTGTGCGATAAACGCTACTTGCGAAAAGCGGGGCAAAAAGTGCTCGCTTGGAATTTGTGGCTTCTCACCTTCGGTTGGATGGATATAGGTAAAGAGGCGCGCGTAGTCATCTTCTACTCCTGCCCAATATCCCGCAGCCAATTTGTCATACTGGTCAAACAGTACAGGAATAGTGTCGCCCTCAGGGTCAAAATTGATTTGCTGGTTGATGTCTTTGCCATAGAGCGCGAGTTTAAAGATGTGTTGTGGCACCAGCTCGACAATATCCCGCGCTGAAGCGCCCGCGCCTTTGCTCGACGACATCTTCTTTCCGCCAACGAGGAAAAATTCATTGGCGACACCATAGGGCTCAGGATATTGGAGTACGCGCTGTGTGAATAATCTCGCCAAGTCGCGCGAACCTCCCTTTGTGAAGTGGTCTTTACCGCCACCTTCAATGTCGACACCCAAGACCTGCCACTTAGCGGCCCACTCAGCCTTCCAGGGCAACTTAGCGTTGCCATCAAAGGGAGAGATCTTCCCCTCATGATTGCACCCCTGGGCCCACTCAACCATCTTTGGCATACAGCGGTAGGTGACCGAGGTGCCGTCCCAACCGGTGACTCTAGTAGTGCCAATTTTGCCGCACTGCTCGCACACTACTTGCAGTGGGAACCAGTCGTCTGGGCGTCGCGTGCCATACATCTCGCCATATACATCACGCACAATGTCCGCTTTATCAAGAAACGTGCGAATAGCATCATTCATCTTGCCTGACAGGTACAGCTCGCTTCCGCGATAAAATGTCGGCTTAAAGCCCGCAGCTTCAATAGCGCTAATATATTCTTCGGCAAAACATTCAGCAAAATTCTTTGCTGTGCCGCCGACCTTACCGGTCGAAAGATCTGGCGCAGGGATTTTATAGAGCTGCACGCCCATATAGGGCTCATACGCCTCTTTATCAAGATACGTTGGTAACCCGTCCATAGGATCAAAGTCATTTATTTCAAAACGAAATTCATGAGGCACACCCGCCTCTGCTAAGCGCTCAGCGATAGCAGCATGCAGCGCCAGCGCGCGCATAGAGCCCACGTGTACCCGGCCGGAAGCCGTCTTTTCATCACGAATGAGCAGCGTCTCTCCTCGCCGCATTTTCTCCCCCAACTGCTCCTCAATCTGCCCGTATACGCGGTCTAGCCAAAACATATGCCGAGTATAACAGAAGAGCGCCCCGATTTCTCGGGGCGCTGTTGTTTACTCCACCTTGAGGATTTTGTATTTTTGGGTGCCTTTAGGAGTATGAAAGGAAAATTCATCACCTTTCTTTTTACCCAATAGGGCGGAGCCAAGTGGCGAGTGGTAGGAAATCTTGCCTGAAAAAAGGTCAGCCTCTTCAGCCCCCACTATGGTGTAGGCATGCTTTTCGTCTGCGCCGAGCTTTTGGACTGAAACGAGCGAGCCCATACCCACTGAGTCGGTTTTGGTGCCGCGCACAATTTTAGCGCTCTTAAGAATTGCCTCAAGCTTTTGAATGCGCTCTTCTACAGCGCTCTGCATTTCGCGCGCCTCTTGATACTCGGCGTTTTCGGAAAGATCTCCGAGTGAACGTGCATACTCAAGCTGCTCTGCCACTTCACGACGCCTTGTCGTACGCAGCTCATCGAGCTCTTTGGTCAACTCCTCGAACTTCTCTTGCGAAATGAATTCTTCAGTCATGATTATTAAACTACTATTGAGTGATAAGTGTAACGGAATTCTGCCTGAAGTCAACAGGTGGTGCTGGGTATTATTTCAGGTACTCCGGCTCATTTTGATGAAGCCACAGAAAAAACTGCCCCAGCGCCGCAGGACTGCCCATGGTGGTGTGTCCGGGCCCACGTTCTAGCACCATAGCGTATGCATAGCGCGGGTGCTCATACGGGAAAAAGCCAATCATCCACGAATTAATATACTCATTATGCATACCTACCTGTGCGGTACCTGTTTTAGCGGCTACATGCACGAAATCAAATTTCACCGCCGCAGCGATACCGTCAGTCACCCCATAACGCATTCCTTCGCGCACTATCTGGAGCGCTGAGGAAGGGATATGGAGATCAACGCTCTGTGCGGTGGAACTGGCCACCAGTGTTGGGGTGAGTAATTTACCGTTATTTGCTATGGCAGCGGCAGCGCGCACTGCCTGTAGTGGTGTCACCTGCATACCATATTGCCCTATCGCGGTGTGATAGGTATCACCCACACGCCAGGTTGGGTCATCAGGAAAATATTTTGCCTTCCAAGCAACGGTAGGAATATTCCCTTCTTGGGTTGGAAAACCTTCTAGCCCTGGATCTTGCGCGAACCCAAACAGGCGGAAGTATTTATCGAGCCGTTCAATACCAAGCCCCGGCTGGCCCTGGAACCCGCCTCCCACTTCGTAAAAATAAATGTCTGAGGAGTAGGCTATCGCCTTACGTACATCAACCCAGCCGTTAGCGCGCCAGTCTTTAAATATTGAAGGGCGCTTAGGGTCATAGGGGTTTGGCAAGCTGATAGAACCCGTCGAGAGAATTTGTTTGTTAGGGTCGATGATACCTTCAGTGAGTGCCGCTGCCGCCACCACCGGCTTTACGATCGAACCTGGCGCATATAGACCACTCGTTGCTCGATTCAAAAATGGTCGGCGTGAATCCGTATTAATGGCGCGAAACGCTGTTGGGTCCCCTGCCTCAAGCGCGTTTTGCGAAAACTCTGGATAGCTCGTCATAGCGATAATCTCCCCCGTTTGTATATCCATCACGACCGCTGCGCCACCTTGAAACTTCGAGTCTACTGCGCGCGCGGCGAGTGCGTCATAGAGCCCTTCGGTCATCTTCGCATCAATAGAGAGCGTCAGTTGTTGGCCCGGCTGTTGCGGTTGGGTGACGCTCTGGGCAACCACTTTCCCATGCGCGTCAGTTTGGGTGAGCTCCACACCGTTTGTCCCACCCAAGAGATCGTTGAATGCTTTTTCGGCACCATCGATACCAATAAACTCATTGCGATAGTAAGTACCACCCGAATCTTTGGCGGGCGGCTTCGCATACCCCACCACATGCGCAAGACCGCGCATGCCAACATACACGCGGCTAGCAAAATCGAGTGTGGAGGTGCCCATCTGAGTGCGCTCGTTGTATGCAAGTGCCAAGCCGGTACGGTCAGTGATAATGCCGCGGTCAGCAAACAAAATAGTTTGTGAAAGTTGATTGCGCTGTGCAAGGTCTGCATAGTCAGCGCCGTGCACCACCTGCATAAAACCAGCGCGGGTAAGGAGGAGTATAAAAATGAGGGTTAAACTACCCCCCGCAAGCACAAACGAACGCCGACGCAGTGGCCGTTCGAGCCGACCCTCAAAACGATCTTTATCGAACTCTTGCGTTGAAGCATCAAGCAGAATTTCGTCAGGCGCTATTTCGTGGAGTTTTTTTCGCTTTTTGCGGCGTAACATAGCAGCACCAGTATAGCGCTTTAGATGCCGCTCGGCACGCGTGAGCGCAATAGCGGCAGACACACGGTGCGAACAAGAGTAATAATAAACACAAGTACCAACAGTGGCATACCCACATAGTAGAGCGCCCCAGTGGGCACCCCCCACAAGAGATCATTCACGCACGCGATACCCGCGGCCGCATACCCATATCCAAACGAAGCAAGCAGCAACACAGCAAGCACCGCAAAGAGCCACACATTGAGCCACCAGCTACAGACAAAAAGAAAAAGCGCTAACGCGTAGAGGATAAAACGTTGCATACTATTTGGCTATCTCAACAAATCGTAATTCTTGTGCATTCGCTGGCAAGCGCATGTAGAGCGTGGTAAATGATTCGCCTTTTTTTGTAGTAACGGCAACCACTTTCGCAAGAAAACCACCGGCCACTCCTGGCAGCAAAATTGTATCGCCTACAGTAACAGCACTACCAATAGGCACTTCAGCGGTCATAGTGCCACCTCCTTGCCCTTCAACAATCACGGGGACAGCAGGATGCGTGGTCGACTCCATAAGCATGCCTTGGTAGCTTTGCCCTGGTGCTGAGAAAAGTACGACGCGCGCCGTGTTCTCATACACCGCGTCTATCTCGCCGATCACTGTCGTGCCACCCGCATACACGAGCGCTGCGTCACTCACCCCCTGCATATGCCCTGCGTCTATCATGAGCGTGTCATACGGCACCGTGGGCGGGCGCGATACCACCGAAGCGAGAAGCGTACGTATAACACCGTCGCGCCCCATACGAGCCTTGAGCCCTAGGTTTTCTTGATACAGCAGGTCGCGATCAGCAAGCGCACTAGACGTGGAAGCAAGCTGTGCGCGCAGCGCTTCATTTTCATGCGCAAGCGACGCACTAGTGCGCAGAGTGCCTACAACACCGGCAAACGGATTATGCGCCAACACTGGCGTCGCCACGCGCCACAGCATAGTGGTTAGCGTATGGCGCCACACTACTCCCACAATAAAGAGGAGCGCACAAAACACCAACACGCCAATATGCGATGTCCGGCTACGCGATATCCTCTTCATGCTCTAACAGTACATCCTTATAAAGTTCTAGGTTTTCCAGTACCACACCAGTACCGCGCGCTACCGCTGTGAGTGGATCGTCAGCAACAATAACCGGGACTTTAAGCCACTGCGAGAGCAACTGGTCGAGCCCCTTAATGAGCGCTCCGCCACCCGTGAGCACAATACCTGAGTGCATAACATCAGAAAGAATCTCGGGCGGTGTTGTTTCAAGCACTTCGCGTACACTTTCAATAAGCGTGTCGATAGATTGTGAAATTGCTTCTCGAATATCAGAGTCTGTAAGCAAAATTTCGCGCGGAAGCCCTGTGATGAGGTCGCGCCCGCGCACGATAGCCTCGAGCCGACCACCATCTTCGGTAACTGAACCAATAGCGATCTTCACGCGCTCGGCGGTCTTCTCTCCAATCAGTATTTTAAATTCAGAGCGCACATAACTTATGATGTCGTTATTAAGTTTATCACCCGCAACACGCAAATTTTTTGCGCGCACGATACCGCCGAGCGAAATAACTGCGATGTCCGTGGTACCACCACCGATGTCTACCACCATACTACCCGCCGCGTCACGAATAGGAAGTCTGATACCGAGCGCGGCAGCCATCGGCTCTTCAATAATATGCACTTCGCGCGCGCCCGCGTTTTGCGCGGCATCACGCACTGCGCGCATCTCAACGTTAGTAATGCCCGATGGCACGCCGATGACCGCGCGCGGACCGAGAATTTTTCGTGATACGCCTTGTGCGCGTCGTATAAGATACGCGAGCATTTCCTCGGTGGCTTCGAAGTCAGAGACGACTCCGTCAACCAGAGGACGCACCGCGCTTAGGTGCCCCGGCGTGCGGCCCAGCATCTCTTTAGCGGCAGCACCCACCGCGACCACTTGACCGGTCTTAGTGTTCACTGCCACGACCGAAGGCTCATTGACGACAATCCCCTTACCACGCAAATACACAAGTGTGTTGGCGGTACCTAAGTCGATGCCAACATCATTTGAAATTAACGGGAAGAATCTGTCGAGCGGATTTTTCATGCAGTAAAGTGGCCAATGAGTTCAGAGATACTTTTGTGAGTAATATGCCCCGTGCCGCGTTCGACACACTCAAACTTACCAGCGGTAAGCGTTTTTTCAGAGACAACGATGCGCATCGGCATCCCCATCAGATCGCTGTCAGCAAACTTCTCGCCCGCACGCACATCGCGGTCATCCCACAACACTTCAACGCCAGCTTCGGTCAATTCGCGGTACAGCTCTGCCGCTTCAGCGCGCACATCGCTGCTCTCACTCGGGATTTCAACAAGGTGTACTTGGAACGGTGCTACTGTCTCGGGCCACACAATACCCTTCTCATCTGAAAGCGCTTCAACTATCACCCCCATGAGGCGCGTGATGCCGATACCGAAGCAACCCATGATTGGGTGCTGCTCTTCACCCTGTGCATTCTTGAAAGTAAAACCAAAATCTTTAGCATATTTCACGCCAAGGTCGAAAATGTTCCCCACCTCAGAGGCTTTCGCGCGCTTGAGTGTGCCGCTGCCACAGCGGGTGCAGCCGTCACCTTCTTGCTCCTTCGTAATTTCAACATTCGCGCAGTAGGAACAAGTATCACAGTATAGGATGTCATCTTCGCCCGCATCGGTGAGCACCATAAACTCGTAGGAGAGTTTAGTCGTGAACGCGCCACCAGAGGCTTCAGTCGCTTTTGCGACCAGCCCCGCGCGCTCATACACGCGTAGGTATGCCTCTTTTGCGGTTTGATAAAAACGGTCAAAGTCTTCTTGCGTCTCATGGAAGGAGTACATGTCCTTCATGGTGAACTCGCGACCGCGCATAATGCCCGACTTGGCGCGCAGCTCGTCGCGATACTTCTGCCCTATTTGATAGATAGCAACTGGCAGATCTTTGTATGACTCGATATATTCCTTCGCGATAGGGGTCACTATCTCCTCTTCGCTCTGCCCTACCGTATACTCTTTTTCGGTGCGGCTTTGGATTTTAAATACGACGTCAACATTGTCCCACGCGCCGGTTTGCTTCCACGGTTCTGAAGGATGGAGCGTTGCCATGCGCACCTCTTGACCACCGATCTTGTTCATCTCTTCGCGCACAATCTTCTCGATCTTTTCCAAAACCAAACGGCCCAAAGGCAGATAGGAGTACACACCCGCCATCTCCTTGTGCACATAACCCGCGCGCACTAAAAGTTGCGCATTTTTCGAAACCTCGTCCTTGGGCGCCTCGCGGCGCGTTTTGCTAAATAGTTGGCTCTGTTTCATACATGTGTGCTAATTGGAGCCATTGTACGGGAAAAGCGCGAGCAAAACAAAGGTACAGGTTTTCTTCAGGAAAAATATTGACCAGATACTGTTTTTATATTTAAATAATTTTAGACTTGAACCTTAGGTGCGTAATGTACTATCACAAAAAGAAAAGAGACGCTACACAAAGGCAACACTCTCGGGCACAAATTTTGTGGAAGTTACGAGAACTCGATATGAAAGCACTATCGGATTTTCGGACTCACCCACCAGCCTTTCTTCTGGGTCCGCGCGTGAAGCCAATAATGCCGTTTAAGACGTTTTTAAAGACCTACCTTAATCAAGGATGTGGTCAAACTTATGGCTCGGGATAATATCCCGAGCCATTCTCATTTATGCCCCGTGGATCCAGGAGGCAACATCGTTGAAAGTGATCACAATAGCCAGCAGAGCAATAAGTGCGAAACTCGCGACCGTGACGCGCGTGACCCATTTTTCATTGAGCGGCCGGCGGGTGATGCCTTCGATAGCTATAAAGAGGAGTCGCCCACCATCGAGCCCAGGGATTGGGAAGACGTTGATGATAGCAAGGTTGATGGATATAAGTACCACAAGCAAAAGTCCGTAGTACCAACCTTCGTGCGCCACCTCTGCACCATAGCGCACAATACCAATCGGACCTTTCACCTCATCGAGACTCGCCTCACCTTTAAACGAGCTGCTGATAAGATCTCCAACTCCTTTGGTGGTGAGGATAGTGTAGTCAATAGTGCGCATACCTGCTTCAAGAACCGCGAGTGGCAACGAAAGTTTGAGTGTACCCACGTCATCAAGTGCTATCCCGAGCGCCTTGCGCCCTTCAATAATGCCGTCGGCAGGCTTTGCCAGCACGTGGAGCTCTTCCCTACCGCGCATGAGACTAATCACCATGCTCTGCTCGGCGTGCGCACTAATAAATTGCTGGAGCTCTGTTGCGTTTGCTTGTGTGTGGAACGTTTCGGTACCCGTATCAACTCCTGTCACAATGTCACTCACTTTGATACCCGCCTTTTGCGCAGGGCTACCTGGCTTCACGTCAATGATGGTGACTTGTGCATTTTGCACCGTCCCAAAACCATCGTGCTCAACCGGTGACGGCACGCCTATCCAGTCAACAAATTAAAAATGATACCAGCGACGATGACCGCGGCCTGTATCCAGCGCGAGCGGTGCGAAAAGTTCTCCTTATTGAAATGGTGCGTATCGCCCGCCTCTTCAGGCGTCTCACCAAAAATTTTTACATAGCCCCCCACCGGTAAGAGGCCGAGGGTGTACTTCGTCTCACCAAACTTTTTTGAAAACAGGCGCGGCGGGAAGAAGATAGAAAATTCTTCGACGCGAATACCAAACGCTTTCGCAATAATAAAGTGCCCGAACTCGTGCACGAGAATAAGCCCGATAATGGAAAGGATAATTATCGCAACAGTCATCATGATTATCCTAGTATAGCAGAGCTGAAGGCAGCATTAGCCAACAATCTCCTTTTCTTTGCGCGCGAGCGCATCATCAAACGTCTTATTGGCAGCATCGATGCGCTTTTGCATCTCATCTTTGAAGCGAAACTTTTCGTCTTCGGTCACTTCGCCGTCGCGCTCCTTCTTTTGGATATCTGACCAGACGTCGTCTCGAGCACCACGCAAGCTCGTGCGAGCTTCTTCAACCTTTTCCTTCGCTAACTTCAGCATCGTCGTGCGGCGCTCGCTGGTAAGCTCAGGGAAGAATACGCGCACGCCCTTTTCATCCATACCAACCGAGAGGCCGAGGTTCGCAACCGTGATCGCTTTTTCAATCTCCTTGCTCTGTGAAGAGTCCCATGGCGTGATGCGCAGAGTGCGCGCATCCTCAACAGAAATAGTCGCCACTTGGTGGATAGGCATGCGGCTGCCATAGCTTTCAACTTGAACACTATCGAGAATACTTGGCGCAGCACGGCCAGTGCGCACGCCCGACATTTCGCGCCCAAGCCGCTCCGTAATATCAACTATCTTCTTTTCGAGTGGTTTAAAATCGTATGCCATAGATACGTATTAGATTAGAGCAATCCCATTGCAAAAACAAGCAGTAAAAAGCTGGCCAATCAAGTTTCGTTTAGCGATGGCCTTCTCAAACTACCGGGGTAACGGTCTGCCTTCATAAAACACGAAATTTCTTCGCGGCGGGTGGATAGATTTTGACCAAAGGATCGCGGGTGGTGTCATAGACGCGCGCGGGGGCGAGGTAGCGGCCGTAGTGGATGATGCGGTGCGTGATACTCCCCCACTCTTTTTTTGGCACCAACTGCATTAAATCTCTTTCGATGCGCACCGGGTCTTTGTAGTCGGAGAGGCCAAAGCGCTGCACAAAGCGGATAACATGCGTGTCGACCGTGATACCCGCCACCACATTAAACGCCTCTTTTAATACTACCGTGGCTGTCTTGCGTGCAACGCCAGGGAGCCTCAAAAGCTCCTCTATCGTCTTGGGCACCTCGCCACCAAACCCACCGTCTTTTTTACTTTTTTCAATTAGTGCAGCGGCAGCTAAAATATTCTTCGCCTTTGCGTGATAGTAGCCACAGGACTTAATCATCTGCTCAAAGTTGGCAATACCTTTAGCACTCTTCCCTGCACGTACATAATCTTTCGGGACTTTATATTTTTTGAAAAGCTGCGCAGTAATTTTATTCACCATCTTGTCCGTGCACTGCGCCGACAGCTGCACTGCGACCAACAGCTGCCACGGCGTTTCGTAATCGAGTTCAATCTTTGCGTTTGGAAACAACTTCTTGAGCTCCCTATCGAGCTTTGCGAGCCGCTCTTTTCGTTCAGCTAACTTTTTGGGTGTCATACTCGAGCACGGCGCTGAAGTGAAATAATACTCCAAGCGCCAATAAACGTAACCAAAAGAGCAGCCGCGAGCATATAGAGCCCCGCTGAAAGTGTTGCATGTGTGTCACCAAACACAAAAATAACACAGAGAAAGAGTAGCCCGGCGAGACAGCGCCATATCCACAAGAAAAAGTCGCGCAGCAGCATGGTCGCATAAAAATCTGACCCCTCTTTGCCAATCTCCATCGAGTCGAGGTCTACTACATGCGAAGACACATGCTGAATTGGTGAGAGAACCGCTTGTACCACGGTGTAAATCACAAGCGCAACAAATGTGAACGCATATCCATACCACACCGTGACCCCGAAAATACCAAGCGTGGTTACCCCATAGAGCAGGGCTCGATTAGTATCCGTGCGGTAGCGCGCAATAACAAGCAAACACACTGCTGAAAAGAGCGCGAAGACAGTATCAAAAAGGCCGACACGCAACGCCGAACCCAAGATGAGTAACATCACTAGCGGTGGCACCGAAACCCCCAACATTTGCTGCACGCCAGTACCAAACGTATAGAGATGAGCTGCTTGGTTTTTTCGATCGGTAAAAAAATGTCGAACATCGGCCCATAGGATGGGTTTTGGCCGATAGTCTGCAAGATATGCAAAACAAAAGAACCCTAAACAGTAGATTGCTGGCGCTATAGTAAACAAAAGTGTAAAGGTCCCGAAGTGGAGTACGCTCCCCGAGAGCCAAATGAGTATAGTCGCGCACGCCGGCCCAAGCAGAGAGAGAACTTGATTGCCCGCATTTAGCACAGAGGAGTAAAAATCGCGCTCCAAACGCTTTGTCTCTGAGAGCTCAAAAGTGTTTACCGTTAACCAAAAAATACCCTGCCCAAAACCCCACAAGAGCATAGCGCTGTATGCCTCAGCGGTCGTTGTTACGAAAAGAAACGAGAAGAGCGCAGCACTGCTTATGATAAAACTCCAAAGGAATCCCTGTTTAAGATTCAGCTGATACTTGGCTGCAAAAAAACCAGGAACACAAAACCCAAGCATGATGCCTGTGTAAAAAAGTATTGTTGCGAGGATATTGAGCGTAATACTTGTAAATTTTTGGTACAGGAAGATTTGCGTGAACACACCAATAACACTCCCGGTAAAAGCTTGTATCCAATACACATACACGAGCGCATGGAGAGATGCCCGCATTGATCTAAATTGTCGTAGCATATCTGCAAACATACCTTTATCCTACCTTTGGAAGCGTTACCGCCAAATGTTCGAGAATCATTTTGAGTGATGGCGCTCGGTCGTTGAGGTATTGGCGCAGATGCGACAGGTCTTCGAGCGCTGCGCGCACCTTCTCCTCCTTCATGTGTGGATGCAGGGTTGCTTCAAGCTCAGTAAAAAAACTTCGTGTGCGCTCGCGCGCATCCTCCTCATCTTTAAGGAACGCGGCGACCCAGTCACTGCGCTTTTTGTAGGGTGACGCAAGAAATTGGCTTGCATCGTTTTCAACAGCCCCACCACCACCATGCGCACTTTGGGTAAGAAGAGTCCCTGAAGAAAATAGTCTTGCCCCGCCTGGCCAACGTGAAGATAGTTGGCGTGCGGGGAGATCCGAGGACTTTTTCGGAAGGAACTCTTCTTGCCCCCTTTCCACCTCAAGTGGTAACATCCTCGAGCGCAACGTAGGCAGTAATGTGCCGTGCGGTAACAGTAAGACAAATTGTGTCCCTTGCTGCGGCTCTTCAAAAAGTTTGAGCAGTGCTTGCTGCGCCTCGCTGGTCATCGAACCCACGCCAAGCACGAAGAGTGTGCGGCCACCGGTATTTTTGAGCGATGCGGTCCCTATGAGATCGCGCGCCTCATCGATACCAAATTTTTCATACTGTCGCGCAATAAAACCCGGATCATGTGGTAAAAAATTTTCGCTCTCGCGCAGCACATGCGCGAGTTCCTCAAACTCACCCAGTGGTCCTTCTAAAAAATACGCATGATGCGTAAGCATAATTAGCGTTTAGCGATAACTGCCTTTTTGTAGGTGTCGAGGTGCTCAAGCGCGATGCCAGTGCCGCGCGCGACGCAAAAGAGCGAGTTTTCGGCGACGACCGCCTTTACCCCCGTGCGGCGCAAGACGAGCTCAGGAAAATTGCGCAGCTGGGAGGTGCCCCCGGTCATGATGATCCCTTGGTCGATAATGTCGGCTGCAAGTTCAGGTGGTGTCTCTTGGAGCACATCCCGAATCGCCTTCACTATTTCGCGCAGGTCTTTACCGATCGCTTTGACCACATCGTTCGTTTTCATTTCAAATGAGCGTGGTAGGCCGGAGATAAAGTCGCGGCCGCGCACCTGCATAGAAAGTTCCTCTTCAACCGGCACTGCTGAACCAATTTGGATTTTGATATCCTCGGCGGTCTTGTCGCCAATACCGAGGTTGTATGTCTTCTTTATATAGTCAGCGATGGTGTGATCGAGCCTGTCGCCCGCGCACTTCACCGAGGTAGAGGCGACGATACCCCCAAGCGAGATCACCGCGACGTCTGATGTGCCGCCACCAATATCAATCACCATATGCCCGCGCGCCTCTTGAATGGGGATGCCCGCGCCAATCGCTGCCAAGACAGACTCCTTCACCACATACGCGCTCTTGGCGCCTGCGCGGATAGCGGCTTCGACCACAGCGCGCCGCTCGGTCGAGGTAACACCGGTGGGGACCGAGACCATCACCTCAGGCTTAAACAGTTGAAAGCGGCCCATCGCCTTGTTTATAAAATAGCGCAGCATCGCTTGGGTCACGCGGTAGTCGGCAATGACGCCGTCTTTCATCGGGCGGTAGGCAATAATTTCGCCCGGCGTGCGGCCGATCATCTCTTTAGCTTCAGCACCCACCGCCAAAATACGCTTATCAATTTCAGAAATAGCAACGACCGATGGCTCGTTGAGCACCACACCGCGCCCTGGGATAAACACGAGCGTGTTGGCGGTACCGAGATCGATCCCAAGGCGTGGAGTAATGAATGACATGCAAAGGAATAATACCGGAGTATGGCCGACTAAACAAACTTGAGCGTGTCTATGCTGAGTTATTCACACAGCGGCGTTTCTATGGTACAAACTATTTGGACGTTCTTGTGCAATAGTACTTGTGCGCTCCAGTTGCAACTGAAACTATCAGAAGGACTACCAGATGCGTAAGAGTGTGTTTGGCGCCATTGCGGCGCTTTCTTTGTTGTCTTTCGTCTCGGCCCCCGCCTCGGCGGTCGTCACGTACAATGCTTCACTGGCTTCACCCGGCGTGTACTATGGCACCGGAAACGGTGGGACCAACTCGGGCTGGACGGTCGACACCACCAGCATCATCGAACTCGGCGTTGGCGTTATCGAACGCTACATGGGCGCCGTGGCTCCGACGGCGACCAACGTCTACAATGTTCCGTTGGGCAATACGTCGCTACCACATCAGGGCGCATGGTGGGGCTTCCGCTTCTCGGCTGAGACGTTCTCCGGCCCGCTTTCGGACTACACGTTCTCCATGAGCATCGCGGACGTGAAGTACGGCAACACCGTAGTTTTCGACCCGACGGCGATCCCTGACAACGCCGGAACCGACGGCCTCAACGTTGCTGGTGGTTCCAACGGCTGTTTCGGCAACGTAACGTCAGCGTGTCTTGCGGCAAGCCGCACCGGCATGCAAAACGCCGAGGCTCTCTCGTTCGTCAACGGCGTCGCGAGCGCCTTCGATCCGATGTACAACTCGGGCGAAGACAACACCTGGCACATCACGTTGAGTGCCCTCAGGAACGGAACGCCCGTCTCCTCCGTCGGCGTTATCGTCAACGCGGGCGTCGGAGTCATGGAGCCTGCGTCCATCGTCGTGCTGCTCGTCGGCCTGATCGGCTTGGCCTGCGTCGCAAACACCCGGCGCCGCGGCGGCACGGGTAACGGTGGCGGTGGCGCAGCCAACGACAACGAAGCTCTGCCGGCCGCGGCCTGATCTCTCACCGGTCGTCCACTAAGGCGAACAAATAGTTCACAAAGGTGGACACCGACCGCGTATTCTTCTCACAAGGAGGATACGCGGTTTTCTTTTTCCCCATTTTTCTATATACAAGACAAAACTCCAAACTTGTGTTATTTTCATTCTGGCTGTTCTGTCTTGGTTTGGCAGCCGTCCTTTGCAAAGGGAAAGGTAACCTCTCATGATACGACGTTTATGGGCCAGCGGCTTGCTGCTGGCTGTGTTACTGTTGCCGCAGCTTGCGGCTTCAGCAGTGCCCATCCAACCATCGCCAACGGTACTACTGGGCGACGGTTCCGTGGCGAGTAACTTCACCTGCGTCATCACCATGTCAGGTGGCGGCTTTGGTGGCCCAACCGACTGCGGGGCAATATCCGTCACGGGCATACCTGGCTTGCTGACGTTCAACTCCGGCTTTGCTGCCGCGAACGGGTTTATCCAGGATGTGTTTCTGACCTATGAGATCACATCCCCCACCGCGATCACCGGCATCGACCTGAGCTTCAATGGCGCCTTCATGGGCCAGGCCATCAATAATGTCGTCGAACAGGTCTTCAACGCAGCGAACGCCTTGCTGGGTACCCTGTCGGTCGGCTGCAATGGCGCGTGCGTCTATCAGGACCCACCGCTTGGTGCATTCCTGCCGCTCATCGGCGGTGGCGATACGCACCTGATCGTCCACAAGGACATCCTTCTCGCTGCCGCACTTTCGAGCTTCTCGAGCATCAGCGACATCGGACAGTCGTTTCATCACGATGTCCCCGAACCTGCATCTATGATGGTTCTGGGTGTTGGCTTCGCCGGTCTCGG
>CAYRHY010000006.1:0-42984 GCA_964424235.1 uncultured Candidatus Saccharibacteria bacterium
TAAATGAGGCACATCGATGAGTACCGAAACCATACTGCTCCTGCTCTTGTTGCCTGTGGTCCACGAGCTTTCGGTTATAGGGGCGTACCGAGCACTCAAGCGCGCATTAGATATTGAGGAGGGGAGGTTTTTTACCTGGCGTTTTGGGCCCATTATGATCATTGTTATGTTGCCAATGATCAATACGTTTTTTGCTGTAGCTGATCTCCTTGTAACAGCCGTGCTATTACCGCTTGAGTACGCACACCCGCATTTAATAGATGAGGAGACAGAGATAGCATACAACCTCGGCGAGACCTATTTGTTTGCCTCTGACACTAGTTAGTGTCAGAGGCTTTGTGTTTATAGCGATTGGGCGTACGCTTATTGGTAGAAGATGAAGGGAGGCTCCAATAATGTACGTGCTTATCAGCATAGTGGTTGTCCTTCTATTGGCGGTAGTTCAGAGTAAAGCTCCACTACGGCCTGAGGGTTCAGAAGGAGTAGAAGGATCTTTTTGAGTATCCGATTCTCAGTACAGGAGGACGTAATGCTCACCATCCAGACGATGCTATGCTTTTCGACCCACTGTATCTGTTGGGGCGTGTCACTGGAATGCGGTGGCCAGCGATTTGCCGTGGGTTGGCTTTTCGGACCCGCTGTCACCGCGGTAACGATTAGGTGTGAGTGATGCTTCAACTTCTATCCCCGTCTCAAAAGGACGGGGAGCAACTTTTATACTGATGCTGTTGGGGGAAGTTGCAAATATAAAAATATATTCTCAAATATTTTTAGTACTAGACACGATTTTTGTTGGTGGTACGTTTGCGGCAAACAGAATATATGAAACGATCACTGCTGGTGTTTGCGGTGCTTTGGTTCCTCACTTTTATAAGTATGGTTCCCGTTTCTGCTCTAGCCATGATCATTATTCCGGTTCCTCTGACCGATTCATTCGATAGATTTAATAGTCTAGGTTGGCGAGTGTTTTATACGGCTGATGGGTCGGTAGATCCAAACCAAACTCTCTTCCACTTTGATGATGGTGGGACGGGTAACTGTCATAGTGGTGGTTGCATCCACTCAGACGGCGAGTCAAATATGATTTTTTATACGACAAAGAACCTGGACGCAGGTTCTTTTTCAGTCTGGGCAAAGTTGGGCACAGAGGTGGCACCTACTCAAAGCCATATAGAGCTGTGTGATTATTACTGTAATCACACCTTGCGATTTGATACGCCGTTTTTGATGGATGAGAAATGGCATCAATACTATTTTGTCTGGTCGCGCTCAGGCGAGACAGCAAATTGGTGTGTATTGCGAGATAGTCTCAATAGTAGCCGGTGTGTATGGCAGTCCACGACAATTGCGGGCAGCGATGTGTTTACAGATTCATTGAGCGGGTTGCACTTATATGGAAGTGCGCCAAACACTGATATCTATTTTGATGATCTTGAAGACTCTCCACAGCCTCAAGAAGACACCGCCTGTTCAAGCAATTGTTATTCAAATGTCATGTTCTTGCCAGGGATCGAAGGGAGCCGCCTGTATGAGACAGAAGGTGGGATGGAAAATAAAATCTGGGAGCCTGGTGGTGATAGTGATGCCCTGCGATTGCAGATGGATGCGTCAGGCACAAGTTTGCATGATGTGTACGCGAAAGAAGGTGATGTGCTAGACGAAGTGTGTGTTGGTCTCATTTGCCCCAATATTTATAAGTCCTTTATTTCTGACATGAACGCTTTGGCGGAAGAGGGGACTATCAATGATTGGGCGCCCATTGCGTATGACTGGCGCTTGTCATTTGATGAATTACTTGATGGTGGTGTGCAACAAGGCTCAAACATTTCATATACTGCATCGAGTGACGAGCCGTATATTCTTACAAAATTGAAGGATCTTGCCGCTTCTTCAAAAACAGGGAAAGTGACTATTGTTGCACACTCCAATGGTGGTCTGTTGGCGAAAGCTCTCATCATGCGTTTGGGGCCGGACGCGGCACAGTATGTCGATAAGATAATTTTTGTCGCGACTCCGCAGCTAGGCACGCCTGATGCTATCGCGAGTGTGCTGCATGGTACCGCAGGAATACCTTTTATACTCAGCAATCAAACAGCGCGTCAGGTAGCTCAGAATATTCCTGATGTATACAATTTGCTGCCATCGTATAACTACTTCACTTACGTGGATGACCCAGTGGTGAGTTTTGATGCTGCAACAGTGCCAGGTTGGGCGAGTGCATATGGTGATGTGCTGCACTCAACAGAGCGTTTGAAAAAGTATATGACCGACTCGACTCGTACGGTGCCAGAGGTGAGCGATCTACAAACCCCGAGTATTGCTAATGCCACACTCTTTGACGATGCGGTGGTGGCACACCAGGTACTCGATAATTGGACGCCACCCGCAGGCATTGATGTGTATGAAATAGCTGGGTGGGGAAATGATACGCTCGCAGGTATTCGTTATAAAAAAGTGGCGACGAATACCTGCTTGCGCTATGAGCTAGGAATGTGTGCTCTGTATGGCAAAGGAAGCGAGCTTACGTTTGACCCACAAGAAACAATTGATGGCGATGGCACAGTCGTCACCCCAAGCGCGTTATGGTCAAACGGCGCTTCTACTACGCAATATTGGGTGGATTTGCGTTCTTTTAATCACGATAAAAAAGCAAAAACATTCTTCAATAGATTTCCTTACGATCACACGTACATACTAGATATCCCTGACGTGCGGGTACTTATCACAAATATTCTAGAAAATAATCTCTCAAATAATTCATCGTCATACGTATCAGTAACAAAACCTACTGGTATGAACTCAAACAGACTGCACTTTGTTTTGCACTCGCCACTCACACTTGGTTTCATAGATTCAGAAGGAAACTATACAGGTTCAACCGCAACTACCACATTGTTTGGTAATCCGAACATTCAATACCATCGTTATGGCGATGTGCAGTCATTATCCGTACCGGCAGATGAGCGAGGCTCGCTCGTTATGAAGGGGGTCGCGAGTGGGTCATTCTCTCTCGACATTGTTCAGAGTGTGGGCGATACAACACTTTCCAAAACTTCGTTTGAAGGGGTGCCATCAGCTACGTCTACAGTGGCAAGTCTCGCACTTGTGGATGGTTCGCCAACAGCTTCAAGTACGCTCTTGGTCGACTTCGATGGTAATGGTTCAATAGATACTTCTCTGCGGGCACAAGAGGGTGGAGTAGTATTACCTGACCTGGTTGCGCCCGAAGTGATGCTGTCGGGCGGTCTTGTGGCACACGATGTATCAATCAACGGAATTGATGATACGTTTTCAACTACGATAGTGAAGAGTGCAACCACGACTACTATTACTGATGCCGCAGGGAACAAAACTACTCTCACGTTTAGTAAAACATATAGTAGTAAGTTGCTTACCTATGCCAAAATCGTGAGTGTGCAGTATGGCTCTGCCGCCCCCATTAAGCTGCCCACGTCATTTACGTATCTCTGGGACTCTAAGCAGACTTTGGTGAGCCAAACAGTGATAGCGGACAATCAATTTGCTATCCAAGCGCTCTATGACAAGGCGAAAAACAAGACATCTATAGTTGTGCTGCAAAAGAATGTCCCCATCAAGTCGCAAACGGTCAGCGGCTTAGCTGTGATTAAACTTAAGACAAACAAAGGGCAGATAAGTTTTGAGTGGTAATATAACTCAATGAAAATGAATAGCTTTATCTCGAAAAAGATTATTCTTACTACTCTCGTTTTTTTAGTATTCGTGTCTTACGCGCTCTATACCTACGCATCTACTATCTGCGGTAGTGGCTATACATGTTCTGATTATTTAGAAAATATTGCAGCCACAGCTCTTCTTGCTCTAATACCTGGGTTAGTAACTACAATCTTTCTACTTCCTTTAAAGAAAGAAGTCTTCTTGCCTTGGTTTAAGTTTTATGTTTTTTGGGTACTATCTTATGTGATTGTTGTATCTCTTTCCCCCAACCATAATGGTGGGCATATCGGAATCAGCTCTAGCGAAATCTATTCTATCCTCGGTTTGTATATTTTTGGATTTTTAAGTTTTGGTATTGTTTTTATAAAACTCTTCCAACTCTACCGAAAGAAATAAAAAGAACCCTCGCGTGGGGGTGCGAGGGTTGGAGTAAGAGGAAGGGAATTAGTTTTTTAGTAGTCAGAATTTTCTCGAGCTTTTGCGAGCATCAAGAGGTGGTCAACGTCACCGGTTGTATACAGCCACGCGACCATTGAGTAATCCGTGCTAAACCTTAGACGAGCATGCGCATCAAATCCAATACTTTCTACGGTATGAACCAAAACCGCAAGAGCAACCATGTGTTGTTTTGGATTTAACCCAACTTTCCGTAAGAGCTCTGCAGTATTGAGGGTTGCCCCTTCCCACTCGTGCAGAAGTGTGAGCATGCGGGCTTCGGTATTGCCAATCATTCTCATTTTGTAGCGATACCGAATAATAGAACTACCGTGAATATAATAGGTGAGACACAGCTCTCCAATCTGATAGAGCGTTGGTTTGCCTGAAGGTCGTTGAGAAACACGCAATAGCAGTACTCCAGTCTGGTCTGAATGAATGAAAGGGCGACCGCTAACCATACTACCGTGCTCTTTTAAAAATAAAATGAAGGCGCTCGCACATATAAAACCATGCTACGATGGTCGATATACTAAGTTTAAAAATAAAATATATGATGCATCATCTTAATCGGGCGAGTAAATATTTTTTCATGCCATCTCTCGGGCTTTTATTGTTGCGCATTTCAACTGGTTTTATTTTCCTTGAGCATGGCTGGATGAAGATTCACAACCTACCCATGGTTGAAGGTATGATGGTGCATTTTGGGATGGGGGCGTGGGTCGGCGTGTTCATTGCATGGCTCGAAGTGGTCGGCGGTATCGCGCTTATGCTTGGTGTACTGACGCGCCCATTCGCGGTCGCGTTTGGTATCGAGATGTTCGTAGCGTTTTTCCTCACCGGCGGCTTCGCTCGCGGCCTCATGCCACACGATCTCGAGATTGTGCTGATGCTCAACTCCTTCGCACTTGCACTTGCCGGTTCTGGCCGCTGGTCGCTCCTCTCGGTCTTCGAACACCATCGCGAGCGATAGGGGATTGATTGCTAAGAATATAAAAAGATTCCGCCTCGCTGTATACAGTGAGGCGGTTTCCGATCATACACTCTGGGGTTTGTTCTTAAAATGGCACAAAGCGCTAAAGGGAGGGAAGGGATTGGTAAGGACGAGAGAAGTTAAATTCTATCTTTTTGTTGGCAATCCCTTAGAATAACGATCAATGAGGAGTTCTTTCTTGTCTCGACGCCATTTTTTGATTTGAATTTCGCGGGTGCGCGCTTGGGCAAGAGTTTCGTATTGTTCAAGAAAAACTATTTTATAGGTTGGTATAGGAGAAGTATATGCAGCGCCTCGGCGTGTATTGTGTTCCTGTGACCGGCGTTTCGGGTTATCAGTGATACCAGTATACAGTTTGTTTGCAGAATTTTTGATCAGGTACACAAAATACATACTTAAAGCTTAGTAAAAGCGATTTGCTAACACAAATAGCCCGTTCGACTCCTCGCAAGCTCGTCGCTCAGGGCACTCGACTCGCTTGCTTACGAAAAAAGCATCCAAGTGTTATTTGGATGCTTTTGTTCGTGTTTCGCTAGGTGGCTTGCCACGAGCGAGCTAAGCGAGTCGAGTGGAGATGGCGGGAATTGAACCCGCGTGCAGAGGTGGTCTACGATGAGCTTCTACGATGTGTAGTTCGCTCTAAATTCTTAGCGACGCATGTTAAGAGTGAACACAATCATGCGGCGCGCAGATCAGTAATTTCTTGTGTGGGTGTCGATCAACCTCTCACACTACAAGCCCGAAATATAACACCCGATCTCAAGCCTCAGGCGAGCAAGAGTGGATGCGACTTACGCGAATGCCGGAGCGAATGCGAAGTCGTTCGCCGAGAAATACGGCGAGGCAGTATTTTTGCCAGTTAGGGTTTCCAAGTTTTAGAGCAGTCCTGGGCTGCTACATCGCGCATCATATAGATGACACCAGTGTCGAAGCCTGGCATCCCCGAAGAATTAACTTCTTCGAAGCGAACTCTTCACGAATGCCAGTGTTATTGATTTTTCAATGTCCTATCAATCTCGCGCTTGGTGTCTCGCTCTTTGAGGACGGCGCGCTTGTCGAACTTTTTGCGCCCGCGCGCAACTGCTATTTTGAGCTTGAGATTTCGCCCTTTATTATACACTGCAATCGGCACTATTGTCAAGCCTTTCTGCTTTTCTTCTCCACTAAGTTCTACAAGTTCATCGCGGGTCATGAGTAAACGCCTCGGGCGTTCAGGCTCGTACTCTTTAGGCGTATTGGCTACTTGATAGGGAGGGATGTTTGCGCCCACAAGAAACGCTTCGAGCCCACCACGCTTGCCGCTGGGTCGTACTACTATATGTGCACCGTCGAGCTTGCCGTGGCCGGCACGCAGCGACTTCACTTCAAATCCATGCAATTCTAAACCCGCCTCAAACTCTTTGAGTATTTCGTAGTCGAGCCGCGCCTTTTTATGCTCAATAAGAGACATGCAGAAACTCTACCATCGAATGAATTTTTTTGCTGCATATATGGAGAAGTGGTACTATTGAAACAACATGCCAGAACAACAAAATCAACAACCTCAAAAGAAGCGGGGTCCGCAGGTGCCGGTTCCAAAGATGCCGCGCGGCGATAATTTTTGGACAAATCTCGCGCTCAGTATTTTCATACTGATGCTACTCGCTGGCGCGTACACCTACTTTTCTGGTGGCGGTAAGCAACCGGTTGATATACCTATCTCTGCAGTAGCGCAAGACGTTGGGGCAGGGAAGGTGACTACTATTACGGTGAACGGTGACGATTTAAAGATCGAGTACGCCGACAAAACAGAGAAGATCTCTAAGAAAGAGCCGGACACAGCGCTCACCCAAACACTCACCAACTACGGGGTTGCAAAAGATGCGCTCGACAAGGTGACTATCACTATCCAGCGTCAAAGCAGCTGGGAGTTTTGGCTCTCTGCACTGGCGCCGTTCTTAGCGCCGCTGCTCCTCATTGCGTTCTTCGTGTGGTACCTCTCCAGGCAAGTGCGCGGCGCGGGCATGCAAGCCTTCTCCTTTGGTCAAAGTAAGCCACGCGTCATAGATCCGAACGACAAGGTGCAGCGCATCACCTTTAAAGATGTGGCAGGTGCGAAAGAAGCGAAAATCGAATTGCATGAAATCGTCGACTTCCTCAAAAATCCAAAAAAGTTTCTCGACATCGGTGCACGCATACCAAAAGGTATTCTTTTGATGGGCGCGCCGGGTACTGGTAAGACCATGCTCGCGCGCGCGGTCGCGGGCGAGGCTGGGGTGCCATTCTTCTCTATATCAGGCTCAGAATTCGTTGAGATGTTCGTCGGTGTTGGTGCATCACGCGTACGCGACCTTTTCCTCACTGCAAAGCGCGCAGCTCCTGCGATTATCTTCCTTGATGAAATTGATGCAGTGGGGCGCATTCGTGGCACCGGGGTAGGAGGTGGTAATGATGAGCGTGAACAGACGCTCAACCAAATCCTCGTTGAGATGGATGGGTTCGAACCAAATGAAAAAGTAATCGTCATGGCAGCGACCAACCGCCCCGATGTGCTCGACCCGGCGCTCGTGCGACCGGGCCGCTTCGACCGTCGCGTAGTTATCGACCTGCCAGACCGTGCCGACCGTGTCGACATCCTCACCATCCACGCGCGTCGCAAGCCGCTTGCTGAAGATGTAAACTTGGCGGTCATCGCAGAGCGCACGCCGGGCTTTAGCGGCGCCGATCTTGCGAACCTCATGAACGAAGCGGCGATTCTCGCTGCGCGCGAAAATCGCCGCAGTGTGGCGCAGTATGACCTCGTCCGCTCGATTGAAAAAGTAATGCTTGGGCCTGAGCGCAAGACGCACGTGCTAAATGCAAAAGAGAAGGAGATCACGGCCTACCACGAAGCGGGTCACGCGCTCGTCGCGTCACTCCTCCCGTATGCTGACCCGGTCCACAAAATCTCGATCATCAGTCGCGGGCGTGCCGCTGGTTATACGCTGAAGCTCCCGTTTGAGGACAAGCGCATGCAAAGCCGTAAGGAGTTTCTTGATGACATTGCTATGAGCCTGGGCGGCTATGTAGCTGAGCTTGAAGTGTTCGATGATGTAACGACGGGCCCTTCCAACGACCTCCAAGTGTCGACCGCGCTCGCGCGCGACATGGTCACGCGCTTCGGCATGAGCGAGAAGGTGGGCACTATCGCACTGGTTGGAGAAGGTGGTCGCGCCATGTTTGGTACCGGTATCGATGGGCGCGAATATTCTGAAAAAGTCTCGGCCGAGATTGATGCTGAAGTAAAGAAATTGATGGACGGCGGCTACAAGAAGGCGCACGAAATCATCACCAAACACCGCCGCGTGCTCGACGCTATAGCGCACCGTCTCATCGAAGTTGAAACGATTGAGCGCGAAGAATTCGAACAGATCCTCACTGTCTTTGGCATCGAGCCCAAGCGCAAAATAGAAATCGAAGAGGTTCCCCTGCGCGTTGATTTCTAAAACAGTCTTCTATTACACCCCGAGTGTAGATGTGCTATGCTCCATGTGGCTTGTTCTAACCAAATGGGAGTGTGTACACAATGTCTGCAACAATACAGACCGTTACTGTTTCGGGCCAATTCGTAACATCAGAAGAGATCTTCTGGGGCCGAGTAAGCATAGACCTCAGTACGGGTCTTATCTGCAATGTGGAAAGGGGACATGAGCTACCAGCTAATCATACGTTTGGTTGCGACTGCTATATTTTTGCAGGCTTTGGTGATGTACATATACATGCGCGTGAAGACGATACAGGCAAGCAGTGCTATAAGGAGACATACCAGACTGCGGGAGACGCTGCTCTCAATGGTGGTGTGGTGCACGTAAGTGTAATGCCTAATACACCTAATCCTGTTGTAGACTTAGAAAGGCTCAAGTGGCATCGTAGAAGGGTTAACGAACTTGATCACCCAGTCACGAAGCTTAACTACGTTGGTATTGACGATAGTACTCACCCAATAGGAAAGCGGGGGGAATATCCTTATAAACTGTACTTCGGTAAATCGGTTGGGACACTGACAGTTACCTATGGGTCACAACTTGAAAGGATACTCCGCAAGTATAGCGGGGAACATATATCGTTTCATGTGGAGTATGAACCAATCGTCCAGAATTCCATTGGTGGGTGGACACACAGCGATCGTCGGCCCGTGGAGTGTGTAAACGAAGGGCTGCGTTTGTTGCTTCCACTCATTGAAGAGTACGGCATCAAAGCTAAATTATGTCACTGGTCAACTGCGGGCGATAGTTTCGATCTGATACAGAAGTACCGTAATCGAGGAGCAGAGATTCTTCTTGAGGTGTCGCCGTTGCATCTACTTTTTGATACCTCAATGACCGAGCGAGATCCGTCGCTATGGATGCAAGTTCAAATGAATCCAGCTATCCAAAGTTCGGAGCATCGCTTTGGGTTGGTTGAAGGTCTGCGTTCGGGCTTTATCGATATGTTAGCGACTGATCATGCACCGCATACCGAGGAAGAAAAGTTTGGAGCTTTTGCAAAATATACACCATTGTATCCTAGCAAAAAAAACAAGGCGATCGCACATCTACTTCAAGCTGACGATCCAAATCTTTTTGCAGAAGTGTGTGTAGAAAACAACCACAGCGGTGCGCCCTGGCTCGATGTGTATGGGCCGGTGTGTGTATGGCTTATGCGCAACCATGCATTTAAGCCGCAGGATATAGCTCGCGTCGCGGCCTGTAATCCTGGTAAGTTTGTGCAGCAGTTTCTACCAGCACAATTTCCTGGTTGTGATTTCGGCCGCGGTTTCGGCAATGTAGCAGAAGGTAATGTTGGTTCGCTGACAGTACTTAATGCACACAAGAAGTTGCTCATCGACCGGCGTAATTTAAAGACAAAGGTTGGTTGGTCACCTCTTGAAGGACGCGAGATGCCCGGAGGTGTTGAGGCGGTATTTGTTGCTGGGCATAAGCACTAATGCTCAGTTAGGGAGGGGTTAATAGCCCCTCCTTCTTTTGTTTTATAAAAAGAAAACCGCTCCCGAGGCTGGGGCCTGGGAGCGGTGGTGGATATAAGTATTACTGGATGCTACGGCACTGGGTAATAAGGTTCGGTCCCCCGTAGACCAGCCCGGTCAAGAGTTGTACTAGTGATGCTCCTGCATCAATTTTACGTTGAGCACTTTCTCTATCATATGTGCCCCCGACGCCGATAATCGGCAAAAGAGGTGCCAACCTGCGCACGTTGGTTATTGCCCCGAGAGTCTTTTTCTCAAGCCAGCGCCCACTAAGACCACCAGGCTGTTTATATAGTTGGCTAGGCTGGTTACTGAATGGAATATTGCGTGAACGAGGCCGATCTGTGGTTGTGTTGCCGACAATGATACCAGCGCCACCGCCATGGGTGACTGCTTCGAGCGTTACAGCAAGTTCTGCCTCGCTAAGGTCCGGCGAAATTTTTACAAATACTGGTTTTTTGGCGGCGCATGTCACTACTCTGTGCACAATGTCTTCCATATATGCACGACCCTGTAGCTCGCGTAAGCCCGGCGTGTTGGGGGAGCTTACATTTATTACTATGTATGCACCAAACATACCGATTCGAGTTGCCACTTCAACATAGTCCTCGGCTGCATTCTCAAGAGGCGTATCTTTCATCTTCCCGCAAGAGATACCTATAGGGATATGAATATCAGGACGCACACTCCTTAGACGCCCTGCGACCACTTCACAACCGTGGCTGTTAAAACCGTTGCGATTAATTAGAGTCTCGTCTTCAGGGATTCTGAACTGACGCGGTCTTTCATTCCCACTCTGTGGGCGGGGAAGTATGGTACCCAGTTCGAGGAATCCGAAACCAAGAGCTTGCAAGTAGGGCAGTATCTCAGCATGCTTGTCGAATCCTGCAGCGAGCCCGACGCGATTGGGAAACTGTATCCCGGCGACTTCGACAGGGTTTGGGTTTTTATTGGCGCAATACCACCAAGCAATGAGGTGTAGCAGAAGTGGATCGTTTTGCAGCCACTTCATTGCACGTATAGTAAGATCGTGCGCCTTCTCGGCATCACTCTCGCTTAACGCGAAGAGGATAGGGGCAAGTACTTTCCTGTATAACACGAGCGTCTCCTGTATTGAACAAACAGTACTCCACCAGCGAGACTAACACATAACTTTTTTGTGCGCGAGCCAGGACTCGAACCTGGAACCAGTCGTGTATAAGACGACTGCTCTACCATTGAGCTACTCGCGCCCGTTGCTCAATATACCGCTTTTACTACTCAAAATGAAGGGTGTTTTGACGCGCGGTGAGTTCGGCGCGCAGTAAGGGATGTTTTTGAAGCTGTTCATCATTTTTAATAATCGCTTGTGCCTCGCTGCGCGCGGCTTCCACGAGTTTTAAATTCTTGAGCGCCTCCATGCCGATGTCGCTAATGCCCGACTGGCGCCCACCTGCGAGCTCGCCGGGGCCGCGCTGCAGGAGGTCGTGCTCGGCTAATTCAAACCCATTTTTCGCCGTGACGAGTGCTTTGAGTCGCGCTGCAGTTTGCTCACCCTTACTCTCAGGGCAGACATAGCAGTAGGCTTGGTGGTTGGAGCGCACGACGCGTCCGCGAAGCTGGTGGAGCTGGGAGAGGCCAAAGCGCTCCGCGCCTTCAATAAATATCACGGTCGCATTGGGCACATTAACTCCCACCTCGACCACTGAAGTGGCGACCAAAATATCAATCTCATGATTTGAGAATCTTGCCATGACGTCATCCTTTTCCTTCGGCGTCATCTTGCTGTGCAAAATTTCAATTGAGTACTCCGGGAAAACATCTTTCTTCAATCGCTTTGCCTCTTCTTTTACCGATTTAGCCATGAGTGCGAAGGCTTTGTCGGGGTCAGGCTCGTCTATGCGCGGGCAAATGACATACGCTTGCCTCCCAGCTTCAAGCTGGGTGCGAATTTCAGCATACGCTTTTGTGCGCTCCTCCTTTTTTACAATCTTGGTGATGATTGGTTTGCGGCCCACCGGCATTTGGTCGATGAGAGTGAGGTCAAGGTCGCCATAGACAGTGAGTGCGAGCGTGCGGGGGATGGGGGTCGCGGTCATTGAAAGGAGGTGGGGGAGGCGCGTCTCTTTTTTAGTAAGCTTCTTTCGCTGGTTGGTACCAAAACGATGCTGCTCATCGATGACGACGAGGGCCAAGTGTTTAAACTGCACTGCCTTTTCAATGAGCGCATGGGTCCCGATGAGGATAGGAATTTCGCCATTCGCGACCCATTTCAACAGCTGAGCGCGAGAAATAGTGGTTGCCTTCTCTCGATTAATTTTTGAAGGGAATTTATAGCAGCCGCTACCAGTGATGAGACCGATATTGATTGGATAGAATTCAAAATATTTTATAAATGATTCAAAATGTTGCTTCGCCAAAATTTCGGTCGGCGCCATGTAGGCCACCTGGAGAGTGCCGACTTTTGAATCTTGCGGTTTAGTGCGTACGGTCGCGTAGGCAGCGGTTGCTGCAACGGCCGTTTTGCCGCTACCCACATCGCCCTCAAGGAGGCGTGACATGGGGCGCCCAGAGCGCATGTCACTTAAAATCGTTTCTATCGCTTTTGTTTGAGCAGTAGTTGCTTTGAAAGGGAAGGAGTCAATGAAGGCAGCAACCTCTTGAGGGGATGCCGCAATAGCAAAGCTTTTTTCATGAGCCTGCAGCGCGCGCTCCTGCGCTCGAGCGAGTTGGATATAAAAAATTTCTTCAAACGCGAAGCGTTTGCGCGCAGCGACTGTCTGTTTCAATTCCTCTGGCCTGTGGATCCACAGCAGGGCACTCGAGAGGCGCGGCAAATTATATTTTTTCAAAATTTCCGGCGGGATAGGGTCTTCAATACTTTCGAGCAGCGACTGCGTCAACACTTTTTCGATCGCGTGGCGAAACCATAGTGACGAAATCCCTTTGGTCTCTGGATATACCGCAAACAGTTTAGGCACAGCAGATAAGTCGCCCTCCGCAGAATTTTCCCTCCGAAAAGGTCCTCGGATCTCTTCGCTTCGCTCGGCCAGACCATTTTCTTTGGAAAAATTCTGCTCCGAACGAAACAATCCATTTTCGTCTAACGATACTTTTTCAAGATGGGGGTTGGCGATGTAGAGCTTGCCGGCAGAGCCCGTGACCTTGCCGGTCACCTTCACCGTCGTGCCCCCCATATACATCTTGGCGATGTAGGGTTGGTTAAACCACATCAATTTCACGCGGCCCGACTGGTCGCGTAGGTAGCCTTCAGAGATAGGGATTTTGCGCTTCCACGAGCGTTTGGTCTCTAGCTTTTCGAGCGTGCCCACCAGAGAGACGTCAGCTCCGAGTGTAATAGTAGAGACTGCCGCTTCGCCGCCCGACTCCTCATAGCGCGAAGGGAAGTGATAGAGGAGGTCGCGCACTGTCTCTATACCAAGCCGGACGAGCGCCTGGGCATGATCCTTCGAGAGCCGCAAGTGCTGAGCTAGTAAGTCGCCTTCATGCATGTGGACATCATAACAAAGTGCGGCCTGGTATACTCACTCTCATGGCGGAAAAATCTATAGATACATCAAAAAAGGCGATAGCACTCCATAAAAAGCTCGGTGGCAAGATCCGCGTCATTCCGGCGCAGCCAGTGCGCAACCGCGCAGAGCTCTCTCTCGTCTATACGCCGGGTGTTGCCGCGGTCTCCACTTTGGTAGCTGGGACGAAAGAAAATAAAAAGCCTCTTAAGGAGCAAGAAAAACTCGCGCGCGAGTATACGGTTAAGAAGCGCCTCATTGCTGTCATTTCAGACGGTTCGGCAGTGTTAGGTTTGGGAAACATTGGACCCTATGGTGCGCTCCCGGTGATGGAAGGGAAGGCTGCACTTTTTAAAGCATTCGCAGATGTTGATGCAGTGCCCATCACCCTCTCAACGCAGCAGGTGGATGAAATAGTGGAGACGATCATCAACATTGCGCCCGCATTTGGGGGCATTAATCTCGAGGACTTTGCTGCACCACAGTGTTTTGAAATTGAAGCGCGGGTTAAAGAAGCACTCAATATCCCGGTGATGCACGACGACCAGCATGGTACCGCTATAGCGGTATACGCAGCGCTCATCAATGCGGCGAAAGTCACCAAGCGAGAATTTAAAAAGATGCGCGTCGTAATTTCTGGCGCAGGTGCTGCAGGCACTGCGATAGCGAAGCTGTTGATCCTTGGTGGAGTAAAAGATATCCTCGTGCTTGATAGTAAAGGAGTCATTAATAAGCGCCGCAAAGATCTCAATATTTTTAAACAAGAGTTAGCGACTATCACAAACCCAATGGGTGTGGAGGGTGATCTCACCAAAGCGCTTTCGGGCGCAGATGCATTCGTTGGTGTCTCAGCCCCAAACAGTATGACGAGTGAGCAGGTAAAGGTGATGGACAAAAATCCTATCGTCTTCGCGCTCGCTAACCCAATTCCTGAGATTATGCCTGAGGAGGCGAAGAGAGGCGGGGCAGCGGTCATCGCTACGGGGCGCTCAGACTATCCGAACCAAATCAATAATTCACTCGTCTTCCCCGGAGTATTTCGTGGGGCGCTTGATAATACAGTTTCAAAAATTACTGATGAGATGAAAATCAAAGCGGCACATAATTTGGCCAGCCTTGTAAAACGTCCCACAGCGGAGAAAATCATCCCGGGGCCATTTGAAAAGGGGATAGCAAAAGCAGTCGCAAAGGCGATCAAGTAATAAACAAATTTGATACTTGAAACGAAAACCGCCCCGCGTGCATATGCACGCGGGGCGGCAACCATTCAAAATGCTGCGAGCCAATAGTGGTTAGAGGAGAGAGTTTTTCTCCTTCCTGCTTTCGCAATCCAGAGCAATCTCACACTACTGACACCCAGCACCTTGAAGAGTTTCGCACATTCCGCAGGTTAAACCTGCGGGAAGGAATTTGTTCTCCTCATTTAGAAGCACCACTTGTGTGATGATCCTAAGTAGGAGAGCGACGGGGATTGAACCCGTCGCCCAAGTTTTCAGCGCTGTATCGCGCTTTTCGTTATGTCGAGGAGCTCTTGCTCCTCGGCCGTCAACGGGCGGTTGGGCCGCCCGTATGTGCCTGACCTCTCGGGGAGGTCTAAGGCCCTCCGAAGCAAGTCGGCTGCCTGCTCCTCGTAGAATGCTTTGGCTGTAGACGTTGCCGCGTATGTGTAGCCCTCTGCGGCCTTCGCCAAATAGAACCAACGGACAGACTGTCGGCGCGCAAGCGCCACCAATTCTTCCAGTTCCTTGAAGGAGGAGCTGGACGAATAGTATTGCCCCGTGGCCAGCCACTCTGGCCACTCTTGTCGAGGCTTTGTCCTCCTTAGTACTTTTGCCGCCAAGTGTTTGGCAGCAATGGCTGCTTTGGTGGGCGAGTTCCTGTTCGCTCGCATAACCTCGCGGGCATCTTTGTACTCGGAGGATTCACCTCCGAACAGGTGGGCTATAACGCCCACCAAAAACGAAAGTCCCGAAACGATTTCATCAGGCCGCACGATTGTGCAGCTATACCCTTCCGGCGCAGTGAGAATCTTGACTGCTTCCGCAGCCGAGATCATCCCCGCCGGCACCACCTTGGTACCGGAGTAAATGTCGAGTATGGGGCGCCGCCCCAGCCCGTGGGGTGGGGCTTGCCATGGATGGTCTGAGATCCGGACCATCCCTAGCGGGCCGAACAAGTGCTCGATGTAGATCGAGCCGCTCCTCGACGCCTTGACCTCTCCGTCTAGGGGATGACCTCCCCAGATCTTCATCATGATCTCTTCTTGGAGGACCTTAAAGGTCCTCAGGAACCGGGTTTCCCCGCCTACGTCAAAGAGATGTTCCGACATGTTCTGTCTCCTGTCCCGCGCATGCTGCATCGAGACGGTTCGAATCGCCCTTTGCCCTGGGCTGGATTAAGTATCAGATGGCAAACTCTGATACTAGGGTGAGTTTCTAACACTCTCCCTCTTGAATTCACCATTGGACTTCCGAATATATATAGTGGTAAGTCAGCTGATGATGAATTCGAGAGGGGAGGCGACCGTTGGTCGCCTCAAGTTGTTGCGGGTTTTTATCAAATTATTTGATGGAGCTCCGCTGCTCCTTTTCTCTACCGCCTACGCAAAGTAAGCGGAATGTAGTAGGTCTGTCCGTTCACGGTGACTACAACCATTGTTTGGTCCCCCAAATTTCTCTCCTTTAATGCGCGGGAGAGTTCGCGCGGGTCCGTTTTGATAACGTACCCTTTTGAATTCACGATCTAAAATCATGCGCTCAAAAGGGTGGAGCAGTTCATGTGCTCCGTCATGGAAGGTTCAAAACCTACAATTTAAAAGATCCACTCAGCTTGTTGACTCTGTGACTCCAGGTACCGGCGGCGCCGTGGTGCCGAACGCTTCGGCAAGTAGCTCATCAGCCTTGGCGTTCGCAGCTGCTATTGCAGCCTGCACTACCGCTACCGCAACGTTGTAGCCAATTTTTGTTCTGTATTCACCATCGACTGAGTCAAGGAGAGCGGCTACCATGGCTGCAGTGCCGCACGCTGCTTCGGCTTTTGCCGCCAGCTCACGGCCTTTTTCCGTGAATTCATTCAAACGACTTGCAGGCATTTTCTTTCTCCTCACACAATGCACCACTATGGCGCGGGTTAACCAATTTGGGAATCTTGCGATCCCTCTTGCCACACCGAGGTAGAGGACATCCGTTGGTGGTTAGACCATTGGGCTCATGCTCAGTAGGGCGAAGAGGAACAACAAACATCAATTAAGATTCTGTTTTTCCAAATTCGCTATGCAGTTGTCAGAGATCTGTTCGACCAACGAAAAAGACGACCAGCTCAGAGGAGGTGATCGTCTTTTTCACCTTACAGCGGCCGATAATTATATGGTATCGCGCCTGCGTGTTTAGGTAATGACTCTCTCCTCTAAAGATTATCTATTCTTTTAGCTGCCCGAACTTTCACTGTATATACTACTACAGTCTTAAATATTTGTCAAGTAATTGCAATACAATACAAAAATACTGTTGTCAAATAAGGGTATTTTGCCGAGGTCAAATTTAGCTCTCAATCGGCACTAAAATTTCGTTGCGTTTCAGCCACGGTGGGGTCCAAGGCGCGTCATAGCCGGCATAGCGCGGAGCGCCGGTAATGGTAACGCCATCGTGGGTGAGCTTATCGAACAGTCTTTTTTCCATTTCTTTTGTGCGTTTTGCTGATGTATAGCCCCGAAATCGCAGTGCAGCCATTTTGTGTGCTGGGACCTCAAGCAGGGTGATACGTGGATCCTTGGGTGAGGGGAGGGTCGCGAGCGTATAACTCTTAGGCATTACAAAGGCGATGGTGTGTGCCACATCGCCAAACCCTTCGGCCATAACTGGCGCGGTCATGGCAACTTGCTCACTCGTAGGCTCTTCATGACGCTGTGCAATCACCGGGGCGGTCATATCAATTTTTACTTTCGAGATATTGTTCCCAAAAATATAGTTGGCAATAATGCGAAAACCGTCATTGAGCGCTGTGCGATAGGGGCCCGCGATAACGACACGCGCCTCCACGTGCGGCGTATACTCGCGCACTTCGTACCCTTCCTCTTTGCGCACGACTCGATACGAGGCTTGTTCGACTCGAGAAGAGAAATACCCCCACGCGCTCCATGCCACGAGCACCACGCCTAAACCTACCAATATCCACATATATAAGTAGTGTACTACGAAACAACTGTAGTTTTGAGCAACTGGAAAAAGGGAGCAAAAAAAGGTATAAACGGTAGGAGTTTCGAAAGAAATGTGTGCAGTACGGAGACGTGTCAGAGTGGTCGAATGTGCCTCCTTGCTAAGGAGGTAGGGCGCAAGCCCTCGTGGGTTCGAATCCCACCGTCTCCGCCAGGGTTTGTGTAAACGCACAAGTAATTAGCACTAAAAAGAAAATATATGACATCAATACACCCCTACATCAACTTCAACGGAAATGCCGAAGAAGCGTTTACGTTTTATAAATCTGTGTTCGGTGGAGAATTCGCTGGCATTGTTCGCTTCAAAGATATAGCGAGCGCTGAGTTCCCAGTGGCTGAGAGTGAGGCAAACAAAATACTACGCATCACGCTGCCTATTGGAAACAGTGTGCTTATAGCAAATGATGTGCCCGAAGCAATGGGCCGCGTAAGCGAGAATGAAAATAGATCTAAGATCGCAGTTACCACTGAAAGTAAGGAGGAAGCAGAGAGAATTTTCAATGGGCTTTCAGTGGGCGGGACAGTTGAAATGCCAATGGCACAAAGCCCCTGGGGCACACACTTCGCCATGTTTCGTGACAAGTACGGTATTGAGTGGACTGTAGAGTTTGCTCCCGCACAATAACTGCTAGTGCTTGTCGCTCTGGCCGCACTCTGCTTATATATAGTGTGTTGGAGAGATGGATGAGTGGTTTAAATCAACAGTTTACTAAACTGTCGGCCTTTTATTAGGCCCGCGAGTTCGAATCTCGCTCTCTCCGCATAATCGCGAGTTCAACGTGTAGCGTGTCGTATACTGGGTGGGTGGTACATATAGCCAAGAAAGTAGGTAGGCGTTTTTCAAAATTGCTTGCAGTCTTAGTGGTGGGGAGTGTCGTGCTTGTTCTTTTTTTGGTCCAAAAGATTCTGTATCTGAGCGCTCCACCAGGTAGAGATAAGGATTGCCCACCACTACACCCTGAAAATATTTCACCAGAGAAAACAACTGTAACGCTCTTACAGGTTCCGTTCACGTGGCTTCAAAAGGGTGGAGTAATAAATGACGCTAGTTGTGTTGATCAAACTTCGGTGTTTGGAGTTGTTGCGGTGCATACGCAAAAGGATATTGCAGACGCGCTTGCTTTTGCGCGCAGTAACAACCTTAAAGTTTCGATCGCTGGTGTAAAGCACAGCATGGGTGGTCAAGCGTTTGCAAAAGGAGCCGTAGTGCTCGATATGACACAGTTTAATGCGATCGATCTCGATGAAGAGCAAAAAACCATAACAGTGCAAAGCGGTGCAACTTGGCACGACATACAGTCAAAAATCCATCCGCGCTACGCGGTGGCGGCTATGCAGTCGACTGACATTTTTACCGTAGGAGGCTCTATATCGGTTAATGCACACGGCATGGACCATCAGATAGGAGCGGTAGAAAATTCCATCGTCTCCCTGCGAGTGATGCTTCCTGATGGAACCATTAAACGTCTTAGTAGAAGTGAAAACAGTGAACTATATAACCTAGTGGTTGGGGGATATGGGCTGTTCGGCATCATTCTTGATGCCGAATTGCGCATAGTGGATAACGATCTATATGCATCGAGTCGCAAGATTGTGAGCTATAAAGATTTCCCAACCTTCTTCAAAGAAGAAGTTCAGCCAAACCAAAACATCGGGCTTACCTACACGCACCTTTCAACGGCGCCCAATAAAACTTTTCTTGATGAAGGGATTGTCTATCTCTATACCAAAAGTGATGAACAGGTGCCTGAAAATGAGATCCCGCCACTTGGTGAAGTGTCGAGTGTGCCCTTGCGCCGCTTTGTTATGAATCTTTCAAAGTATGGTGGTGTATTTCAAACTATGCGGTGGCTATCAGAGAAGTATATCGAGCCAAGGATGGAGTCGTGCTCTATCAGTCGCACGCAGGCGCAAGCGTCGGGAGAAGCCTGTTTGGTGGCGCGCAATGAGCCGATGCATGACTCGGTGCCGTATCTTAAGAATAGTTTACAGCGAGAAACAGATATTTTGCATGAGTATTTTATCCCTAGAGAAAATCTGGTCACGTTTATTGACGGGATGCGAGAGACGCTACAGCGTAATCACACTAATCTTTTGAATGCTTCGATCCGCGTCGTGAACAAAGAGCGTGGCATGCTTACCTATGCTCCGCAGGAGGCGTTTTCGGTTGTGCTCTATATCAACCAGCACACTGATGATGCGGGGAATGCAGCCATGAGGAAGGTAACCAGCGAACTTATTGACCTCGCGGTAGAAAACAATGGTAGATTTTTCTTGCCGTATCAGTTGTACTACACGCCTGAGCAACTGCGTGCATCGTATCCGACTATTGATCAATTTTTTGCGCTCAAACGCGTATATGATCCACAAGAGTTACTTACCAACACCTGGTATGAAACATACGGCCACACGCTTTAGTAGTCGTAGATGTGCTCGACTGCTATGTCGCACGCTTGTAGTTGCATGAATATCTCTCGCAACCTCGATACCTCAGTAGTGATAAGTACCCGAGAGCGCTCTCTTTGAGTCAGGATAGGGAGCGCAAACGGTATAGTGAGACCAGCAAGGCAACTTGTGTCTGGGTCGGCTATAACAGAGAGCATGATAGTCTTGTGTCCTTCGATGGCAACAAATGTGCCCCCACGCGCCACTATTGCCTCAGTAATTGGGGTAAAGGCTCGGTATCGAGGGGCGCTAATGTATACATACCCTTCTTTCTCTTCTGTAACTTCTACATCAGGTACAGAGGCTAGTTGGGCGGCAGATATATTTGCGACGGTTGCCGAAGTGCGCAGTTGGGCGGTGCCAAGCGATGCTTCTGAGAGTTTCCCGAGAATTGTCCCGTATATGCCTTTTGTGGTGTAGCCAATCGTGAAAGCGATACGTCGCTCAATACCTCGTGGGGTAAAACTAGCCCAGCCCCACGTAGTCCAAAGACCAAACAGTTTGTGTCCATAGGGAAATGCGTACCATGGAGTGTGCAGCAAAAATTGCCCGTAGTCTCTCGCGGCTGTTTCGGTATATCGATCCTCAGGTGTTTGTATTGAAAAACTCAACACTTCAAATAAACGACCAACCGTTTTTTCATAGGCGCCAATAACCCCATTCTCTATGGAAAAACTAACTCCTATAACACGCAGCACAGTCTTCGTGTTGCTGTCGATTGTCGAACTTCCTATCGCGGCCTGCACCTGCGCAACTGAGTTCCAGTATTGTTGTATTGAAGCGAAGTAGGGGAATTGGCTTGGTGTATTGGTAGCCGCAACAAACGCACTATATTCTTGAGCGTTATACACTATGTACCACTCGGGGAAACTCGCAAATGTCCGCTCCTCATATCGTGGGTCCTTCGATTGAACCGTCACATCTTCTGCAATGGTTTGGCCAGTGATTTTTTCAACCAAAGTGGGGTTCAGTGTGTGGGCGTGAGCTGAGTGAGGAGTGGGGATGAAAAAACTCCCCGAACATGCGATCAATAAGAAGACCCCAATTTTCATTTTCCAAAAGTGAGCAATGGTTTGGTGAATGCGGGCTTTCTACTTAGATAGAAGCCGCCGATCATCGCTATCCCACCGATCATGATATGAGGAATATTGAGCAAGAAATTAACAATAAAACTATTGTGAGCAATACCGTATTGGAAGATGCCAAAATCAAGAAAAGCGTTTCCAAGGAAGAGGCCGGTGATGCCGTCTAAGAAATAGGCGGTTCCAAAGATCATGAAGTATATGCGCGTTTGACGGTTGGAGATACATGCCGCAATAAGGGCCCATGTGCCAGAAAAAGCGTGCAGTAGATTGTCATACGAATCGAGAGCAAACAGACCAAAAAGATACCCGTTAGCGTCGACAAAAGGTGGGATATATCCCATGACCGCAACAAAGAAAAAAAGTGCGGCATACGCAAGACCCAGTAATCGCAGTAGTGACATGTATTCAGTATATACCCGCTATGGTAAATTTTCTTCACCTTTGCACCAGGTGTGCTGGAGAGCTGGATGAGTGGTTTATGTATAATTATTTATATGCGACTCGGGAGACTCACTATGTTCATGGCGACGCTGCTGTTGCTCTTATATATTACTAATTTGGTAGTGTATGAAGTGCTTGCTTCGATTTTTGGGTTAACGACGCAGCTGCAACTTTTTTTGCTCGCGCTAGTGCTTGGCATACTCGCTGCGGGATTTATTATCGCCAACAGTTTGGGGTTTAAATATTACAACTGGTTTACCCGTGTGTACTATACGTTCTCGGCCACCTGGCTTGGCTTTTTCGTGTATCTCTTTTTTGCATCGATGGTGTATGGCGTTATTGTTGGCACAACCGGATTTTTGTTGCCGCAGATTGGTATGACACTCATGGGGCTCGCACTCATGGTGAGTGTGTACGGCGTGCTACATGCCCGAAAGATATATACACAAGAGGTCGAGGTGTCGCTACCAAACTTGCCACCGCAATGGAAGGGGAGAAGGGCGGTGTGGGTGAGCGACCTGCACTTAGGTCAACTGCATGGCCCAAAGTTTGCCAAGCGCGTGGTAGAGATGATCAATGCACTACCGCACGACATTGTGTTTATCGGCGGTGACCTGTATGACGGCACCGGCGCGCCAGATATTGAAGAGCTCGCACAGCCGCTAGGGAATTGTAAGGCGCCACTAGGTCTCTACTACGTCACCGGTAATCATGAAGAATATGGCGACAGCGAGCGGTTCCTCAAGGCGATTCGCGCTGCAGGTATTCGCACACTCATCGACGAGATGGTTGCAATTGATGGACTACAAGTGATCGGTGTCGATTATCGCAACGCATCTCAGACAGAAGCGTTTGAGAAAATTCTTGCCGGCCTATCGATCGATACCACCAAGCCTTCGATTTTATTGAAGCACGAACCAAAAGATTTAACTGTTGCACAGTGTGCTGGTGTCTCATTACAAATTTCAGGTCACACCCACCGCGGTCAGCAGTGGCCATTTGAATATATAGCGCGCCTTGTCTACAAGGGCTATGTGTATGGGCTAAAGAATTTTAAAAACATGCAGGTATATGTCTCCAGCGGCACCGGCACCTGGGGCCCGCCACTGCGCGTGGGCACCAACTGCGAAATTGTGGTGTTTACTTTTGTATAACGACAGTAGGATTTTTTTACATACTACGCGCTCTTTCTTCATTCTTGTGCCATATGAAGCATGTAGAGTGTTCGCATGGATATACAAGCAATCACGACAGAAGCGAAGCAAGTGCTCGGCGGACTTTATGTTCCCGGTGCACAAAGACGACATTATGAATCATGTTAAGGAACAAGGTGCGAGCGGCGAGCTCAAGGGATTTATGGAAAAACTCCCCGCGCAAAAATTCGGCAGCATGCAAGAAATTATGCAAAAACTCCCACTCGGGAATATTGGCGAACAAATCGGCAAGTTTATGTAAGTGGTCCTGTTACGCAGCAATGAGAAATCTAAACACCCATTGCCTTTTATCATTCTTCATTGTATTTTCATAACGGAAGACAGCCGCCGTGTGCGGACTTGAGCTCTTTCATGGAGTAACAAAAACTTGTGAGGTTCACATGTCTCAAACAGTAGAAAGCGATATCTTCTCTGTGTACAAACAAGGGTTTGAGGTTACTAATCAAGCAGAGATGACGCTGGCGCAGTATCTGGAAGGCTGCCGCGACAATCCGTTGATGTATGCCACAGCGCAGGAGCACCTACTGGCGGCGATCGGTGAGCCAGAGATGGTGGATACTTCGAAGGACGCCCGCATGGGACGGATCTTCATGAACCGCACCATCCGAGTCTACCCGGCGTTCAACGAATTTTATGGCATGGAGGAGACGATTGAACGTATCGTCGCCTTCTTGCGCCATGCTGCACAAGGTCTCGAGGAGCGTAAGCAGATCATCTATCTGCTGGGCCCGGTCGGCGGCGGCAAGTCGTCGCTGGCGGAGCGCCTGAAGGCACTGATGGAGACGTTCCCGATCTATGTCCTCAAGGCCGGCAATGACCTCTCTCCCGTCTTCGAATCACCGCTCGGCCTGTTCAGTCCGGAGCGCATGGGCGACATCCTGGAAAAGCGCTATGGCATCCCACGCCGGCGTCTAACAGGGCTCATGAGCCCCTGGTGCATCAAGCGTTTGGATGAGTTCGAGGGTGACATCTCAAAGTTCCGCGTGCAGAAGCTGATGCCGTCGCGGTTGCGGCAAATTGCCGTTGCTAAGACTGAGCCGGGCGATGAAAATAATCAGGATATCTCATCGCTCGTCGGCAAGGTCGACATCCGCAAACTCGAGATGCATTCGCAGAACGACCCTGACGCCTACAGCTACTCGGGCGGCTTGAACCGCGCCAACCAAGGCATGCTCGAGTTCGTTGAGATGTTCAAGGCGCCGATTAAGATGCTACACCCCTTGCTCACTGCTACGCAGGAGGGGAACTACATCGGCACCGAGAATATCGGCGCGATCCCGTTCCAAGGGATCATCATGGCCCATTCCAACGAGTCGGAGTGGCAGTCGTTTAAGAACAACAAGAACAACGAGGCCTTCATCGACCGCATCTACGTCATCAAGGTGCCGTACTGTTTGCGGGTGACGGAGGAGCAGAAGATCTACGAAAAACTTGTTGCTCGTTCTGAATTGGCTACTGCTCCGTGTGCGCCAGCGACGCTCGAGATGCTCGCGCGCTTTTCAGTGCTCTCAAGGCTGAAGCGGCATGAAAACTCGACGCTGTTCGCCAAGTTGCGAGTCTATGATGGCGAAAGCCTGAAGGAGACCGATCCGCGGGCAAAAAGCCTGCAGGAGTACAAGGACACCGCTGGTGTCGAGGAAGGGATGGATGGAGCTTCAACACGCTTTGCTTTTAAGGTGTTGGCGGCGACATTCAATCATGACACAACTGAAGTGGCTGCTGACCCGGTACACCTGATGTATGTGCTCGAGCAGGCGATCCGCCGCGAGCAGATGCCGCAGGAGACCGAGAAGCGGTACCTGGAATTCATTAAAAATGAACTCGCAACGCGATACGCAGAGTTCATCGGCAATGAGATCCAGAAGGCGTATCTGGAGTCGTACCACGACTACGGCCAAAACCTCTTCGATCGCTATGTTGCCTATGCCGATGCGTGGATCGACGATGCTGACTTTAAGGATCAAGACACGGGGCAGTTGCTCAACAAAGAGCTACTCAACCAGGAGCTCACCAAGGTCGAGAAGCCGGCGGGGATTGCAAACCCGAAGGACTTCCGCAACGAAGTGGTGAAGTTCTGTCTGCGGGCGCGTGCCAACAACAGCGGCAAGAATCCCAGCTGGACCAGTTACGAGAAGATCCGCGACGTGATAGAGAGGCGGATGTTCAGCCAGGTGGAGGAACTACTACCGGTCATTAGTTTCGGCTCTAAGAAGGATGCTGAAACGGACAAGAAACATCATGATTTCGTAGAGCGTATGATGGCGCGTAGTTACACTGAGCGCCAGGTGCGTCGACTGGTAGAGTGGTATATGCGGGTCAAGAAGGCAGGCTAATATAGCTGTCCGTTTGGTGCTGCGATTGGGGCCGAGGAGGAATTCCTCGGCCTTTTCTTTTTTCATGGCATACTTTTTCTATGCACGCGGTATTTATTACTAACAATCGGCACTATTTTGATGCAACAAGCGAAGAGCGACAGTTTTTGCTTATGTTCAGCGAAGTGCTTAGTACGTTGCATGTTGTCGTGCTCACACCGCCCGGCTACAACATAGAGCAGGTGAATGACCACACATGGCTGTATCCCACCAACACGTATCTTCCGGGTATGCACTACTTTGATGCGCTCTATATGGTGCGCCGGCAGGTATCATGGGGTGAGCAGTTATACGCAGATGTGGTGCTGTCTGACGATCCGTTTGTTTCTGGGTGGGTAGGGCTGCACCTCGCCAGCAAGTACGAGTGTGCGTGGATACTCAATGTGCGCGATTTTTATTGGAAGCGCCCATGGCGTGAGCGGCTCCTGCGCTGGCCGATATTGCCACTCTCGGCAGTACTTGAAGGCGCGACGCGTATCTGCGTGTTTTCGCAGCGAGCGCGCATATATCTTGAACAGTCGGTCAATGAAATTCAAAAGGAAAAATTGCGTGTTTTGCCCGAACTTTTGCTGCAACCACAAGGAGCCGTTGCATCGATTGATCTAAAAGTACAGTATCCTGAGTTTAATTTTGTGATTGTCGCCTGTGCGCCTGCTGCGCGGCGCACGCTCGATGTGCTGTTGGGCACGCTCGCGCTGTTGCGTTTGCGGTATCCAAAAGCAGGGCTCGTACTTTTTTCAGCAGGGAAAGATGAACGCCGCATTTTGCGCCGGGCAGGAGCATACAACGTGCGTGAGTGGGTTCGCTTTGTGCAAACAGAGTCCGGCACGTTCCCATTTACTCAGGCGAGCGTATTTTTATACCTCCACATGGGCGAAGAGGAGGACATTGTATGCATCCGTGCTGCGACAGCATTGTGTCCTATCATTGCGATACAGAGTCCTATCTCTCAAAAAGTTATTGAAGATCGAGTAAATGGGTTGTTTGTTGCTGACACACAACCAAGCACGCTCAGTACCGCCATTCGCACGTTCAACGAGATGCCTGGTTGGCGTGAACGCTTTCATGTGAACGCAAATATGCATATAGAAGAGTCCATCCCCACACGAGAACGTACAGTAGAACTATTGCGTGAAGCGCTCACTTTCCCCTACGTTGAGCGTCCGCCCGTACCGCCTAAACCTGATCATGAACTATTTGCAGATATTACACGTACCCCAACACTCAAGGAGCGCTTGCTCGCTTTTTGGGAACGCTACACACATCTTCCTGGACAAAAAAAGTAATACTACTCTGATTGCGCGAGCGGGAGTATGTGCACCTCACGGGCACCAGCTTCTTTGAGTGCGCGCAGCGCTTCGGCGCCCGTTGCGCCAGTGGTCGATACGTCATCAACTACGATACACGCTCGGTCACGCACTTTTTCTGGCGCCAAAACTCTCATGGTGAGGCGCACATTGTGCTTGCGCTCATGCTCGGGGAGGCCTTGCTGCGGTTTTGTTTCTTTAGTGCGTACTACAAGCGAGGGCGCGTATTCGATCGGTAGTGTCGGGTTTGCGTGCAGGGCGGCGGCGCATAAGAGTTCGGTCTGGTTATGCCCGCGCTCTTTTTTGCGCTTCGCATGCATGGGGATAGGGATGAGGAGTGGAGTGCCGAGTGACTCACTCGCCACTCCTAATATACGCTCGGCTAAGAGTGGGCCACATAGAGAAAGGGCGCGAGGGTTCGCATAGTATTTTATTTCCCAAATGAGGGCGCGGACACTCGGGTCGTGGTAGGGTAGTGCGCCCAGGCGTGTTGGGTGTAGGTCGAGAAGATCTTCTCGAGTGAGTGTGCGCAAGGCTTTTTGAGAAGCGCGGGGCGGCAGAATATTGTCGAGGAGGATTCCCGCGTATGAGCGCCACCGGATAAAACTGGCACGCATGATGCTATACTAGTACCATATATTCTCTCGTATGGCATTCTCTCTACAATCACTCTTCTCTTCAGGAACACAAAGCGTCGTTGGTATCGATATAGGCACCTCAGCCATTAAAGTGGTCCAACTCAAGCGCGAGCGCGGACATGTGCTGCTTGAAACGTATGGCGCGATAGCGATGGGGCCCTATGCCGGGCTTGAAATTGGTCGTGCGACGTCGCTGCCTGCTGAAAAAATCACTGAAGCACTCACCGATGTGCTGCGCGAGGCGAACGTCACCACCAAAAACGCAGCTCTTTCGATTCCGTACTCTTCGAGTCTTATCACTGTACTAAAACTCCCCGTTGCGGTTGAAAAACAGTTGAGCTCGGTCGTGCCTATCGAGGCGCGCAAATATATCCCGGTGCCCATTAACGAAGTGATGCTCGACTGGTTTGTGGTGGGGAGTGATAAAGAAAAAGCGGCGACCTCCAAAATTGAAGTCTTGTTGGTGGCGATTCACAACGATACTATCGCAAAATTCCGCACGATTGGCGCGGGGGCGGGGCTCAATGTTGGTTTTTTTGAAATCGAAGTATTTTCCTCGGTGCGCGCGGCGCTCGAGCACGGTATAGCTCCTATCGCGGTTGTTGATATGGGTGCGGGAACCACTAAGTTTTATGTGGTCGAGCGCGGGCTCGTACGCGAGAGTCATATTATTAGCCAGGGGAGTCAAGATCTAACCTTGTCAGCATCGCGGGCACTCAATATCCCAGTGAATCAGGCAGAAGAGTGGAAGCGCCGCTTTGGCTTGGGGCCCACCAGCGGGATCACCGAAACACAGGCAAGTCTTGCTGATTCGCTCCAACTCTCGCTCTCACCTTTGGTATCAGAAATTTCTCGCACCGTTGCCGCATACGAAACGCGCATGAATCAGTCTATTAGCGAGTTAGTGCTCACCGGTGGAGGAGCTGGGCTTAAAGGGTTGCAAGACTTTGCGCAAAAAAATATTTCTACCCCGGTGCGCCTTGCGGACCCGTTCGCGAAAACCCAAGCCCCCGCGTTCCTTGAGCAAATACTAAAAGAGGCAGGTCCTGAGTTTTCAGTGGCTGTGGGTCTTGCGCTGCGACGTTTGCAGGAAGTGTAGAGTTCATAATGTGGATTGTGCTGCGCACAATGCCAACTGTGGGGTTATACTACTAATGCATGGATGCTCCCGCCACATCGCCGTCCTTCATCCCCAAAAAACCTGTTACGAATGCTGCTCGGTTGGGTGGCTCTCGTGCTATGGGCATGGCTATTTTCTTTATCGCGCTGCTTATTTTTATTGCTTCAGGAGTTGGAGCGGGCATTGCGTTCTTTAGCGAGCAATATTTAAAGAAACAAATTAGCGATAAAAGTACCAAACTACAGCAAGATCAGGCTGCATTTGATCTTCCTACTATTGAAGATTTAGGGCGGCTCGATCAGCGTATGAAAAACGGTGAATCACTGATGCAGCGCCACTACACCGCCATGACACCACTGGTTTATTTGGGCGATCAAACGCTGCAAAACGTACAATTTACTAACTACGCATATAAAGTGGACACAGACGGGGATACCACCATATTGCTTGGGGGGATAGCGAATGGGTTTGGGAGCGTTGCACTGCAAAGTGACCAGTTTAGCGCAAGTAAGAAATTTAAAGATGTTGTTTTTTCAAATATCGTCATGAACCAAACGGGAAAGGGAGTAGGATTTAGTGTGTCCATGACGCTCGATCCTTCTCTGGTGAGTTATGCTGACAGTCTGGGCACTCCTGCGGCTGCCACAGCAACTACCACTACTATGACGCCAGGAGCAACGTTTACTATGCCAACCACTACAGCGAGCGCATCGACCACTAAACCCTGATACTTATGGTACGTCTCTTTTTACCACTACTACTGGTCGCGGGCGCTATAGCACTCTTTGTGCTGTATACGAACCCGACCTACCAAAAGATCAAAGGCTTGTCGCTACAAAACAAGTCGTATACTGATGCGCTTGATAAGGCACAAAAACTGGGCGAGCTGCGAGGCGAATTGCTCGCAAAGCGCAACGGTTTTCAACCGGCAGATCTTGAAAAGATCCAACATATACTGCCTGATAATGTAGATAACATCCGCCTTATTATCGATGTTAATAATATCGCTTCACGTCATGGACTTTCACTTACCAATGTCTCTTTGGGGACATTAGATAAAAATGGTGGTAACCCCGCAGACGCTTCTGCGACACCAGGGACTCCCATAGGTTCTGTAGATGTGGGTTTTTCTGTCGCGACTAATAACTACGATACCTTTTTGGCATTTTTACAGGATCTTGAGCATAGCTTGCGCCTCTTGGATGTGATGAGCCTTACTTTTTCTGCTAGCCCAGAAGGAGGTGCTGGACAAATTACGTATGCGTTTAGTGTGCGCACCTATTGGTTACGATAACTATGACAACCTTTATCAAACAAAATACATTGTTCGTGGTAGTTGCACTCCTTGCGGTTGTTGGTGCGGGCTATTATTTCTTGTTTATGAAAACAGACAGCGTCCCAGTGCTTTCTGCAAGCGAAGTAGATTCGCCCGAGTCACAACAAATACTCCAACAACTCGCTCGCCTGCAGGCTATAGAACTTAATGAGGCGGTGTTCAAAGACCCGGTATTTCTCTCACTTACTGACTATGGCGTGGTGTTGTTGCCTGAGCCGATAGGACGACGTAATCCATTTCAGGCAATTTCATTTAGCGCTCCCACTAATCAGATTTCTCTACCCGGGAAGAAATAAAAGGTATGGATGTGCTCGCTCAATTAGAGAAAAACGGTGTTGTGAGCCGTGAGTTGGCAACGACGCTTCAAACACAGTTGGCAAAGCCAGGTACGCCACTTGAGGCAACCTTGGTGAGCGCTGGCGTGCCGCTTGCTGAAATTCTTAAAGCAAAGGGGCAGTATTATGACGTGCCGACGCGCGAACTTTCTGAGAAGCCTATCCCATTTGATACGCTGCGCTACATCCCTGAAGAAAGTGCGCGCTACTATCACTTTGCGCCATTGGCGGTCACTGAGGGTGTGTTGGAGGTGGGTGTGACTGACCCAGACAATCTTGAAGCACGCGACGCGCTCACCTTCATCTCGGCGAAGATGGGCATGCCATACAAAATATTTCTCATTTCTGATACTGATTTCGATAAACTGCTCACGCAATATAAGGGTCTTTCCGGCGAAGTTGGTAAAGCACTTTCAGAACTCGAGGTAGATCTAGGGACAGGGGAGCAGCAGCCCAAAAAAAAGAACCTCATGGAAGAAGAGGTCACAGAGACCGAGGCAGAAGCCATCACAGCAGACGCGCCAGTCACCAAAATTGTGGCCACGATTTTGCGCCATGCGTTTGAACAGCGAGCTTCTGACATTCATATCGAACCTCTTGTCGACCAAACACGGGTACGATTCCGTATCGACGGTGTACTCTCAACTAACACGTCACTGCCGGGGCAGGTGCACAGCCAAGTGGTGGCGCGCATCAAAGTGCTCGGCAGCATGCGTCTGGACGAAAAACGAAAACCCCAAGACGGGCGTTTTTCCGCGCGTGTCGGCGGCAACAAGGTCGACTTTCGTGTCTCTACGTTTCCTACCTACTACGGCGAGAAGGTGGTGATGCGTATTTTAGGTTCAGCAGCAAAACTTTTGCGTCTTGAAGACTTGGGCTATACCAAACGCAGTTTGGACTTGGTGCGTACTGCTATCAAAAAACCTTACGGCCTCATTCTCGTCTCCGGCCCGACTGGTTCGGGTAAATCAACATCATTGTATGCCATTCTCAACGAGATAGATCGTGAACGTCAAAACGTACTCTCCCTGGAGGACCCGGTCGAATATACTATCCCCGGCGTTGCACAGTCGCAGGTGCGCCCTGAAATCGGCTACACGTTTGCAAACGGATTACGCACCACTCTGCGCCAAGACCCAAATGTCATCATGGTGGGTGAGATTCGCGACAGTGAGACGGCGAATCTTGCCGTGCAAGCGGCACTCACGGGCCACCTTGTGCTCTCTACCATCCACACCAATAACTCGATCGGTATTGTCCCACGCTTGTTGGACATGGGCGTTGAGCCGTATCTTATTCCACCGGTGCTTATTTTGGGTATGGCACAACGTCTCGTAAAAACACTGTGTCCGGGTGGAGGTAAGAAGGTGCCAGTAGATAACTCAACCGGAGTTATGCTCACAGAAGAATTTAAAGATTTACCTGAAGAGTATCGTAAAGATTTGCCACCGCTGAGTGAAGTATTTATGCCCGAGTCGACGCCCGACTGCCCAACGGGTACCAAAGGGCGTATCGCTGTTACCGAAATGTTTGCAATGAATCAAGAGTTGGAGCGAGCCATTTTAGCGCGTGTGCCTGAAGAAGAAATGTTCGCGACTGTGCGCAAACAAGGTATGCTCACCATGAAGGAAGATGCTATCATTAAAGCTGTGCAAGGTGTCGTACCATTTACCGAGGTGAATGCGCTTGGTGGCACGTTTGATTTACAGGATGACAATACTGCGCCTACAAAAGACGCGGCACCGGTAACACCAGCAGCACCTGCGCCAGCGCCTGTGCCAACCTCTGATCAGAATCAAATAGAAATCTAATATGGATTATGCAGCACGATTAGCAAAACTTGTTGAAGCGCTCCTTGCACAAGGGGCAAGTGACTTGCACCTTAATGTAGGCCTGCCGCCGATCATCCGTACCTCTGGCGTGTTGACCCCGATTCTCTCTGAAGCGGCACTCACCAACGAAGATGTGCTCGGACTCCTAAACGTTATGCTCCTGCCAGCGCACAAAGAGCGCTTCACACGAACACAAGAGATCGATTTTTCATGGGGGTTTACTGATCGTGGGCGTTTTCGCGGCAATGGGTTTATCGAGCGAGGCAATTATGCCGCAGCGCTGCGTCTTATCCCGAAAAAGATTCCTACTATTGCTGAATTGGGATTGCCACCGATAGTGGAGCAGTTTGCAGGGCGTCGCCAAGGATTCTTTTTGGTGGTGGGGCCGGTGGGGCAGGGAAAGACGACCACGCTAGCGTCTCTTATTGAAAAAGTAAACAACGAGCGCGCAGAACAGATCGTGACTATTGAAGACCCGATCGAGTATCTTTTTGAAAATAAGCGATCCATTATTTCGCAGCGTGAAGTGCGCGTAGATACGCAAAGTTTTGAAGCAGCGCTTGAGTCGGTATTCCGCGAAGACGTTAACATCATCATGATTGGTGAGATGCGCACACCAGAGACCATGTCGACCGCTGTGCGTGCCGCTGAAACAGGACACATGGTGTTCTCAACGCTTCACACCAACAATGCTGCACAAAGTATCGATCGTATTATCGACTCCTTCCCAGCGAACCAGCAGGATCAAATCCGCATACAGCTCGCGGCATCACTCGTGGGCATCTTCTCGCAGCGCCTCATCCCACGTGTATCAGGCGGCTTAGTGCCTGCATGCGAGCTTCTCATTAATAACAACGCAGTAGCAAACCTTATTCGTGAAAAGCGCACCCACGAGATTCAAACGGTGATTGAAACTGGGGCAGAGCAGGGCATGATCGACATGAACCGCTCGCTGGCTGACTTGGTGCGTGCGGGAGAGATCACTGTTGAAAATGCCTACGCGCGCTCTTGGAACGTCAAAATGCTCGAGCGACTTCTGTAGCCTATGGAATTTACTTACGAAGCACTTGATACTCAAGGAAAAGCACAAAGCGGCATAGTCAATGCTGTGAGTCAGGAGGCAGCCATAGCGTCGCTGCAGGCTAAAGGTTTTACCATCACCGCCATCTCTAACCCTGAAAATGTGGGGTTGCAAAAATATCTCAGCAATATTCCGTTTTTCACCGGAGTATCGAGCAAAGATGTGGTGATGCTTTCGCGTCAGATTTCGACGCTCTTTGAAGCACAAGTTTCAGCGCTGCGCGTGTTTCGTATGCTCTCTGAGCAGGCTGAAAAGCCAGCGCTACGAGCTATCTTGGCCGATATTAGTGATAGCCTGCAGGCGGGGAGTAGTATTTCAGAATCGCTTGCGCGCCACCAAGACGTGTTCTCAGGTTTTTATGTAAACATGGTGCGCGCTGGTGAAGAGTCGGGCAAGCTTGATCAAACCTTTCAATTTTTGGCTGACTACATAGAGCGCTCCTACGAACTCACGAGTAAAGCGCGCAACGCACTCGTGTATCCGGCGTTCATTATGGCCACGTTCATAGCGGTTATGACGCTTATGCTCACGGTCGTTATCCCAAAAATTGGTGAAATTCTTGAAGGAGATGGTCAACAACTCCCTATCTATACTCGCATCATCCTTAATCTCAGTCATTTTTTGGTTGACTATGGTATTTTCGTATTCATCGCGCTTATTATCGGTGGCTATTTTATCTATCGCTATAGCAAGACCCCACAAGGCTCATTGGGTTTAAGTCACTTTAAACTCAGTGTCCCGTACGTAGGTAATTTGTATCGTAAGCTCTACTTGGCTCGTTTTTGCGACAACATGAACGTCATGCTTTCCTCGGGTATCACCGCAGTGCGTGCGCTCGAGATCACCTCTACTGTTATTGAAAATGATCTCTATTCACAGATTTTGCTTGAGGCGCTCGAGGGTGTGAAAGCGGGTAACACTATGTCTTCTATGTTGGCGCGCTACCCAACTGAGATGCCGGTCATTGTCATTCAAATGCTCCAAATCGGAGAGGAGACAGGGGAGATGAGTAGTATTTTGCAGCGCTTAGCGAAGTTTTATAACCGCGAAGTAAACACTGCCGTCGACACCCTTGTCTCGCTCATTGAGCCGGCACTCATCATCCTCTTGGCGCTTGGTGTGGGCTTCTTGCTCGCGTCGGTGCTCTTGCCGATCTACAACTCCACGACCAGTATCTAGGCCGTTATCCACACGAGGGTAGGGGAAAGTCCTCCTTGGGTCGTATACTAATGGTGTCTGCACTTTCATTATTAAGCAGATTAATAGTTATTAATTGATTTATGCATAAATCTGTTACAAAGGGCTTCACCCTCATCGAACTCTTGGTGGTTATCGCCATCATCGGTATCTTGGCCTCTATCGTGCTCGTTTCTCTTAACAGCGCTCGTACCAAGAGCCGTGACGCTAACCGTGTTCAATCTTTACGTGAAATGGCAAAAGCAGTTCAAGTATCAGATGTAGACCCAGCACCAGCAATTACTGGTTGTACAACCGCAGGTGCAAAAGCAAATACCTGCACAGGCCCAGGGTCGATTGCATTCTCTAAGTACGGTGACCCATCAGTTGGTACTGCTGGTACTGCTTGTGCTGTTGCAACGGCCGCAACTGCGGGTACTGCAGCTTGCCAATATTCAGTCGGTCAGGCTGGTACAGCAGGTGCAGCGTTCGTTGCGGCTCCAACCACACAGAACTATCGCATCTGCAGTATTCTTGAAACTGGTAACACCTCATACGGCGGCACCGCTGCTACCTTTGGCGCAGTGCACGTAGGTTCTGATACCGGAGGATCAGTTATCGCAGGCTGCTAATCTTACCCTCTGTGTACTTTAGAAATCCCCAGCCCAGTGCTGGGGATTTCTTTTTCTGAGATATACTAGCTTTATATGAAAACTTCTGAAAAGGGCTTCACCCTCATCGAACTTCTTGTAGTTATTGCAATTATTGGTGTTCTTGCTTCTATCGTGCTCGTTTCTCTTAACAGCGCTCGTACCAAGAGCCGTGACGCTAACCGTGTTCAATCTTTACGTGAAATGGCAAAAGCAGTTCAAGTATCAGATGTAGACCCAGCACCAGCAATTACTGGTTGTACAACCGCAGGTGCAAAAGCAAATACCTGCACAGGCCCAGGGTCGATTGCATTCTCTAAGTACGGTGACCCATCAGTTGGTACTGCTGGTACTGCTTGTGCTGTTGCAACGGCCGCAACTGCGGGTACTGCAGCTTGCCAATATTCAGTCGGTCAGGCTGGTACAGCAGGTGCAGCGTTCGTTGCGGCTCCAACCACACAGAACTATCGCATCTGCAGTATTCTTGAAACTGGTAACACCTCATACGGCGGCACCGCTGCTACCTTTGGCGCAGTGCACGTAGGTTCTGATACCGGAGGATCAGTTATCGCAGGCTGCTAATCTTACCCTCTGTGTACTTTAGAAATCCCCAGCCCAGTGCTGGGGATTTCTTTTTGACTGTATACTTACGGAATATGAAAAGTTTTGCTAAAGGCTTTACGCTTATTGAGCTGTTAGTTGTTATTGCCATCATCGGTATCCTGGCCTCGATAGTATTAGTAAGCCTTAATCAGGCGCGTGCTCGTGCACGAGATGCAAACCGCGTCTCCTCTCTTCAAGAAATGGCAAAGTTCATTGCAGTGAATGAAGATGGAAGTGCCCCAACTCCATTTTGGGATGCTGCTAGTAACGGTAATGCCGCTTGTCAAACCAGTGAGTATTGCAGTCTTGCAAGTGATACCAATCCTCCTGTTGCGTTGGGAGTAAGTTCTACTACTGCGATCGTTACTAATTTTCAGCTATACATAGACCCAACCGCAGGTACCTCAACCACCGCATGTTATGGCGATACTGGCGGTCCAGCAACTCCGGTTGGCACTCCATGCGCATATTCAATGTCCTATATAGATCCTGATAGTCCTGTGGGTAGCGCAGCTGCTAACCCTGACTCTCAACATTATGAGGTTTGTGCCATGCTCGAGGGTAGCATCGGCGGCTATGATGCCGGTTTGGTACATGTCGGGTCTGACACAGGCGGTTCAGTACAGCCTGGCTGCTATTAAAAAACATGAGTGCCAAGCGCGCCAGAGGTTTTACCCTTATCGAGGTGCTCACGACTGTGGCGATCATCGGAGTGCTCGCCTCTATCGTGGTTCTTTCTTTGTCAGAAGCTCGAGCAAAGGGGCGTGACGCACAGCGCCTCACCGATTTAAAAAACATAGAGATAGCCCTCGTCTCATATAGGCTAGAGAATGGATTTTATCCCATGACGGATCCTAATACGGCTAGTGGGACTGGGTATGCTTGGACTGCTAACTGCGCTCTTATTGGTGCATGGACCGATGGGAATAAACCTAACGTGGGCCCAACTGCATGGATACCAGGGCTAGCGCCAACATTCATACAGCAACTCCCCACTGACCCAAAGTCAGACACAAATAAATGTTATATGTACTCATCAAACGGGAAAGACTATATGGTGATGGCACACTTCACTGTTGAGAGTTACACAGAAGCTAACAATCCAAACCCACGTCCTGCGTATGTAACCGGGGGAGGATGCTCCTCTCCAGGAGCATATGAAAATGATTTTGCACTATATACGCCGGGTGCAAAATGTTGGTGATATAGTAGTGCTATGAGTATACGAATGAGCACACAGCGTTTTTTTGGTGGTAAAGGTTTTACCCTCGTAGAGCTTCTTACTGTTATCGCTATTATCGGCATCCTTTCAACTATAGTGATGACCTCACTGCTTACGGCGCGCAAGAAAGGGCGAGATGTAAAACGTATCGCTGATATTAAACAAATACAGCTTGGACTTGAGCAGTATTACAACGACAATCTAAAATATCCCACGTCGCTCACTAGTTTGACCACCCAGTATATGCCGATAATCCCTGCTGATCCACTAGGTTCTTTGTACTATTATGTCGCTGCTAATGCTGCAGGGACCAGTAACTGTGTGGCCGCCGCTAGTCCTGCTGTGTATTACCACCTCGGAGCGGTGCTGGAGCTACAAGGAACACTTGGATCAGGAAACTATGCCTCAAATCCAGGGAGGTACTACTCTTTTCAAACCATTTGCGGTAGTGCGGGTGTAAGTAGTGACTTTAATGGTGCTAGTGTTGGATGTACGACTGGCACGGGAGCCCCAACGAATCCGGGCCAAAACGCAGCTGCAGGTACCGCTACCACGTGCTACGACGCAGTGAACCAATAGCATGACCTTTCTGTTTCTATTCGTGGCATTTGTCCTCGGCTGTATCTTGGGGAGCTTCCTTAATGCGGTGCTTTTTCGTTTTAATACCGGAAAGTCTGCGCTTCGGGGGCGTTCCCGCTGTATGCGCTGTGGGCACACGCTGCATGCTATCGACCTTGTGCCGGTGCTTTCATACCTCGCGCTTCGGGGGCGTTGCCGCTACTGTGGTACGCGTATTTCCTGGCAGTATCCACTCGTTGAACTTTTAGGCGGGGTAGTGTCGGGATGGTTGTGGCTCTTATTTTCTGTACAGCCGCTGTGGTATCTCTTTTGGCTTGTGGTGTGGCTTATCATCCTCTTTGTTGTGGTGTATGACCTGCGCCATATGATCATTCCCTGGTCTGCTTCGCTCCCGCTCCTGGGGCTCGCGGTAGTGTTTGTTGGCATACAGCACACCGACATCTATTCTCTTGTTGCTGGCCCAGTGCTCGCACTGCCACTCTTTTGTATATCCCTCATTTCACGCGGCCGTTGGATGGGTTGGGCCGATAGTCTTTTTGAATTGTCATTGGGGTGGTTTCTAGGACTCACAGCAGGACTTACCGCACTCATGCTTAGTATTTGGATAGGGGCAGTGGTGGGGATTGCCGTCCTTCTGGTTGCAAAACGGGTTACAATGAAAACCGAGATCCCGTTCGCGCCATTTTTGGCGCTTGGCACGGCGATCGCCTTCTTCTTGCATGTCGATTTTTTCGCAACACTCCCGTTTCTCTTCCTCTAGCGCAGGCTTCACACTGATTGAACTCTTGGTGGTGTGCTTTATTATCGCAGTGTTGTTTCTCATTGTTATCCAAAATCTCACTGCTGCACAGATAAAAGCACGAGATGCACAACGTCTGAAAGATCTTGATACGATCCAAGCTGCAGTGGAACTGTACTATCGTGACAATGGACACTATCCAATAACAACGTGCTCAAATAATGCAGCTGTCTGGGGAAGTTTTGATAGTGCAACATATAAGCCTAATACCGTCTGTCAAACGGCTAATGGTGTAGGAGTAAATACCCTGGGTCCAGAATTAGCTTCCTATTTAAGCGATTACACGAAAATGAAAGATCCAACTGGACATAGCTCTACTGACGCGGGATATCTGTACCGTTCTCCTGATGGGGTAAATTACTGCATACTCATATGGCGCACGCCAGAAAATATGAATAACTTTCCCGCAAACCGTATTAGCAAATCGGGCCGTTGTGTTGGAGGTATTAATGGCTCGGGCCAATGCATTAACGGCTCGGGTGTGGTTGATAGTTCGAATAATATCTACTACGGCACAGGCACCCTAGCTGGTGGTTGTTAATGTACAAATATGCGCATCACTCCTAAAAAAACACGAGGATTTACACTGATCGAACTTTTGGTGGTGCTACTCATCATGACATTCATTACACTTGCGTTTATCAACAACCAATCAAAATTTGATTCGGGTACCATTATGCGCGGGCTCGCGTATCAGGTGGCGCTGAGTGTACGTCAGACGCAAGTATATGGAACATCCGTTATACAAAATGGACAGGGCGCTGCCACGTTTGGCCCGGTGTTCGGGCTATCGTTTGGCTCATCTGCAAACAGTTATTTTATTTTTTCTGATTCGACCCTGCCGCCTACTGGAGAGGTTGATGTGGGCGCCACGCAGCTTAAGACGTTCACTGTCCAAAATAATTATATGATCCAAGAGGTATGTTTGATCAGTAATCAGGGGAGTGATAAATACTACTGCAATGCAAAAAAAGACACTAATACTACGGATGACTCCACTCCTTCACGACGTATCGATGTGATCAACGTGCTCTTTAAGCGGCCTAACCCTGATGCGATTTTTACTGCGTATGTCGATAATGGAAGTGGCTTAACCCCCGTAGCTCCTCCAAGTAGTTTTGCCTTTACTACGGCCTTTATTCAACTAAAAGCGCTCAATGGTGATGTGCGAGTGGTCAAGGTGACGGTGACCGGACAGGTGACCGTGTGTGCTATTGGGAATATTTCTGGTACGGGTGTTACCGTTGCGCGTCTGAAATCGGGTGCGGCAACCTGCTAACTATGCAAAAAGGATTCACCTTAGTTGAAATACTTGTCTCCGTCGCGCTTTTTAGTGTTGTCATGTTGGTGGCACTCGGCGCACTTTTGATGCTTTCAACCGCGACCAGGAAGGCAACGTCTATAAACACAGCGCTCGACAACCTAAGCGCCGGGGTAGAGAGCATGTCGCGCACACTGCGCACCGGACTTAACTTTGACTGTGGGCTCGCAAGTGTCACTACGAGCCCCGTGCCGGTCAATTGTATAAATGGCGCAACCTCGATCGCGTTTTATGCAGCTGATGGTTCCAAGGTGTCATACTGTTTAGGAACCGCAACTGCCTGTAGTGCTTCAGGGACGACACTACTGCGTAATGTCAGTACGGCAGGCGTAGCATCCGGTTGGATACCGCTCACGACGCCCGAGATCAAAATCACTAACTTAAAATTTTATGTTGAAGGTGCGTGCTCTGCAGGAGGAATCACCGGGTGTACACCTGATACTATCCAACCCAAAATCACTATGCTTATTTCGGGGATCTATCAGGTGACTACAAATCAAACAAGCGAATTCCATTTACAGTCGACCGCAGTACAGCGTATATACGACCAATAGTATGCATATTTCTTCCAAAGCATTCACTCTCATCGAAACGCTCATCGCGGTGTTTATTCTTATGACAGCGGTAGTGGGGCCTATGAGTATCGCAGCAAAAGGGCTCCAGAGTGCCCTTATTGCTAAAGACCAAACCACTGCGGTATATCTCGCGCAAGATGGGATTGAATTTGCTCGCTATTTGCGGGATACGGCGTGTTTGACGAATGCGCCAAGTGGGAACTGTGATGGTCCAACCGCATTTAACCCGTTCACACTGGGGGGCGTGTGCACAAAAGCAGCTGGTTGCCGTGTCGATACGATTGCTAAGACTGTTACCGATTGTTCAAGCGACCCAGGAAGTATTTGCATCGCGCTCAACTACGACACTACTAACAAGTGGTTCACCTATACCTCGGCGAGTGCTGTCATAGTGCCGACGGTGTTTACTCGCACGTTAACCACTTCTCTTTCGCCCGGGAGAAGCGATGAGTTGGTGGTACGCATTACTGTGACGTGGGATGATATGGGTGGTGTGGTACACACGGTGAGCGAACAAGAAAACATGTATGCGTGGCAATAAAAGACAAGCAGGATTCACTATGTTTTTTGGCGTTCTGATAGCAGGACTTGCTCTTGCTATTGGTGTTGTTATCTATGACTTGGTAGTGCGCGAATTAGCGCTTTCTCAAATAGCGGCGCAATCACAATATGCAGCGTATGCGGCCGACACGGGGGCAGAATGTGCGCTGTACTGGGATGCAAAATATAATGTTAGTGGAAAATCATTCTTCCCCTCGCCCTGGGCAGCGGGGTGGGCTGCGCCATCAGGAGCTGCATATACTTGTAATGATCAAAATGTTGCAGCGCAACTCGCGGTGTCGGCTAATGTTATTCAAACAGCTACTGATGCGACTTCAACCTTCCAGCTCTCGATGGACCCAGCGGCAGACCCGAGCAAGCCCTGCGCTACCATCTCGGTGCATAAATACTATGACAGTGTGAGTGGCTCGAATATCCGGCGCACAGTGATTAGTTCTGATGGCTTCAACACCTGTGTTACTTTGGCGCCGAACCGATTGCAGCGCAGTCTTTTCATGATGTACTAGCCTTTGCGACTTAGAGCTCAGGGCGGTACTCTATGGAGTATGGTTGTCCCCAAGAAAGCTGCTGAGCGTTATGAAAAGCTAAAACAATTAGTTGCGCATCATCGCAAGCTCTACTATAGCGACACGCCTGAAATTGCTGACTCAGCCTATGATGAGCTTGAACAAGAACTTGCTCGTCTAGAAGAAGCCCATCCTGAACTGCGCAGTCCTGATTCGCCCACCCAGCGCGTGGGTGGGGAAGCGGTCGCTGCATTTGCGAAAGTACCGCACCAAATTGCACAGTGGTCGTTTAATGATGCGTTTACGCCAGAGGATATCCGCGAGTTTGGTGTGCGCGTCCAAAAAATGGCCGCGCGCCCCGTTACTTATACCTGTGAGTTAAAGATCGATGGCCTGAAGGTGGTGTTGACGTATGTGCAAGGGAAGCTCATGACTGCAGCGACGCGCGGCGACGGAGTGGTTGGTGAAGATGTGACCCACAACGTGCGCACCATTTCCTCTATACCCCTTACACTCACTCGGCCGATAGATATCATTGTTGAAGGCGAAGTGTGGATGAGTGAAGAAGCACTCGCTGTTGCAAACAAATCGCGCGAAGCGCAGGATGAGCCGCCGTTTGCTAACCCGCGCAACGCTGCGGCAGGGTCTTTGCGGCAACTTGACCCAAAGATCGCGGCCGCACGCAAGCTCGACTCCTTTATATATGATGTAGCAAAAACAGAGGAGGCACTGCCAGAAACACAGCACGAAGAACTTGAGTATCTTGAAAAACTGGGGTTTAAAGTCAACCGCTATTATCGACACGTGCGCACTATTGAGGAAGTGATAGCGTACTGGGACGAGTGGAAGCTGAAAAATAAATCCCAAGGCTATTGGATAGATGGTGTGGTGGTCAAAGTAGATGAACGCGAAGAACAAGAGCGTTTGGGGTACACCGGCAAAGCGCCGCGCTTTGCTATTGCGTTTAAATTCCCAGCCGAGCAGGTGACAACAGTAGTTGAAGATATTGTGCTGCAAGTTGGGCGCACAGGCGTACTCACGCCTGTGGCGCACCTGCGCCCGGTGTTGGTTGCAGGCTCAACCGTATCGCGCGCAACGCTGCATAACGAAGACGAGATCAATCGCCTCGGTGTGCGAGTGGGGGACACAGTCATCCTCCAAAAAGCTGGCGACGTGATCCCAGACATTGTGCAGGTGCTCGTTGAGTTGCGACCAAAAAACAGCAAGCCCTATCAGTGGCCAAAGACCGTGATGGAGTGTGGTGGCGATGGATCGATCGAGCGCGTGCCGGGCACTGCTGCATGGCGTTGTGTATATAAAAATTCTTTTGCGCAGGTGCGCCGACGATTCCGCCACTTTGCGAGCAAGGGAGCGCTCAACATCGAAGGTCTCGGGCCTTCAGCTGTTGATGCACTGCTTGAAAAACAATTAATACAGCATGTTGACGACTTCTTTACGCTCAAAGAGGGTGATCTGCTAACCCTCGAAGGCTTTGCTGAGATCTCTGCTAAAAAACTCATCGCTTCTATTAAAAAGGCATCACACACCACGCTTGCACGGGTACTCACCGGTCTCTCGCTGCCGCATGTGGGGGAGGAGACAGCACTCTTGCTCGCGCAACATTTTGGCACTATCGATGCGCTCGCAAAAGCAAAAGAAGAGACGCTGCGCACCATTGTGGGTATTGGCGATATTGTGGCGCACGCAATAGTAGAGTGGTTTGCTGAGCACGAAAATAAAGAACTTATACAGCGGCTGAAAAAAGTACTCACCATTTCTAACGAGGTATACCAGCAAAATGCCCAAATGCTACCCCTCTCAGGGCAGACGTATGTGGTCACCGGCACTCTAGAGAAATATGATCGGGATGAAGTGAAAGAATTGTTGCGCAAGTTAGGTGCGACAGTCTCAGAATCGGTCTCTAAAAAAACGACCGGTGTCATTGCGGGCGAAAA
>CAYRHY010000007.1:0-1418 GCA_964424235.1 uncultured Candidatus Saccharibacteria bacterium
GGGTACCCTCCTCAATTGCTTCTACACTTTTTATACAAGATTAAATCAAAAAGTAAAGGGCGGTCTGCACATGCAGGCCGCCCTTATTTAATTCTCAAACCTAACAAATTGGGAAACCACCCAGGTTGTCGCGAGCCGACTTAGCTAAGATGGCGCCGCACAAAGCTTTGTGTCTCAAGCAAACAACCTGGGTAGCCCACCACAGGCTAACACGCAGTGTTCGTGCTTCAAGGCCTTTCCGCCGAGAAAGGACCTATGGCCTACTGGGCAGCGTATCGCCTCTGGTTCTGTCCTGGCCTTACGTTATCAAGTCAGAAAAAATTTGCAATTATGCTGCCTGTACGGGTCTGCGCCCCCACCATCTCTGGACTCCATCCTGCAGGGCCAGCAACGCTTCTGCTGTGAGCGCATCTTCAGGAACAATAATGGCATCATGGGGCCCATAACACCGTCTTATTGATCCAACTAAAGATTGGATAAGCACGGTCCCATCTTGTGCATCCTGGAGTACGATGCCAAATTCATAGGTATCTGCCTGTCTCTCCCTGTGTTGTTTCAGGCTTATACACCGCGCAAAGACCAAATCTCCTGGCTGAGCCAAAGTGAGCTCCTTATGCAATTTCACATCCCCCTTACCGAACTGACATACCAACTAAAATACACCATGCATTAAAATAGGATTCTTAGCAAGTGAACAATTCAAAAAAATAAAAAACCGCCCCTCTGGCGCGAGATGGAATTTCCATCTCGCCGAGGTTTGCGGTGTTAGCAGTGAGGCTTTTATCGTAAGGTTTACTTACTTTCATCAGATTCGGCGGCACGGGCCCGCTGAGACTGAACAATCTGCGCTGCTCCCCGAGCCAGCAAGCAACCCTTCTGAATGTCCTCTGGCTCCTCTCCAAACGCTAGTGCGTCAGCCGCGCACTGACAAAAGATTGGGTTTGGACAGTCCGGAAACCGAGGAGCTTTTTCAAGAGCATCCTTGATATCATCTCGTTGCATGCATCAACTCCACTGTTGTTGAACTGGTGTAAAAAGAGGGCTACACATTGCGCGGCGAATATCCTCCGCTCAGTGTGATGTTCTCTTTTTATGAACTCTTCTACTATTCCTTACGTTACCATGGGCACTTTTGGTGCAATCCACAGGTGCACGCAAGACAGTAGCTCACATCTAATTTAATACATTATTAGATATTTGTCAAATCTCTTAACAGCTCCCTTACTGAAGCTTCGCATAAAACTTGTACACCATAAGTGGTGCCCAAATAAGGAAGCTTGCAAACCCTATAACGAATAGTGTTGGAGCGAGCCTAAAGATCCAGGCATATCCTGTATGTTCGAGGCCCTCGCCAAACCAAATTATGATGAGCACGGTGCCCGCACACAAAAGCATCATGGTCCAAAATACACGCAGCG